>CAZSCK010000016.1:0-42384 GCA_964605385.1 uncultured Thioalkalispiraceae bacterium
TCAGCCCGATATTATTTTAGTTTCTTGTTATGCCCGCTTAATTTCTCAATCTATTACATCAGTAGCAAAAATGGGTGCTTTTAACCGGCACCCATCATTGTTACCGTGTTTTCGAGGTTCAACTCCATTATTTTGGCAGTTTCGTAAGGGAACCAGTAATTTTGGTATTACTTTACATTGTGCGATCTCTGAATTTGATACTGGAAAAATACTTTCTCAAAGAAAAGTAGAAATGCATGATGGGATTAATAAATATGAGGCAACTAATTTACTTGCGAGTACAGGTAGTAAATTAATTTTAGATTTTTTAGATGATGTTAGTAAAAATAATATCCATGAAGTAGCCCAGAATAATACTTTAAGTAGTTATCAGACATATCCAGCTGAAGGTGATTACACGGTCAGTACTTTATGGTCAGCAAAAAGAATTTATAATTTTATTAAAGGCTATAAAGAAAGAGGTGTTTCATTTTTATGCGAAGTAAACGGGAATAATTTTAAACTGGTAGATGCACTTTCTTACAAGGATGAAGCCTATAATAATATGGGTGATAAGAAAATTGTGATTGAAGGCAAATTAATTACTTTTTCCTGTCAGAGTGGTTATGTTCAATGCCAGTTTAAAATAGATTGATTATATTTTATCTTTAAGCATATCAATTAAAATATCACTGAGTTCCGTTTTCGTTGCTTTATTCGAAAGTTTATCTTCTATGGTTCTAAATTCAGAAATTATTTTGTTGCGTTCTCCATCGTTATCTAATAATTCAAGCAGCGAGTGAGTTATTTTATCTGCTGTTGCATCATCTTGAATTAACTCAGGAACAACTCGTTTATTGGCAACAATATTACACAATGCAATATGGTCGAGTTTTAATGTTCGAGTGACAATGTAGTAGCTTAATTTTCCGATCTTGTTTATAACCACCATGGGTATTTGCAGTAAAGCAAGTTCAAGTGTTACGGTGCCAGATACAGTGATAACGGCATCACATACGCTCATAACATCATGACTTCGTTGGCTGATAATTCGCATATCAAGTTCAACGTCATTAAAGTACGGTAATATATCTTCTTCTTTTAGTGTTGATGCAACAGGTATAACAAATTGTGCATCGGGTTTTTCTTTAATGATCTGTTTTGCGCTCTCTACAATAATCGGTAACAAACGCTTTATTTCGCTATGCCGACTACCTGGGAATAAACCTATAACGGGTTTATCATTATCGAGTAAAAATTCTTCACGCAATGTTTTTTGATCTGCGGATATGTGAATTTCGTCAACTAATGGATGACCAACAAAACGTACTGGCACATCATATTTTTTATAAAAGGTTTCTTCGAAAGGAAAAACAACCGCCATCATATCGACCAGCTTACGGATTTTGAAAACACGCTTTTGTCGCCATGCCCAGACCTGGGGGCTAATATAATAAAGCACTTTAATGCCACATTCTTTTGCGGTTTTAGCTAAGCGTAAGTTGAAGTCTGGATAATCAGTTAAGACTAATAGATCAGGTGGCTCAGTACGCAGTAAATGTTGCATTTTTTTTAATGCACCACTAATGGTATTCCAATGGGCTAAGACTTCAAATAATCCAACAACAGCAAGATCCGCTGAATCGACTAGCGCTTCAACGCCAGCCTCAACCATATTGGTTCCACCAATACCGTAGAATGAGATGTCAGTATTTTTTTCTTTGACTTCACGAACCAGTTTGGCTGCATGTAAATCACCAGATGCTTCTCCGGCAATAATCATGACTCGTTTCATTAGTTATTTTTCTCGATGCTATAAATTAAACAGCTGATTGAATCGTGTCACAAACCAGTTTGATTTGCTCTTCAGTCATTTCAGGGAAGACAGGTAACGACATACAATGTTTAATTGTGTCTTCAGTAACAGGAAGAGAAACACCAGCACATGTTTTTTCAAAAGCTTTTTGTTGATGTAAAGGAATAGGGTAATATATCGCATTACCTATTTCTTTTGCGGATAGCGCAGGCATTATCGCATCACGTTTATTGGTCAACACAGTGTATTGGTGATAGACATGAGTACCAATGCCATCTTCAAAGGGTACTGTAACGACATCTTTAAGTTGTTCGCTATAACTATGTGCAACACGACGACGTTCTTTATTATATTCGTCAATGTATTGAAGTTTGACGCGCAATATAACTGCTTGAAGTTCATCTAAGCGACTATTATAACCAATCACATCATGGTGATAACGTTCGCTACTGCCATGGTTGCGATAAATTTTAATTTGTTCAGCAATAGTATCATCGTTAGTGGTAACCATACCACCATCACCATAGCAGCCAAGGTTTTTACTTGGAAAGAAACTATGACAACCTGCTAAGCCAATTCCACCTGTGATTTCATTTCCGATTTTTGCACCATAAGATTGAGCACAATCTTCAATAACGAGCAGATTATGTTTTTTTGCAACCGCCATGATTTTATCCATGTCTGCAGGTTGACCAAAAATATGAACAGGAATAATGGCGCGTGTTTTTTCAGTAATGGCTGCTTCAATTAAGTCTGCATCAATATTTAAAGTGTCTGCTTTAATATCAACATAAACGGGAGTAGCGCCAACATAACAAATAGCTTCAGCGGTTGCGATAAAAGTAAACGAAGTTGTAATAACTTCATCACCTTCACCAATACCTGCAGCAAGTAGAGCAAGGTGTAAAGCATCTGTACCGGAAGCACAAGTTAAAGCATGTTTAACACCAAGATGTGCTGCGGCTTCTTTTTCAAATGTTTGTACATTTGGGCCTAGAATAAATTGAGTTTTACCGAGTGCTTCGATAATTTTAGTATCAATCTCTTCTTTAAGATTATTATATTGTAACTTGAGATCAACCATTGGGATCATATCAAAATACTCCGTAAAAATTATTATGTTCGTTATTCATGGTGTTGTAATTCGCGGTGTAGTTATTAAGCTGTACCCAACAACTCACTGATCTTGCTCGCTGTTTGTAATGCAAGTAAACCTGCTTTACCACTAACAATAGGTGGAGTATTGGTTGCAATTGAATTTAGAAAAGCTTCAATTTCGCTGTATAACGCATCACCTTGTTCAAAGGTACGTTTATTGCTTTCGATATTGGCAATGCCTGGATACATCTCACCATCCCCTTTGTTGTGAATAGCGAGTTTTTTGTTCTGGAAATCGATAGAAATATAAGCATCGTGTTGGAAGATACGCATAATACGTTCACTCTTCATGCTAACACGGCTTGCTGTTACGTTTGCGACGCATCCATTTTCAAAAGTGATACGTGCATTGGCAATATCAATTTCTTTAGAAATAACAGCAACGCCATTTGCAGCAATATGTTTAACCGGTGAACGAGCAAAATCTAAAATAATATCAATGTCGTGAATCATTAAATCAAGAACAACGTTGACGTCAGCACCGCGCGGGTTAAATGGTGCGATTCGATTTGATTCAATAAACAAAGGTTGTTCTAGTTCGTCTTCTAATGCGAGTACGGCAGGATTAAAACGTTCTAAGTGGCCGATTTGAAATACACATTTATGTTCATTTGCAATTTTGACCAGTTCTTCGGCTTCTTCAACCGTTGAGGTAATGGGTTTTTCTAATAAAACATGAACACCATTTTCAAGAAAGACTTTAGCAACTTCATAATGTTTTTGAGTGGGGACAACAATACTGACTGCATCAACTTTACCAATGAGTTCTTTGTACTCAGTAAAAGCAGGGACATCATGTTCATTTGCGATGGCCTGTGCAACTTCTAAACTGGCATCACACACAGCAACAAGTTCAGATGACTCGAGTTGGGCATATTTTTGGGCGTGAAATTTACCGAGATAACCTACGCCAATGACGGCAGTTTTAATTTTGTTCATTGCTTTTCCGATTGTGTCCGAATAGTGGGGGTTTTCAGCGCTTCAAATTACTAAAATAAACCAGCGAAACACTCAAATAATCAAAGTGCGACAGGCGTTATGATCGCATTCCCCTATTTTAAAATCAACAAGATAGCGCCTAAATGACCGCCACAATAATGGAATTAAAAATCATAGCATTATGGATGATTGTTGGAGTATGCTAGCCACCTATCTAAATAGCGCAGGCATCAAATTAATGGTTAAAAAACAATCTCTTCCTCCGATTCTTGACTGGGCAGATCGTGGTCAGTTTGTTGCTGGGGTTGACGAAGTTGGGCGAGGCCCATTAGCGGGTCCTGTTGTCGCAGCAGCAGTGATTCTCGACCCTGATCAACCGATTGAAGGTTTGATGGACTCGAAAAAACTCACAGAAAAACGTCGAGAAGTACTGGCTCAAGAAATCAAGGAAAAAGCCCTTGCTTGGGCTATTTCGCGTGTTGATGTCGATGTTATCGATGAAATCAACATATTGCAGGGCAGTTTACGAGCCATGAGTATTTCAGTTTCAGAGCTCAAGCAGCAACCTGATTTTGTGATGATCGATGGCAATAAAATCCCCGCGGATTTGACCATCAATGCTGAGGCCGTCGTTAAAGGTGATGATAGAGTGCCTTGTATCAGTGCCGCCTCAATTATCGCAAAAGTTGCCCGGGATCATGAAATGATTGAAATGGACAGTATTTATCCCGGTTATGGCTTAGCTAAGCATAAAGGTTATCCCACCAAGCTTCATATTGAAGCTTTGCATGAATTAGGCGTTACCAAAATTCATCGTCGTACTTTTGGGCCTGTGAAAAAGGTTTTAGCCAGTTCAGAATAGCTCAAAATTTAACCTGTTTTTCATCTTGCGTAACACCTCAATAAATCTCAAACTACCCTAATGCCTGAATCGTTTGTACATCTTTCCCTGCACACCGAATATTCCATTGTTGATGGGGTTGTACGGATAAAGCCGCTTGCAAATGCGGTGGCAGAGTTGGGTATGCCTGCGGTTGCGGTGACAGATCAGAGCAATATGTTCGCACTGGTGAAGTTTTATCGTGCCTGTCAGGCTGCGGGCGTAAAACCCATTATTGGTGTTGATTGCTGGGTGAGCAGTGAAGATGACCCAACCCAACCGACTAAGTTGACGTTGTTGTGTATTAATAATGCGGGTTATCTCAACCTCACAGAGTTAGTTTCCAGAGGTTATACCGAAGGTCAACATCGCGGTATTCCAATGTTGCAAAAGAGTTGGTTTACCGGGCAGACCGAAGGTTTGATTGCCTTATCGGGTGGTCGTTTAGGTGATGTTGGCCTCGCTTTATTAAGTGAAAATGCTCAGCTTGCATCATCTCGTTTAAATGATTGGTGCCAGCTTTTCCCCAATAATTTCTATCTTGAGCTGCAACGCACAGGCAGAGAGAACGAAGAAGACTATTTACATGCTGCAGTTGATCTCGCGATTAAACATGATGTGCCTGTGGTGGCAACAAACGAAGTGCGTTTTATTTCAACAGAAGACTTTGATGCTCATGAAGCACGCGTTTGTATTCATGACGGTCGCACCCTGGATGATCCCCGTCGCCCCAAGCTTTATAGCGAGCAACAGTATTTGCGTTCTGCAGAAGAAATGCTTGAATTGTTTAAAGATATTCCTTCGGCAATAGAAAATACCATTGAAATCGCAAAACGCTGCACGGTAACATTAACCTTAGGTAAAAACTATTTACCTGACTTCCCCATTCCTGATGGTTTAACCATTGAGCAATTTTTAGAAGAAGAGTCGCGCAAAGGTTTAGAGAAACGTTTACATCAACTGTTTGATGTTAATGCAGATGACTACGAAGAAATACGTAAAGAATATTATGCACGTCTGCAAGTTGAACTTGATGTTATTAACAATATGAAGTTTCCTGGTTACTTTTTAATTGTTGCCGACTTTATTCGCTGGGCTAAAGAAAATGATGTGCCGGTCGGCCCTGGTCGTGGTTCAGGTGCGGGTTCTATTGTTGCCTATGCCTTAACGATTACGGATCTTGATCCAATTAAATATGAGTTATTATTCGAACGTTTCTTAAATCCAGAACGTCTCTCTATGCCGGATTTCGATGTCGATTTCTGTATGGATGGACGTGATCGTGTTATAGATTATGTTGCGCGTACCTATGGTCGCGATAAAGTTTCACAAATTATTACTTATGGTACGATGGCAGCAAAAGCGGTTATACGTGATGTCGGTCGTGTCTTAAGTCACCCCTATGGTTTTGTTGATCGCATTGCAAAACTAATCCCCTTTGAAATTGGTATCACCTTAGATAAAGCGCTAGAACAAGAACCACAACTGCTTGAACTTTATAATGAAGATGAAGATGTTGCAGGGCTGATAGATTTAGCAAAATCATTAGAAGGTATTATACGTAACGCGGGTAAACATGCAGGTGGTGTTGTTATCTCGCCTTCAAAGTTGACTGACTTCACACCTTTATATTGTGAAGAAGATGCTTCTAATCTAGTTAGCCAGTTTGATAAAGATGATGTTGAAGCTGTTGGCTTAGTCAAATTCGATTTCTTAGGTCTAAGAACATTAACCATTGTTGATTGGGCAGTCAAAACCATTAATGGCATTAAAAAAACCAAAGGTGAAGAATTTCTTGTTATTGAAGATATTCCGCTTGATTGTGAAGCCACGTTTGATTTATTAAAAGCAGCAAACACCACGGCAGTATTCCAGCTTGAATCACGCGGCATGAAAGATCTCATCACGCGTCTGCAACCAGGTAACTTTGAAGACATCATTGCACTAGTGGCCTTGTTTAGACCGGGACCATTAGGTTCAGGTATGGTAGATGACTTTGTTAATCGTAAGCATGGTCGCGCTCGTGTTGTTTATCCACACCCTGATCTTGAATCAATATTAAAGCCAACCTACGGTGTTATTTTGTATCAAGAGCAAGTAATGCAAATTGCGCAAGTGTTAGCAAATTATTCATTAGGTGCAGCAGATATGTTACGTCGTGCCATGGGTAAGAAAAAACCCGAAGAAATGGCAAAGCAACGTGAGGTGTTTACCAAAGGTGCAGTGGCACGTGATGTTGATGAGAAAACCGCAACCTACATTTTTGATTTGATGGAAAAGTTTGCTGGTTATGGTTTTAATAAGTCTCACTCTGCGGCGTATGCATTAGTTTCATATCAAACCGCGTGGTTAAAAGCACATTATCCTTCTGAATTTATGGCTGCTGTATTGTCTGCGGATATGGATAACACCGACAAAGTGGTTACCTTGATTGATGACTGCAATGAAATGAAACTAAAGGTTGCCCCACCTAATGTTAACCTCTGTAAACATCAATTCACTGTTGATGATGGCACTATTATATATGGTCTTGGTGCAATTAAAGGTGTTGGTGAAGCCGCAATTGATGGTGTTATTGAAGAACGTGAAAAGAATGGTGAATTTAAAACGCTGTTTGATTTCTGTCAGCGTGTTGACTTACGTAAAGTTAACCGTCGTACCTTAGAAGGCTTAACCATGGCAGGTGCTATGGATGTATTTGAACAACATCGTTCAACCATCATGGCAACCTTACCGGATGCATTAAAAATCGCCGATCAAAAATCACGCGATGCCCAAGCGGGCATACAAGATATGTTTGGTATGGCAGCAGAGCCTGATGAAGATGGTAATGCAAGTGGCCCCGAAAGTTATACCGTACAAAAAGACTGGAGTGAAGAACTTCGTTTAACTAATGAAAAAGCAACACTGGGTTTATATTTAACCGGTCACCCGATTAACCGTTACTTGCCTGAGCTAAAACAAATAGTCAGCGGTCGTTTATCTGAAATGAAACCCACTAAAAATCAAACCGTTATTGTTGCCGGTTTAGTGATTGGTATGCGTGTGATGACAACTAAACGTGGCGATAAAATGGCATTCTTAACGTTAGACGATCGCAGTGGTCGAATGGAAATGGCGGTGTTCTCTGAAGAGTTTAATGCTAACCGTGAAAACCTGGCAAAAGATAAACTCATTGTTGCTAGTGTTGAAGTCAGCATTGATGACTATTCAGGTGGTTTTAAAATGCGCGCCAAAGAAATTTATGACATAAGTCAGGCACGAGAACGTTTCGCCAAAAATTTAATGGTGACAGTTGATCACTCTCATGCAGCTAATGGCTTTATAAGTGATTTGCAACGTGTCTTAACGCCCTTTAAAGAAGGTTCTTGCCCTGTGGTGGTTGATTATCACAAAGGTGATGCCAGTGCAGAAATACCACTGGGTGAAGAATGGCGAGTTCACCCGACAGATGAATTGTTAAATCGCTTACGTGAGTCTATGGGTGAAAATAAAATTAACATCATTTATTAAATATGAAAGATTCTTTTAAAGGTCTTTTAGCCGTTCACTCCGCAGTTTTAATTTTTGGTTTAACTGCGTTATTTTCTAAACTCATTTCTTTAACAGCACTAGAGATTACATTGTTACGCAGTATTTTTGCTGCATTTGTAATTCTTGCCATTTTCTTTTGGCAAAAAAAATCAATAAAACTATCTCAAACAAAAGACTATGGCATTGTTATTTTATTGGGTGTGTTACTCGCATTACATTGGGTAACGTATTTTCATGCCATGCAAGTTTCAAGTGTGGCGGTGGGGGTGATTGCACTTTATACTTTTCCAGTGATGACCGTTTTTCTTGAGCCATTATTTCATGGGGAACGACCGCATATTAAAGATGTAATAAGTGCATTGACGGTTTTGTTTGGTATTTATTTATTAGTGCCTGAATTTTCAATAAGCAATGAAACAACACAAGGTATTTTATGGGGCATCTTATCAGCGTTATTTTTTGCGCTAAGAAATATTATTCAAGGGCATTATTTTAAAGGTTACACAGCACGTCATAGTTTATTTTATCAAACCCTGGTTACGTTTCTTGTCTTGCTGCCATTTTCGTTTGAGATGATTCCTGAAGTAACAACAATTCAATGGGGGCAGCTATTAATATTAGGTGTGTTTTTTACCGCAGTGCCACATACGCTGTTTGCTTTTAGCTTATTGAATCTAAAAGCAAAAACAGTGAGTTTGGTGGCCTGCATTCAGGTTGTTTATGCCACTGTTTTTGCTGCGCTTTTATTGGGTGAATGGTCAGAATTTTCGACGGTGATAGGTGGTTTAATTGTGGTTTCAGCCGCAATGTATGAATCTTATACAGCAGGGAAAAAAGCATAAAGTTGATGAAAATGTGACAATAATACTGGTTGTCACTGTCAGAATTCGCTAAAATCACATTATATTCTTAACCTTAGACGTTGAATTTCCTATGAATTTAAATTTTCTTGATTTCGAACAACCCATAGCTGAGCTTGAAGCCAAAATTGAAGAGTTGCGTTATGTCGGCTCAGACAATGAGATCAATATTGGCGATGAAATCCAGCGCCTTAAAGGTAAGAGCCACGATTTAACTAAATCAATATTCTCTAACTTGAAAGCCGCACAAGTTTCTCAACTTTCTCGTCATCCACAGCGTCCATACTTTATGGATTATGTTGAACGTATTTTTACGGACTTTGAAGAACTTCATGGTGATCGTGCTTTTGCCGATGATCCTGCTCTTGTTGGTGGTATGGCAAGGTTAGAAGGCCGCCCAGTGATGATTATGGGGCAACAAAAAGGCCGTGATACAAAAGAAAAGATTAAACGTAATTTTGGTATGCCTCGCCCAGAAGGGTATCGCAAAGCATTGCGTTTGATGAAAATGGCTGAACGTTTTAAATTACCTGTTTTGACTTTTATTGATACACCAGGTGCTTATCCCGGGATTGATGCTGAAGAGCGTGGTCAAAGTGAAGCGATTGCACGTAACTTATTGGAAATGTCAGAGTTAAAAACGCCAATTATCAATACTGTTATTGGTGAAGGTGGTTCAGGTGGCGCATTAGCCATTGGTGTTGGTGATCGTTTAATGATGTTGGAATACAGCACCTATTCAGTTATTTCTCCAGAAGGCTGCGCAACTATTTTATGGCGCAGTGCAGAAAAAGCGACTGAAGCAGCCGAAGCGATGGGTTTAACTGCACAACGTTTAAAAGAGCTTCAATTAGTTGATGAAATCATCCCTGAACCTTTAGGTGGCGCACATCGTGATATTGATGCTGTCGCTTCAAGTGTAAAACATGCATTGATTAAGAGCCTGGATAATATTTCAAGCACCCCAATTGATAAGTTATTAGACCAGCGTTATGAGCACTTAATGGCGTATGGTAATTATTCTGAATAAGTTTTTATCTATGCCTGCAATTCTTGCAGGCATTTTTTGCTTCAATTTCTATCGATAATAAATTATGAGTTTTAATACTGCGTTACTAAAAGAGAATATTACGCAGTATAGTAGCGCAAAAGTTTTTTGGGTTGCTTATAGTGGTGGGTGTGATTCTCATGTCTTGTTACATTCCTTAGTTGCTTTACGTTCTAAGCTTAAAACTGAAATTAAAGCTATCCACATAAACCATGGTTTAAGTCCTTTAGCGAATGAATGGGAAGAACATTGTCGTGTCATTTGCGAACAACTATCTGTTCCTTATCTTGCCATTAGTGTAGATGCCAGTAAGAAAAAAACTAGCCCAGAAGAAGCGGCTCGTCATGCGCGTTATGCTGAATGGAAAAAGCTGATTGGTAAAAATGAAGTCTTATTATTAGCACATCATCAGGATGACCAGGCTGAAACAGTATTAATTCAGTTATTACGTGGTTCAGGTGTAAAGGGACTGGCTGCAATGCCAGCAAAACAATCATTTGCACTCGGTTTGTTATGTCGTCCTATGTTAGGTTTCTTGCGTGAAGAGATTGTTAGTTATGCAGTAGAACAGAACCTTAACTGGATTGATGATCCGAGTAATTTTGATACAGATTTTGATCGTAACTTTTTACGTCATGATGTTGTGCCGTTATTAGAAACACGCTGGCCTTCACTTAAGAAAACACTATCACGTACAGCTAGCCATCAAGCAGATGCCAATCAATTATTAACTGAATTAGCTTCTCAGGATTGGCACCATATCTATGAAAATAACCAAATAAAAATTTCAGTGTTAGTAAAATTATCAGAAAAACGGCAACGTAATGTCTTACGTTATTGGTTAGCTGATGTCTGTGAATTGACTTTACCTGACACCGTTCACTTACAGCGAATTTTAGATGAAGTGTTAACCGCAGCTGAAGATGCCAAACCAGAAGTTATCTGGCGTGGTGGAGAAGTTAGGCGCTATCAGGGTTTACTTTATGCGCAAGAGAAACTCATCGAACCTGACAATAATACAGTATTGATTTGGACTGATATAAAGAAACCATTAGAACTCAATAGTGCTGGATTAACATTATCGGCAAAAGCCAGCGTAGGCGAGGGTCTAAGCCAAAGCAAACTTAAAAATGCAGAAATCTCACTTCGATTTCGCCAGGGCGGGGAAACCTGCCGACCTATAGGACGGGGACAGACTCATCAGCTGAAAAAACTCTTCCAGGAATGGCAGGTTCCTCCGTGGCAACGCGCTTCTGTACCATTAATCTATGTAAATGGTGAATTGGCGGAGGTATTGGGATATTGCTGCTGTGAACCCTATGCTGCGATAGAAGGTGAGGATAGCTGGATTTTTGCTTAGTATTTTTACTGCTTAAGGATTGAAAAGTAAGGCAAAAACACTCACAATAGGGCTCAATTCAACGGCATGTTTACTTAATTGTGAGCACGCTATCATCTCCACATTATTTGGCGTATTAATGACGAAATTTGTTTTCATCACTGGCGGTGTTGTGTCTTCTTTGGGCAAAGGCATCGCTTCAGCATCTCTTGCCGCAATTCTCGAAGCCCGCGGCTTAAAAGTCACCATGATGAAACTGGATCCCTACATAAATGTAGATCCTGGCACCATGAGTCCATTTCAACACGGTGAAGTTTTTGTCACCGAAGATGGTGCAGAAACTGATCTGGATTTAGGTCATTACGAACGTTTTATTCGTACCCCGATGCGTCAGTCAAACAATTTCACTACGGGTCGTATTTACGAAACAGTGATTGCTAAAGAACGTCGTGGTGATTACCTGGGTGGAACAGTACAAGTTATTCCGCATATTACTGACGAGATTAAGCGCTCTATTCATGCTGGTTCTAAAATTAATGGTGAAGATGCTGATGTTGCCATGATAGAAATCGGCGGTACAGTGGGTGATATTGAATCATTGCCATTCCTCGAAGCTATTCGTCAAATGGGGTTTGAATTAGGGCATGACAATGTTTTATACATGCATTTAACCTTATTGCCTTATATTCCGACAGCGGGTGAACTTAAAACCAAGCCAACACAACACTCTGTTAAAGAATTACGCTCGATTGGTATTCAACCAGATGTTTTACTTTGTCGTTCTGAACGCTCAATTCCAATGAGTGAACGAAAAAAAATTGCCTTGTTTACTAACGTTGAAGAGCGTGCCGTTATCGAGGCGCTTGATGCTGATACCATTTATAGAATTCCTTTGTTACTCAAAGAACAACATCTTGACGATATCGTTGTTGATAAACTTCGTTTAGATGTTCCTGCTACAGACTTATCGGAATGGCAAGCAGTTGTTGATGCGATGGATAGTCCAACGGATGAAATCACAGTTGCTATGGTGGGCAAGTATGTTGATTTAACCGAAGCGTATAAATCATTATCTGAATCATTAATTCATGCAGGTTTGCATACGCATACTAAAGTGAAAATTAAATATATCGATTCAGAAGATATAGAAAATACAGGCACTTCATGTCTTGAAGATATGGATGCGATTTTAGTTCCGGGTGGCTTCGGTCTGCGCGGTGTTGAAGGTAAAATTGAAGCGGTTCGTTTTGCGCGTGAAAATAAAGTGCCATACCTTGGGATTTGTTTAGGTATGCAAGTTGCGGTTATTGAATATGCTCGAAACATAGCAGGTTTGGCCGATGCACATAGTACTGAGTTTAAACAAGCAACAAAAGATCCTGTTATTGGTTTAATTACAGAATGGACAACTGCTGAAGGTCAACTTGAAAAACGTGATGAAAGCTCTGATCTTGGTGGCACCATGCGTTTAGGCGGACAAGATTGCAAACTTAAAGCAGACAGCCATGTTCGTAAGCTTTATGGTAAAGATGTCATTATTGAGCGTCATCGTCATCGTTATGAATTCAATAACAACTACCGTGAACAGTTAGAGAGTGCAGGTTTAAATATTGCAGGTACATCAATAGACGACAGTTTGGTTGAAGTCGTTGAAGTTAAAGAACACCCCTGGTTTATAGCATGTCAGTTTCATCCTGAATTTACTTCAACGCCACGTGATGGACATCCATTGTTCACAAGTTATGTTGCAACGGCGCGCGAGTTGAAAATGTCCACGGCTAGGCATAAGAAAGCCAGCTAAATAACGAAAAAGGTTGTCATTGCGAAAACAAAGTGACTGAAGCAATCTCATGGTCTACCTGGGTAAACAATCAGGGATAAACTATCAGATTGCCGCGTTATTAATGAAAAAAATATTTTTTATTAATTCCTCGCAATGACCTAAATTTTAGAAAATTAAAGAAAGAGAGATAGTAATGTCAGCAAGTAGTTCTATTATTAAAGAAATTATTGGTCGTCAAATTATTGATTCACGTGGAAATCCAACAGTGGAAGCTGATGTGATTTTAGAGTCAGGCACAATGGGGCGCGCAGCAGTGCCTTCAGGTGCATCAACCGGTGCACGTGAAGCAATTGAATTACGCGATGGTGATAAATCCAAGTTCATGGGCAAGGGTGTAACTAAGGCAGTTGCTTTTGTGAATGGTATATTACGTGAAAATTTAATTGGTAAAGATGCCAGTGATCAAGCTGCAATTGATAACTTGATGATTGAATTAGATGGCACTCATAATAAAGAAAAGTTAGGCGCTAATTCACTACTTGCCATTTCAATGGCGTGTGCGCATGCGGCTGCTAACGAACTTGATATGCCGCTCTTTCGTTATCTATCAACAGAAGATGATTTTAAAATGCCAGTACCAATGATGAATATTATCAATGGTGGCGAGCATGCGGATAATAGTGTTGATTTACAAGAATTTATGATCATGCCTGTTGGCGCTAAAGATATTTTAGAAGCGATTCGTATGGGCTCAGAAGTTTTCCATACTTTAAAGTCAGTATTGTCTGCACAGGGCATGAATACAGCCGTTGGTGATGAAGGTGGTTTTGCACCAGACTTACCATCGAATGAAGCTGCTATTACCGTTATTCTAGAAGCCATTGATAAAGCCGGTTATAAAGCAGGCGAAGACATCGTGATTGCGATTGATGCTGCAAGTAGTGAATTCTACGAAGATGGTAAATATAATTTAAAATCTGAAGGTAAGATTTTATCTTCATCAGAACTCATTGATTTGTTCGAAGACTGGTGTAACAAATATCCTATTATTAGTATTGAAGATGGTCTGGCTGAAGATGATTGGGATGGCTGGAAAGAAATGACTGAACGTTTAGGTAAAAAAATTCAGTTAGTGGGTGATGATCTATATGTAACTAACACCTCAATTTTTAAAGAAGGCATTGATAAAGGTATTGCAAACTCAATTCTGATTAAAGTAAATCAAATTGGTACCTTAACTGAAACATTCAATGCGATTGATATGGCGAAAAAAGCAGGCTATACCGCTGTTATTTCACATCGCTCAGGTGAAACAGAAGATACCACGATTGCTGATATTGCTGTTGCAACGTGTGCAGGACAAATTAAAACAGGTTCAATGTCTCGTTCTGATCGTGTTGCTAAATATAATCAGTTAATTCGAATTAATGAGCAGTTAGGTAAAAATGCAATTTATCCAGGTAAAGATGCGTTCTATAACTTAAAGTAATTTGATTTTATACCCCCTCCCTCAGGGAGGGGGCTAGGGGGACGAGCCCAAGGACGGGCGAAGGTAGAACAATGCAGGAACAATTGTCGAGGGGATAAAATATATCACCCCTCGCTAACCCTCCCCTTAATGGGGAGGGAATTAATTGAAATCATTTTTAAATTAAAAGGAGGAAAAGTTGATGCGAATTATTGCTGTCATACTTGGCCTTCTTTTTCTCGTTTTACAATATGATCTTTGGATAGGTGAAGGTAGCCTAGCTACAGTTTGGCGATTACAACAAGACATTACCGAACAGGAAAAAGAAAATAAAAAAATCATGCAACGAAATGAATCTCTCCTGGCTGAAGTAAATGATTTGAAAAAAGGTGATGCTGCTATTGAAGAAAGAGCCAGAAATGAATTGGGTATGATTAAAAAAGGTGAGACATACATACAAGTTGTAACCGAGAAACCTCTTCACGAATAGTGAGAACCTAGATAACGGCGTTAAAAACCTCTTTAAAATGCTCATGTACTTATTGTACATTCCGCTTTTTCATCGATTTTTGCCTTGTTCTCTAGATTCTCACTATCCGTGAAAATATTTTAAGATAATTAGAAATAATTTAATTTTATATATGAATAAAAAACAAAAAATCTGGGTTGTTATTCCTGCTGCTGGTGTTGGCAAGCGCATGGAGTCAGATAGCCCTAAACAATATTTAAAGTTGAATAGCAAAACAATTATCGAGCATACTTTATCTGTGTTCGATAAGCATAATGCTATTTCTGAAATTGTTGTTTCAATTTCGCAAGGTGATGAATATTGGCCTGCGCTTGATTTTGACTTATCAAAACCAGTTCATGTCGCTAATGGTGGCAAAGAACGTTGTGACTCTGTTCTTAATGGTTTAAAGTTTTTAGAAAATAAAGCAGCTGATGATGATTGGGTGTTGGTACATGATGCTGCTCGTCCTTGTCTAAGACAGGAAGATATAACATTATTAATTGATAGCTTAAAAGAACATGATGTGGGCGGAATTTTAGCGGTACCTGTTCGAGATACCATGAAGCGTTCTTTTGATAATAATACGATTAAAGAAACGGTTGATCGTGAGAATTTATGGCACGCATTAACGCCACAAATGTTTCGTTTTTCACTATTAAAGAATGCACTTGAATCTGCATTAAATAATAATGATGTTATTACCGATGAAGCATCAGCGGTTGAATTAAGTGGTTATCAACCTTTGTTAGTTGAAGGGCATGCAGATAATATTAAAATCACTCGTCCCGAAGATCTTGTTTTAGCTTCGTTCTTTTTGCAAAAATTAAAATATTAATAGGATAAAAATAATGCGTATCGGACAAGGTTATGATGCCCATAAATTTAAAGAGGGCGGCAAGCTTATTTTAGGTGGTGTTGAAGTTCCTTATGAAAAAGGAATGGAGGCACATTCGGATGGGGATGTTGTTATTCATGCTTTATGTGATGCTCTACTTGGTGCCATGGCATTGGGAGACATCGGCAAACACTTCCCGGATACTGACGACTCTTATAAAGGCATTGATAGCCGTGTGTTACTTAAAGAAGTGATGATTAAAGTACGTGAAGGTGGTATGAAGTTAGGTAATGCAGACATTACTGTAATTGCACAAGCACCAAAGCTAGCAGCTCATATTGAAGATATGAGAAAAATTCTTGCGATTGACATGTCTACCACAGTTAGCAATGTCAGCGTAAAGGCGACTACAACCGAAAAAATGGGTTTTACAGGGCGCGCCGAAGGTATAGCAGTTACCGCTATTGTACTTTTGGTATAGAACTGCGTAGGTCGGACTTCTACCCTCATATTTTATATTTATTGTGGGGCACTACGAGTCCGACGCGGTATTTAAACAGCAACTATTATAGTGATTTTAACTAACTTTTTAATATGTTTGATTTCTCTTCCTACCATTACGCTTACAACAAGCCCTCCTTAACCGGTGTTATTCGAAAAGAATTCTCAGATTTTAAAGTGGATGAAAGGTTCGCTTTTGATTTCACTGGAGAAGGTGAACATTCTCTAGTTCATATTAAAAAGATCGATACCAATACAGATTGGTTGTGTCGTCAGATTGCTGAATTAGCTGGCTTAAAAAAAGTCGATGTCAGTTATGCAGGTTTAAAAGACAGGCGCGCCATAACAACACAATGGTTTAGTGTTTGGTTGCCTGGAAAACCCGATCCAGATTGGTCTCAACTTAATTCTGAAAATATTGAAGTCTTGGATACCCTACTACACAATCGAAAACTACGTAGAGGTAGTTTATCGGGTAATCAATTTACACTTATTGTTCGTGATGTTGAAGGCGATGCATCAGATCTGGAACAGAGAATGAAAGTTATTCAGCAAGACGGTGTACCAAATTATTTTGGTGATCAACGTTTTGGTATTGACGGACAAAACTTAGAAAAAGCAAAAATCATGTTCGGAGGTAAACGTGAAAAAGATCGTTTTAAACGATCAATTTATTTGTCTGCAGCGCGCTCTTCCATGTTTAATGATGTTTTATCTCAACGAGTTGAAATGAATAAATGGGCAGATGGTATAGCAGGTGATGTTATGTTACTTGATAATAGCCATAGTTATTTTTTAGCAACAGATATTGATGAAAAAATTATTCAACGTCTTAAAGAACATGATATTCATCCAAGTGGGCCGCTATGGGGTAGAGGTGAATTACTATCAAAAGATACTGTTGCTGAGCTTGAGAGTAAATTACCAGATAAATTTGAAATTTTTGATCTTGGTTTAAGAAATGCCAGACTTGATCAAGAACGTCGCTCTTTACGTTTATCCGTTAATGATCTGCAATGGAACCACGACATCAATAATAAAATATTAGAACTATCCTTTTTTCTACCTGCAGGTGGATATGCAACAGCAGTGTTGCGTGAAATTATAAGAGTTTAAACATTTCCGGTTATTTAGTGTTTTATTATATTAATATATATTAATATTTATTTCCCTAAAAAGTTTATGTTGCTTTCATTTATTATGTTGTTATATTTACGCATCATTATTCATAATTATGAATAATGATTTTAAAAGTAGGTTAGTAGAATCGTATATTAGTAACTTCTAATTATGGTAAATGGGGTAGATCTCTACTAAATAAATATAAAAATGGAACCTACTTTCCTATAAATCTAAGTGGGGAGTCTTCATGAATAAATCTGACTACTGGAAGGAGAATCTGCGGCTTGTCGCTATATTGCTTACAATATGGTTTGCCGTCTCATTCTTGTTTGGAATTATCCTGGTTGATACATTAAATGTGATCCGGATTGGGGGCGTAGGACTGGGTTTCTGGTTTGCGCAGCAGGGTTCTATATATACGTTCTTAGTATTGATTTTTGTCTATACCAAAAAAATGAATACACTTGATCGTAAATATGATGTACATGAAGACAAAGAGGAGAAATAAATAATGGAGTTAACAACTTTAACTTATCTCTTTGTTGGTTCTACTTTTGCCTTATATATAGGTATCGCCATTTGGGCTCGCGCATCAACAACGAGTGAATTTTATGTTGCAGGAAAAGGTATTCATCCTGTAGCGAACGGTATGGCTACTGCAGCCGACTGGATGTCTGCAGCATCATTTATTTCCATGGCAGGTTTAATTGCCTTTAATGGTTATGGTGCTTCCGTATTCTTAATGGGCTGGACAGGTGGCTACGTTTTATTAGCGTTATTACTCGCACCTTACTTACGTAAGTTTGGGAAATTTACTGTTCCTGAATTTATTGGTGAACGTTATTATTCGCGTACTGCGCGTATCGTCGCGGTTATCTGCTTAATTTTGGCTTCAATTACTTATGTAATCGGTCAAATGAAAGGCATCGGGGTAGCTTTCTCAAGATTCCTGGAAACAGATTATGATACGGGGCTTTATATTGGTATGGGCATCGTATTTATTTATTCTGTGCTTGGTGGTATGAAAGGCATTACCTATACGCAAATAGCACAGTATTGTGTACTAATTTTTGCATATACCGTACCAGCAGTCTTTATCTCATTAAACATTACAGGTAATCCAATTCCTCAGTTAGGTATTTTAAGTACCATGGCGGATAGTAATACCTATATGATGGATAAACTAAATCTGGTGGTCTCCGAACTGGGATTTAATGAATACACAACCCAGGTAATGGGTAGCAAACTCAACATGTTTGCATACACCTTAACGCTTATGATTGGTACAGCAGGTTTACCTCACGTTATCATTCGTTTCTTCACAGTACCTAAAGTAAAAGATGCACGTGCAACAGCGGGTTGGGCTTTGGTCTTTATCGCTATCTTGTACACAACTGCACCTGCTGTAGGTTCTATGGCTCGTTTGAATCTTATGAATACTATTCAAACAGGTCCTGTTGGTGAAGTAACTGCTAATCTTGAATATGAACAGCGTCCTCAGTGGTTCAAAAACTGGGAAGCCACTGGCTTATTGAAGTTTGAAGACAAGAATGGTGATGGTCGTATTCAGTATTATAACGATAAAAACAAAGACTTTGCTGCGAAGGCTGATTCATTTGGTTGGAAAGGCAATGAAATGGTCAAAGTTGATCGTGACATTATGGTTCTTGCCAATCCTGAAATCGCAAACTTACCTAACTGGGTAATAGCATTAGTTGTAGCGGGTGGCTTAGCGGCTGCACTTTCAACTGCAGCAGGTTTGTTGCTCGCAATTGCATCTTCAATTTCTCATGATTTATTGAAAGGTATCTTTAGACCTGATATTTCAGAGAAAAATGAGTTAATGGCGGGTCGTATTTCCATGGCAGGTGCGATAGCGATGGCGGGTTACTTTGGACTTCATCCACCCGATTTTGCTGCCGGTACTGTTGCGATTGCCTTTGGTTTAGCGGCTTCATCTATCTTCCCTGCGTTGATGATGGGTATCTTTGCTAAGAAGGTCAATCGTGCGGGTGCAGTAGCAGGTATGATTACAGGTATCAGCATTACTATGCTTTATGTATTCCAACATAAAGGCATTATGTTTATACCAGGCACATCATACTTAGGTGGTATGTCACCTAACTGGTTCTTTGGCATTTCACCTAATGCATTTGGTTGTATTGGTGCATTAGCTAACTTTGCCGTTGCAATTGGTGTTTCTAAATGCACTGCACCAGTACCGGAGCATATTCAACATCTTGTTGAAGATATCCGTGTTCCTGCAGGAGCTGGAGCAGCAGCAGACC
The DNA here is from genome assembly GCA_964605385.1 of uncultured Thioalkalispiraceae bacterium. Taxonomy (GTDB): domain Bacteria; phylum Pseudomonadota; class Gammaproteobacteria; order UBA6429; family Thiohalophilaceae; genus JAGLTQ01. The sequence goes on from CAZSCK010000016.1 coordinate 20,062, forward strand.
ATTAATATTAGTTTGTTGTGAAAAATAAAAACCCCGTAAGATTTATTCTTATGGGGTTTTTTTATTTATACAAATAATGCGATAAGATGAAGTATGGAAATAGAATTAATTGAAATTAGAGATTTTATCGCTTTACATCCGCCTTTTGATGTTTTGGATGAGAAGGCATTAAATAACTTACCGCAAAAATTAATGATTCGTTATTTTCGTCAAGGTAGTGTTTTTCCAGATTTAACAATTAAAGAAAAGAACTTATATATTATTCGTACGGGCGCAATTGAACTGCGTAATCAACATGAACAATTAATAGATAAGTTATCTGAAGGTGATATTTATCTGGCAGATGATAAAGATTCTAATGATTTAAAAGGAGTTTGTGTTGAGGATACTTTGGTATATCTCCTAAGTTATAAAGAATTAGTTATATTACAAAATAAATTTGAAGATTTTAATCGTCAATTCAGCCAATCAATTAATGAACGTCTTCGTCATGCTGTTGAGCTAACTCAATCAGCAGATATGCGTGATTTGAGTGCAATGAATTTAGAAGTTAGTGGCCTGACAGATCGGCGGCCTGTTATTGTTGATGCTGTTATAAGTATTCAGGATGCAGCAAAAATAATGTCCGAGCAACATGTCTCGTCAATTTTAGTGACAGATAAAGATAAATTAGTTGGTCTTCTAACAGATAAAGATCTTCGAATACGCTGCATTGCAACAGGGCTTGATTATTCTGAACCCGTTAGCAGTGTTATGAGTACGAAGCTTGAAACTGTTTTAGATAAAACATTACTTTCTGAAGCGTTACTTTTGATGACAAGAAACAAGATTCATCATTTACCTGTAATGAAAGGGGATGAACCTGTTGGTATTTTAACAACAGCAGATGTTATTCGGCATTTAAGTACCAATCCAACATTGATAGCGACTGATATATATAAAGCAAATTCTGTTGATGCTTTAAAGAAAATTAGTGCCAAATTACCCGAGTTACAATTACAGCTATCATTATCAAGTGCGACAGCGAAACACATAGGTGAAGTTTTTTCTTCAATTACTGACGCCATAACATCTCGTTTACTTGTGCTGGCAGAAGAGTTATATGGAGTTGCACCCGTAGACTATGTTTGGGCTGCAGGTGGTTCACAGGCACGTAATGAACAAACATCCCATTCTGATCAGGATAATGCACTCATTATTTCTGATCAATTAAAACCTGAAGATGAAGAGTATTTCAAAAAGTTGTCTGGTTTTGTTTGTGATGGGCTAGACGCTTGTGGTTATATTTATTGTCCCGGTGATGCAATGGCAAGTAATATACAATGGCGGCAACCATTAAAAGTATGGCTAAAAAATTTTTCTCACTGGATTAATAGCCCGGAACCAAAAGCACTCATGTTATCGAGTATATTTTTTGATCTCCGGCCTGTTTATGGAAAATTTTCTTTATTCGAACAGTTACAAGATGCTGTGTTAAAACAAACTAAAAACAATGAGTTTTTTATTTCTCATATGGTGGGTAATGCATTAACACACCAACCTCCATTAGGTTTTTTTAGAAATTTTGTCATGGTACAGGATGATAAACATAAAAATACATTAGATGTTAAACATCGAGGCGTTGTTCCTATAGTCGACATAGCGCGAGTTATTGCATTAGATAATGGTATTAAAGAAACGAACACTGTTGACAGGCTTAATGCTGCCTTTAAGTGTCATGCGCTGAGTGCAGAAATGCATGGTAATCTCATTGATGCTTTGGAATATATTGGTTCTTTACGTATTCGCCATCAAGCGAAACAAATACGATCAGGCTTAAGTCCTGATAACTACTTACCTCCGGATGAACTCACTGGTTTAGAAAAAAATCATTTGAAAGATTCTTTTTCAATAATAAAAACAATGCAACAGTTTTTTGAAACCCGTTACCCTGGTTCAAGGATGGGGCTCTGATGTTGGCTACATTCTGGGGTGAAAATTACACGCGAAAGAAATTATTAAAAAAAACTCAATCCTCAATAATGAAAGAATACCTGGAGAAACCTTTTCCAGGTAAAAAAGAGTTAATTTCTAACTTAAATATAATTTCTCTTGATTTTGAAACAACCGGTTTAGATATTAACAAGGACAGAATAGTGAGTATTGGTTGGGTAGCAATTGAACATTTAGGTGTTAATTTGAAATCGTGTTCTCACCAGTTAATTAATACCAATAAAGAGTTGCCTGAAACAAGTGTTGTTATTCATCAAATCACAGATAGTCAATCAGCTAGTGGAATGAGTATTGAAGAAACGCTTCCGGCTTTACTTAATCAATTAAGCGGAAAAGTGCTGCTGGCTCATAATGCAAAAATTGAGTTGGGATTTATAAATAAAATGTGCAGGAAGTTATATGATACTAATTTTATTATTCCCGTTATCGATACCCAGTATTTAGCGAAGCGTAGTTTAGAACGACAAAATCAGCCGTATAAGGGGAGTGATTTAAGATTGTTTAACTTGCGAAAATTATTTAATTTACCACCCTATAAAGCACACAATGCTTTAAAGGATGCTGTTGCAACCGCTGAGTTATTTTTAGCATTGGTAAACAAAATATCGCCTAAAGGGAATGCACGGCTTGGTGAATTTTTATCTTAGACATTAGGTTGCTTTTATTTTTTCTCTGAATTTCGAGTGTTGATTAAATTAAAAACACGTTCTGCTATTTTGAATGAAAAAATATGTGTACAACTTCGACCATTAAAAGCCTGGTAAACGGCAAACAAAAGAGAAACAACAAATAGTATCAAAATAACGGATGTTGCTGTTCCCATCATTTCTTTCGCATCGTTTGCAACAATCCAATCTAATGAAATACCTAACATTAATGCCAAACTAATTAGCATTATCCATAATTGAATACTGAAAGCGAGATCGGCTGTTTGTAATGCCACTTTACTCACCGCTGGACGACTAGTACGAAATATAAAAAAGAGTATAAATGGCGTTATAGTACTGGCTAGTGGATTAATGAATATTCCCGCAAGAGAACTTAACGGAGCAAGAGCCATATAAGAGCGTTGAGTTGTATCTTTTTTAGTCATAATTTTTTATTTTATTTACGTGAAGATTTTAAAATAACATAGATGGCACCTGTACCGCCATCTTTTGATTGCGCTGATGAAAATGCAAGCACGTCTTTGTGTTGTGGCAACCAATAAGCAACATGCGTTTTTAATACAGGAATTTTTTGATCCGAACGATAGCCTTTGCCATGAATAATATGAACATAACGAATATGTTGCTTTTTACACTCATCAAAAAACTCATAAATTGCTGTTTTAGCTTCAACTACGGTATAACCATGAAGATCCAGTTCGTGTTCAATGGGTAATTCACCACGCCGGAGTTTTTTCTGTAGTTTTTGTTGGATACCTGCACGTGCAAAGAAAAGTATATCGTCAACGACCGCATCTCGTAAATCAACAGGATCAGACATCATGTTCACATTAGTCAATTCTTCTGACTCAGAATAGTCCTGATTATGCCTCGGCTTAGGTGATGGTTTATTTTTAACAATCTCAATACGTTTTTCTGTAATTAAAGGTCGCACATCAGCCATTTCATCACGAAAAGATTGTTGTTCTTGTTCGCTTATTTTGTCAGCTGGTTTTGATTTTTTATTAGACATACACTATTCGTACTATGGGTAATTAGGTGCTTAGTGTACCATTAAGGTCAGTTGATTTAAGCAGGTCCCAGTACCGTTTATAGTTGGTTATTTAATAAGTATGCAAATTTTAATTAGTAATGATGATGGTGTAGAAGCACCTGGAATACAGGCTTTAAGAGAAGGATTAGCGGATATGGCTTCGCTGATTCTTGTTGCTCCAGATCGAGATCGTAGTGGTGCCAGTAATTCTCTGACATTAGATAATCCTATTAGAGCAAAAAAAATTGCTGAAAATGTTATTCGTGTTGCGGGTACGCCAACGGATTGTGTTCACTTAGCACTCACTGGATTATTGGAAAATGAGCCGGACATGGTGATTTCAGGAATTAACGCAGGTGCCAATATGGGAGACGATGTCCTCTATTCAGGTACAGTTGCTGCTGCAATGGAAGGGCGTTTTTTAGGCCTGCCTTCGATCGCTATTTCCCTGGCGAGTAATGCTGACAATGCACCATTAACCCATTACGACACCGCGGTTCAAGTGGCTCGATTTCTCATTAAACGGCTTAAACATGCGCCTTTTCCCACAAATACCATTCTTAATGTAAATGTCCCAGATTGTCCGTGGGATGAGATTAAGGGGATTCAATCGACTCGATTAGGCCACCGGCATAAAGCTGAACCGGTGATTAAAGAGCAAGATCCGCGCGGTCGAAATATCTACTGGGTGGGTCCTCCCGGTGCAGAACAAGATGCTGGAGAAGGTACTGATTTTTACGCACTCAATAATGGCTTTGTTTCAATAACGCCATTACAGGTTGATTTAACGCGTCATGAAGCCCGAGATGGGCTTGCAGACTGGCTCGAGCAAGATATTCTATAATATGAATTATGACTTAATGGGCATTGGTATGACCTCGCAACGCACACGAGATCGCTTGATTCAGCGATTACGTGAAGAGGGAATCCATGATGAGAATGTACTTCAGGTTATGAGCCAGACCCCTCGGCATATTTTTGTAGACGAGGCTTTAGCCAGCCGTTCTTACGAAGATACTGCTTTACCCATTGGTCATGGTCAAACGATTTCTCAACCCTATATTGTGGCGAGAATGACCGAATTATTATTGGCTGCCGGGCCATTGAAACGCGTACTGGAAATTGGCACAGGCTCAGGTTACCAAACAGCGATTCTTGCCCCTTTGGTGGAACAGATCTTTACCGTTGAGCGTATTGCCCCTTTATTGGAACAAGCAAAGCAAAAACACAGGGCATTAGGTTTAACTAATATACGATATTTACTCAGTGATGGAAGTTGGGGCTGGCAACAACATGCTCCTTTTGATGCCATTATTGCCACCGCTGCACCTGAAGAAATCCCACCTGAATTGATAGAACAATTAGCTGATGGTGGTCGCCTGATTATTCCTCATGGTGCGAATACACTACAGAGATTAAGCGTGATTGAGCGTGATGGTGAAACAATAAATACAACAGATTTAGATATGGTTAGTTTCGTGCCATTAGTAAGGGAGAAGTAAATTATGCGCTTGTTTTCGCATATGTATGAGTTAGCAATGAAGTGGTCTGTACACCGTTATGCCCCACGTTATCTCGCCGCTATGAGTTATGCTGAATCTTCCTTTTTCCCCATTCCTGTTGATGTCATGCTGGCACCGATGTCATTGGCAAAACCAGAAAAAGCCTGGCACTTTGCATTTATTGCATCACTCTTTTCCGTTCTTGGTGGAATAACAGGTTATATTGTTGGTTACTATGCCATGGATGTACTCGAACCCTGGATTCATACCATTGGTTATTGGGAACGTTATCAACAAATTATTTTATGGTTTGAAGAATGGGGTATCTGGATTGTTTTTATCGCAGGCTTTTCTCCAATTCCTTATAAATTATTTACCATTACCGCCGGCGCATTAAGTATGGCGTTATTACCCTTTATTCTTATCTCTATAGTTGCTCGCTCAGCACGTTTCTACGCTGTCTCAGCTTTAATGTTATGGGGTGGGGAAAGCATGGAAGCAAAGTTACGAAAATATATGGATGTTATAGGTTGGAGTGTCGTCATTTTGGCTGCTATTGCTTACATTGTTCATAAATTAATTTAGACTTTGTAAATGTTTCAAAAATCATACAAGCTCATTTTCTTATGCTTGCTAGTGCTGCTAAATTCCGCTTGTTTTCGTTTTGTTAAACATGAACAAGGGCAGAATAAAGCTCCGCGTACATTCGGTAAAGTTGTGACGCATCACCGGGTAAAACCCGGGGAGACCTTATATTCTATTGCTTTTGAATATGGACGTGATCATCGAGATGTTGCGCGTTGGAATCGGATTCGAAGACCCTACACTATTTATCCAAAGCAAAAGTTGCGCATTATTCCAATACGCGGTGATAGAAAAACGAATAAACAAACTGCTAAAGTTACAACCCGAGCTTTATCGCCTGCTCGAAAACCAGTTTCTGTTAATAATAAAATTCGTTATGTTTCGAATGCAAAATTAAAGTGGCAATGGCCGACCACGGGGAAAGTTGTAAGTACTTTTTCACTACGAGATCCTGGGAGACGTGGTATTGATATTGTGGGAAGAAAAGGGCAACCTGTAAAGGCCGCAGCAGCGGGGCGAGTTGTTTATCGGGGTAATGGACTACGTGGATATGGAAACCTGGTTATCCTTAAACACAATGAGACTTACTTTAGCGCCTATGCCCACACAGAAAATGTGGTTGTAAAAGAGAACGAAAAGGTAAAGTTAGGACAAAGAATTGCCGATATGGGTAATACAAGTTCAGAAAAAACGAAATTACATTTCGAAATTCGTCGTAATGGTAAGCCAATCAACCCTTTGAGGTCATTGCCTAAGCGACGCTAACTAAGATTACAAGGTTGTAAAAGAAGTATGGCGCAACAAAGTAAGAAGAAAAATAATAGCAACGCCGAAGGCGATGAAAATACCGAATCAGAAGACGTCTTATTACTGGATGAAGAAGATGCTGAGGAAGAAACGGTTGAAAAAGAAGTTTCCGATGATGAAAAAAAATTCACACCTGGAGCTATTTCTGCAAGTCAGCTCGATGCTACACGCCTATACCTTAATGAAATTGGTTTTTCCCCCTTATTGACTGCTGAAGAAGAAGTTTACTACTCACGTAAACTTTTAAAAGGCGACGAAGCCTCTCGTAAAAAAATGATTGAATGTAATCTACGTTTAGTCGTTAAAATTTCACGTCGTTATCTTAATCGTGGCTTAGCTCTGCTCGACTTAATAGAAGAAGGCAACCTTGGATTAATTCGTGCCGTTGAAAAATTTGATCCTGAACGTGGCTTTCGTTTTTCAACCTACGCAACATGGTGGATTCGTCAAACCATTGAACGTGGCATTATGAATCAAACCCGTACTATTCGGTTACCAATACACGTAGTGAAAGAAATCAATATTTATCTACGTGCCGCAAGACACCTTGCTCAAACGTTGGATCATGAGCCCAGTCCCGAAGAAATTGCAGAAATGGTTGATAAACCCATTAAAGATGTAAAACGTATGTTGGGTTTAAATGAACGTACCGCTTCAGTCGATAGCCCAATGGGGCCTGATTCTGAATCATCATTACTTGATGCTATTCCCGATGAAAGTAATATAGATCCCGTCGCATTGTTACAAGATGATGATGTAAAAGAAAATATTGAAAACTGGTTAGGCCAGCTAACCGAAAAACAACGTGAAGTTGTCACCAGACGTTTTGGCCTGCACGGCTATGATGTTTCTACACTAGAAGAAGTAGGGAACAGTATAGGGGTAACACGTGAACGTGTTCGACAAATTCAAATTGAAGCGTTGCGTAAGCTACGGGAAATTCTTGAAAAAGAAGGTTTTTCTGTTGATGCGTTAATTAAGTAAATATTATTTTATTGAACAGTAGCTCAACCCCATTACTTTAGTCACTTATTTTTTATGGGGGTGTATAAACGATAAAATTATTAATATTTATGTTTTTATTAATAATATTCAAAGTTTGTTTCATAAATACCTTTGTTTTTAAACTTAAGATCCCATAGCAATATATCTAAACGATTAAAGAAATCACCAAAGTTGATATTGTCATATTTATTAATCCAATTAGCAGATACGCAATTATTAAGAGTTTAATAGCAATTTCTCCAAGTTAACGGATCATTATCCATTCACCAGATTTATTTTTATAAAATCCAAATTTTTGGATATTTAATGCTTTTACTTTAGTATTTAGGTAAACAATAGGAGTACGTTGATCTTGATCAATGATGTTAGCGATTTTCCCGTTTGCATATATGTTTAATTTATACTTCATTTTCCCGATAAGCTGTTTTATATCGGCTAATACCCATTCATCATCCCCCATTAAGCCACCTGTATTCATTATTCTGTGACCGTGTTGATTATCGTTATAATAATATGCTTGTGAAAATTCTTTAGCAGCAGGATCGTATAAACTTTTAGTTTTCCCCATATCATTATTGTTCAACGCCGTCCAAATTTCCTTGTATTTCTCAAGAAGATGCTCGAAATTTTCAGAGGTATTATCTATGGATAGTCCATCTTGCCATGCCCATCGAGGGAAAGGCGATTTTATTTCAGAGCTACGAGAGGCAACGGTCATATTTTTATTATGACTAATAATTGTTGCAGATTTGTTATCTGGGCCTGAGATTGTCCCTGATAATAGTTTATCTTCAGTTTGAGTCGGGTTTATTTTTAATTGAATAATTGGTTTAGTATTTCCAATTGCTTCACCTTTTTCTCTAACGGAAATAATAGCTTCAATATAAGCACCTTCTTCATAACCATTACTAGAATTTTTTAAAGGATAACTTTTAACGGTTAAAATATTTTCCCCATCAATTATAGATTCCGGTATGGGTTTTTGCGAGATGGTTTGCCCTTCTGTATCATGAATGTATATAGGTATATCATTTAAAAAGATTTCGGCTCCTGAGCCATATATATTAAATTCAAGAGTGAATTGAGGTTTATTATAATTTGTTTCTGCGAATACGGTGTTCATAAGTGCAATACCTAATATTATGCTAATAAGTGTTATATTTTTCATTTAATTTTTTACTATGTAATATTTTATTGGATCTTTCTTCTTATCATCTTCTTTTGGTTTGAGCCAACTCCAATGTCTATTTTCTTCAGCTTTAACAGTAACTTCACCTTCAATGTTGCCATCTTTTAATTTAACTGATGAGTCAACATTATCGGTTTCAACTCCAACATTTGCGTAAAAATCATCAATTGAAACCTCTTTGGTTGACTCTTTTTCAGTTTCAATTTCAGCTTTCACTTCTTCATATTTAGTTAGAGTGATATCAATACCTTTAAACTCAACGGTATTTGAGAAGTAAATTCCTTTTTCATTACTGCCGAATTCATAATTCCCAGACCATTCGGTATCGCCCTTCATCATATAGTTCACCTTAAATGATAGGATAAACCATTTTCCTTCCGCATCAATTACACCTTTTAATGATGCAGGTATTTTTATTTCACCTTTAACAGGAGCAACAGATGTATCATGTTGACTAACATTATGAGTGCCTGATATTTCGCTTTCGGTAATATTAACGGTTGTTTTTACTGTAAATATTATGTCTAACTCGCCTCTAAATCCAACTTTTTGATCATCTTTTATTTCACCTTCTACCCGTTCTTTTGCATATTCTAATACTAATTTAACAGGAGGAGGGGCAAGAGATATCATTGATTGAAGAACATCAACTTGAATATCGATTTCAAGTAGAGGATCGGCTTTAAGCTTAATGCTGTATTTATGGTCTACGTATGTTGGAGATTCATTTTCAATTAAAGTTGAATCATAATCAATACTTAGTTTTGGCCAATCGATGATTAGGTGTGTTTGATTTCCATCTTTATTGTCTTTTCCATCTTTAGGTTTAGGCTTTGTTGTTTGTGTTCCAATACGCATTAATGCTGCTTTTGGATCATTTATAACTTCTAAAACAGTTGAAATAGTGTCACATATTTTTTTGAACCCATCTAAAGGATCTTGGATGTATTTTTTATATTTTTCTTTAGCATCGTGTTTCTTTCCATCATAAATTAATTCTACGTTTCCATCTATATCGAAATCACTATATTTAACTTTGGATTTTCCCGGTTCAAACTCTAGCTTGCCAAAATCAACTGTTGTACTCCAATGCCATTTGATGTCTGGATATACATTAACATTAATATCTTTGATTGATATATCAGGTGCTTCACAGGTTTCTTTTATTGATATGTTATATGTTTTTGGTTCAACACTCGGTAGCCAGATTCTTTCAAACATGTTTGAAACATCCCACTTATCACAAGTCACTTTGAATTGAACTTTTTTTTCTTCTTTTGATTTGAATTTATGTGGTTGTGATATTCCAAATATATTGTTTTTGTGGCTAGAACATAATTCACTAGCATGTATTTCTGCTGTTATTAAATCGAAGCCTGATTCTAATGTTTCTGTAGATATCACATCTAAATTCGGTGTAATTTCTGTTTTAGATGTAATACCTGCAGTACGGCCATGACTGCAGTCAACAGATACCCACTCCAATTGACATGGTGGTTTTTTTTCTTCAGTTACTTCATTTTCTTCAGTTCTGGTACCCAAGCCCGCTTCTTTATTATTAGCACCATTTTCTGTGGTTGTTTCGTTGTTATTTGACGGAGGAGATGATGTTTTATCAACTATAATAACGATAGAACCAGATACAAGTTCTTGAGAAATCGCATCAGCTATTTCATTTTTGTTAACAGATGCTGTTGCGGGTAGCTGAATACTTAATTCGTGAGCAATAATGGTTAATTTTTCTTCATTGTTACTTATTTCAGATAGAAATTCAGTTGCTTCGTCAATATTTTTAAACTTTTTAGTTTCAGATACGTTGTTGAAAAGTAATGAACTGCTTGGTTCAAATCGATAAAGTACATTATTTAGTTTAAGTGCTCGCTTTTCTGGAGGGTGATCAACTATATCCATTATTTTAACCGGATAAAATTTAATCTTATCATGCATCATTAACGAGCTAACTTGATTTTTAATATCATCAGTTGTTAAACATGACATTGATGAATTACATTGGTTTACAATATCTCGCCAATAATCATTTGATACTATAATGCTACTAATAAATTGACGAGCAGTTCCTTCATTCCAAAAGCTTTCGGGTGTTAAATTTAGCTGAGGTATATTTTCACGAGGGAGTAATACCTTATAAGACTCACCTGATCTGTGTTTTACAACTAAATTTCGCATACCTATTTGTCTTCCTTGTGTTTGTCAGATTAATAACCTCACCTTTATTATTTAGAGGGAAGTTATGATTCTGACCTACATTTATGTTTAGCTTATTGCGTAACTAAACTGTCCTTCTTCCGAAACATTAACATGTATTTTAGATATATCTTCATTGCTCGCCATCCGCGATAAACATTCTGATGCCATTTCCGGTAGCATGGTACGAGTCAGGATATTTTCGATGTTACGCGCGCCGGTGTCAACTTCCTGGCTACGGGCAACGATGTGCAAGATCACATCTTCATCATAACTGAATGTTGCATCATAATGTTCTTTGACTCGTTTCTCAATTCTGTTCATGTTTATTTTACAAATCTTCATTAAGTTATCATCACTTAATGGGAAGTAGGGGATAACGGTGGTTCTTCCTAGAAATGCAGGTTTAAAGTATTGTAATAATGCGGGTCTAAAACTTTCCAATAACACGTCGGCTTCAGGCATTTCTTCTTCTTGCGCACAAATCGCTCTAATATGTTCTTCTGCGGCATTTGACGTCATGATAATAACGGTATTACGGAAATCAATATCTCGCCCTTCACCATCTTTAATTGTGCCTTTGTCAAAGAGGTTATAGAAAATATCCTGTACACCCGGATGGGCTTTTTCCATTTCATCTAATAAAATTACACTGTGTGGTTTACGTCTTACAGCTTCGGTTAGTACGCCACCTTCACCATAGCCAACATAACCAGGAGGTGAGCCCAGCAGCATTGATACTTTATGTTCTTCTTTAAACTCAGACATATTAATTGTGGTGATGCTTTGTTCTCCACCGTAGAGAATATCTGCAAGTGCAATCGCGGTTTCAGTTTTACCGACACCACTAGAACCGACCATAAAGAATACACCCACCGGTTTGCGTGGGTCGGTTAAACCTGCGCGGGAGGTGCGAATACTTTCAGCTATAGCATGTAATGCATGGTCTTGGCCTATTACTCTTTTGCCTAGAACATCAGCTAAATTTAGAATGGACTCAATTTCATCCGAAACCATTTTGCCAACGGGGATTCCAGTCCAGTTTGCAACGACTTCTGCAATCGCCTGGCTGTCGACATTGACTTGTATGAGAGGATTATCGCCCTGGATTGCGCTGAGTTCATCCATGAGTTTATGTAATTCTTTTTTAACTTTTTTACGCTCTGCATCGGTTAGAAGCTTAGGTGTATCTTTTTCTTTTTTCTTCTCATCAGATAATTTTTGAGCATGAAAATCATCTTCAATTTGTCGTTGTAATTTATGGATGAGTTCAACTTTTTCTGTTTCTTTGTCCCATTGTTTTATTTGTTCTTCCAGATGTTTTTCAAACCCTGCTTTCTCTTCTTGTAGCTGTTTAATGCGAACTTCACAATTACCCAAAGTGGCATTTTCACGTTCTAATGACGTAATATTGATTTCACTTTGCGTAATATTACGACGGGTGTCTTCAATTGAGGCAGGTGTTGCACTTTGGCTTAATGATACTCGTGCACATGCGGTATCTAATAAGCTAACGGATTTATCAGGGAGTTGGCGTGAGGTTATATAACGGCTGGAAAGTTTAACTGAATCAACAATGGCTTCATCCATAATACGAACACCATGATGGTTTTGTAACATTATTGAAATGGCACGCATCATATTAATGGCTTTTTCTTCGTCAGGTTCTTCAATTTTTACTATTTGAAAACGACGGGTAAGAGCTGGATCACGTTCAAAATATTTTTTGTATTCTGCCCACGTGGTTGCGGCTATCGTTCTTAACTCACCACGAGCTAATGCAGGTTTTAATAAGTTAGCTGCATCTCCCTGACCTTCTTTACCGCCTGCACCGATTAAAGTATGTGCTTCATCAATAAACATGATAATAGGTTGTGGAGAGGCTTTGACTTCAGCAATAACAGATTTTAATCGATTTTCAAATTCGCCTTTCACACTCGCACCTGCTTGTAACAGTCCTAAATCAAGACTTCTAACACAGACATCTTTTAATGGACCCGGTACATCACCTGAAGCAATACGTAAGGCAAAACCTTCAACAACAGCTGTTTTACCAACACCTGCTTCACCGGTCAAAATGGGGTTGTTTTGGCGACGACGAATTAAGATATCAATAATTTGCCTGATTTCTTCATCACGGCCAAGTACAGCATCAATTTTACCTTGCTTAGCGGCTTCGGTTAAATTAACGGTGAATTTATCGAGTGATGGCGTTTTGCTTGGTGCAGATGGACCGTTAGACGATGAAGTATCACCAATATCGACACTCGATGATTCAGCTGTAGTACCAACGATTGAACCGACAACAACACGTAAAGATTCAGGTTGAATTTTTTTCAATTCACCTGATGCTGCCTCTGTAGAGCGACGTAAGTTTTCATCAAGCATTAATGCGGCTAATACATGTGCAGATGTTGCTTGTGGATGTCCGTATTCAACCGATGCTAACATCCAGGCGTTTTTAGCAAGATCAACAATAGAAGGTGATAAGGCTGGTGCTCGTGTGTTACCTGATTTTATTATATCGAGTTCTCTATTTAGATCCTGAGTTAGCTTTCCATAATCAATTTCATATTTATCAAGTAAAGCAAGAAGATCACTATCAGGAATTTCGAGTAACTTAAGTAACCAGTGTTCAATTTCCACATTGTAATGTGTGCGCGATAAGCATAAACCTGCTGCACCTTCCAGTGCGTTTCGGGTTGGTTCGTTGAGTTTTCCAACGAGTGATTTTAAATCAATAGTAATCATCAATAATCCCTTGGTAATTTTATTATTGTTATTTAACTAAAATGGCTAGCTGAAACTTTTATATCCATAGTTTCATCTCTGTTAAATGAAGTGCTTGGACGAGCAGATAACCATGTATTCCATCCCATTACGGGTTGAGTTTTACTGCTTAATTGTATTTTGTCAGGTATGTCTGAGCGTTTAACTTTAATAATAAAGTCATAACTGTATTCCATGCCTGCGTATATTTTAACAATTTCGTTTAATGCTTTAAGTGCTTTTGTTCCTGGTGAAAATATTTTTAATTGTTCTTTCGTTAATGGGCCAAGAACAATATTTATTTTCCCCTGGGCAAACCAGCCTTTGCGACCAAGCATGACTGAGCGACCCAGACAGTTATTTTGGCCTTTTGGGTTTTCTTTCCCCGGTAGTCGAGTGCGTACATCTTCTATAAGTTCTTGCCATTGCCCAACAAACTCATTTATTTCAATCGGAATATTGAAATAACTACGCAATATCTGTTTTAGACCAGACGTGGTTTTTACTTGTTGAGATAGTAATCCACTGTAATAAAATAAAGATTCATCTCGAATATAAAGCCGATCATTTAGATTTTTTGTGCCTAACCCAATTAGTGATAATAAAATCTGAGAATGATCATCACGTGTTTTTGTTTTTGGCGGGTTTAGTTTTTTTCTTTCATATTCTATCGGTAACTTATATTTGTTAGATGCCTGATAAAATAATGATACGGTTCGGTGATTAAATAAATTTAAAAAATGTGATAACGACTTATCTTTCATTTTTAGTCGTTTTAATATCATTTCAGTGTAATGGTAAGGAAGAACACCTTGTGCGCCAGTTAACCCCATAAAATTAACGGACATATCCCACTTTTTATTACCTTTAGTATTACTGGTCGCCGATATTTTTGCTATCTCAGAGGAGGAAAAATGTAATGCATTATTTGTACTAAAGCGTATAACTTCGGTAGATGGCGGAGAAAATAGTGCAACAGGTTGTTTATTAAAAGAGTATTTTTTATTATTACTCTTGTCACCAAACACAGCAGAACGTTCTAACAGACGAACAGCCTGTAAGAAAGAAACGTTATACGGATCTTCTGTTAATCGGGTGATTACAGAAGTATTTTTTCGCCGGCTCGCGGAGGACATTTTTTTAAGTAACCTTCTTTGCTTTTTTGTTTAACTAATACGCGTGTAAATGAGTTGATTGAACAATAGAGTCCAAAAAAGTGCTCTAACACAGATGCAAATAAATATGCACTACTGCCTGTTAACTGCCTGTCATCTAATTCGATTTCTATTTCGATACCTCGACACATGGTGGCATGGCCATCAATGGTTAGAGGTGAGCTTATAGGTCTTGCTTTAACGGATATGATGGACTCTATTAATGCTCTTGTTACAGATGATTCTTTGAAGTCATAGAGTCTTAATATTTCTTTTAATGCCTGAGTTGCATCATCACGTCCTGTTAATGACAAATGATTTAGATTCAAATGTGAAATTAAGCGCCAACGTGCATGATTACGCAGTGGTGCTCTGACTGTTTGTGTTGGCTGAGTTAAACAGCGTATTTTTTCACAGGGTGGAGCACTATCAACACATTGAAGTTTGGGTTGATCAGCTGAAAACGGGAGTTTTCCGGGAAGATCACGATTACTGCACGTTGTTTGAATAACCAGAGTACGATCTTCAGGAATATTCGGGTTGAATTCCAGGTCAACAAGATTCAAAAAGACGTCAGTTGCATCGTCTCGTTCATAGTTGCTCATTTTTGAATCACGGCGATTGGCAAACCAGAAGGCATGATTTTCATTATCCTGATGTTCGTGGTTTAAACCATAAAAAGGGTGATAATCAATTTCTTCGCCAGTAGATGTTGAGGCGGTAACCTTGTCTACTGAATAAACTTCATAACCAATAGGACGTCGAGCATCAGGCACAACTTGATATTCTAACTGGGTATGATCAAGTTTAATCGGGTCAGCTCTATGGTCAAATAAATTAACAACAGGGCAGGCACCCAATACGAAGGTCTCTTCTGTAATGTTATGCTCGAGTTCAATATCTGAAGAATCAAGGTATATATAAAGATCTAATGTGTTTGCAGCGTTCTCTGGAAGTTTTTCTTTTAACCCTACGAAGTCGATAAACATGAATTTTTCAGGGAAAACAAAGTACTCTGTTAGAAGTCGATAACCTATGAAAGAAGAATCCGGGTAAGGCAAGATACCTTCATCACTATTAAAGCCGACAGCCTGGATACAATCTTTACCCATAAATAGTGGCTTGCCATCTGTTTCTGATAAGCTTGCGACAACATTCTTACAGTTATTTAATAGCAACTGATATAACGGGTTGATATGTTGCGGTTGGCCTTTTAAATAAAAACGGATTTTATCAAACTCAAGGTCTGCAAAAGTAATTTCTTCGTTAAAGGTTTCGAGTGATATTTTTAATACTGCACCCGCACCGCGAACATCAGACGAGCCAGGGGTTGTAAAAGGAACTCCCATCAGAGATGCGGAGGTTACTTTGATTGGTAATAATTCTGTATCATATACAGTTGAAAAACGAACCATTTCACCCTGGAATTGTTCTGTTTCCAATAGAGTATCTTTCTTCAGAAGATAGGCACTTTCCAGTTGTTCTTCATCTGCTTTAAAATTCACAATGGACATTGATGGAATAGGGCGCTGGTAATGTGGGAATAATACATTTAACAGCGCATCCGATAATTCAGGAAAGTCATCATCAATTTTATGTTGTATACGGGCATTTAAATAAGCAAAGCTCTCAATCAACCGTGATACATGCGGGTCATCAATGGTGTCGGTATTAATGCCTAAACGCCCTGCAATTTTTGGATGTTCTTCTGAAAATTCAGCGCCGAGTTGACGAATGAATGCCAGCTCTTTTTCATAATATGGGAGTAATTCGTCAGCCATTATACTTCTTCTATACTTATGCTTCGTGTTACGGGTTCGAGAATAGAATCAAAAACAACAACTTCAGGAGAAGGATCAGCATAAAGTGTTGCATCAATTCTGAATCGAAGTGTACGATCTGTATTGTCTTTATTGTCAAGATATGAAACATTCACATCTTTAAAACGAGGTTCAAATTCTTTTAATATCTTTTCCATTTTCGAAGTAAATTCTTTACGTTTCTCTATATCGGTTATATTTATTGTTGCTAAGTCAGGTAAACCATAATTCAACAGTGATTTATCAAGTTCAACATATTCTTCGCCGGGTTCCATTACTCGAAAGCGTGTGTTCATTAAACTTTCAAGATCTCGCCTTACACTACGGCGTAATTGTTTAAGTTTTTGATGTTGCCCTGGATCTACCTCGGTTTTATTATCTGGTTCATCATCAAACAATCGATCAAGAATAGATGGGCGTAATTTTTTCTTTTTATCAACACGTGCCATATTACTTACCGGATTGTGCAAGTTCAGTGACAAGTTCGAGTTCTGAAACCATTTGATCTAATTGGTAATGAGGTTTTAAATGAATTACACACAAGTAACTACCTGGCTTTGCAGGATGCTCTTTAACTTGTACTGCAGCTTCTTTTAAAGGGTAACGAGCTTGTTCTTCCCATTCCAGATCATCTCGCCCGGTTGTATATTTAAATAACCAGTCACGCAAATAATCTTCGCAATCATTTGCTGTAACAAAGGAACCTACTTTGTCACGGATCATAACTTTTATGTAATGGGCTATACGTGAGCCACAAAGAACATGCTGCAACATGCCTGAAAGTTTGGCATTGATGTTGGCATCTTTCGAATCATGAATTTTTGGTGCTTGTACAGATTGATTGTTATAAAATGCAGCAAAAGGAGTGTCATAACACTGGCATAACGGGATTAGACCAAGATCACTTATTTCTCGTTCTTTTGTATCTGTAATTAACACGTCGGTAACAGGTTTGTGGGCAATGTTGTCGGTATCTGTTTCAAAACAATCAACGGGCAAGTTGGTTAGTAAACCACCTGCAATTTGATTTCTTGGCACACCTCTTATATGGCCAAACCAACCGACATTAGCATATTCACGAATTAGTATCGCAGCGAACCCATAACTTGCATTTCCCCAAAGATAATTTTCATGTTCGAGTGTTCCTGGTTTTTCATAAAAAAAGATACCTTTGTATGAACCCTGTTTAGTTCGGTAAGGTAAACGCATAAGTATGTGAGGAACGGTTAAGCCTAAAAATCGTGAATCAATTTTTTCTCGTAAAGAATTCCATTTAAGATATTCTTTTTGTGCAAAAACAGTGCGTAAATTTATTGGTGTACTTAAACCTGAAAAATTATCTAAACCAAATAACTCATATGAAGCACCTGCGATAAAAGGGGCGAATGCTGCAGCAGCAACTTGTGATAATCCTTCAAGTGTTGCTATGTCATCGTGTGGATGTTTTTTTGACAGGCGATGACTTATTTCGTAATCGCCAATGAGAACACCATAAGGCTCTCCACCTGGAGTACCATATTCTTCACTATAAACTTTTTGGAATAACTGGCTTTGATCAAATTCAAGTGCGCGAGAGATATCTTTAACAACTTCATTCCAGCTTACATCCAGCACTTTAATTTTTATGTTTGAAGCACCTTCAGCCTGGACGGCTAAATACCAGAGTCCACGCCATGATGCTTCAAGTTTTTGTAATCTTTCATGATGAATAATGACATTTAATTGTTCATTTATTAAATCGTCAATCTCTGCAATTGTTCTGTTAATTGCATGAGTAATACTATTGGTTGTTTTTATTTGTGATGTGATTTCATGTTTTTCTAACCAATAGATGAGTGCTTTTAAATAATCATCTTCTTTAAGAAAATCATCAAGGTTAGTCACGTATGAAGGTGTATTTAGAACTTCTTCGAAATTTACAGTCGGAATTGCTTTGTTAAGCGAGAAGGGTAATGTTTGACTGCTTGAGGCTGACACAAAAAATCCATTTAAAATAAATGGGGATCAATGAAGATCCCCAATTAATTTAATTATCCTGCTTTCGGAATATTCGCAACAAGGCGAAGTGAAGCAGTTAATTCTTCCATTTGTAACCATGGACGCATCCAGGCAATTGCGCTGTATACGCCAGGTTGTCCAGGTACTTCTTTAACTTCAACATTAGCTTCTGCTAACGGGAAGCGTGCTTTCATTTCTGCACTTGCGCCCGGGCTACCGTTTACATAGTTCGCAATCCAGCGGTTTAACCATTCTTCAGCATCAGATGCTTCCATGAATGAACCAATTTTGTCGCGAGCCATTACTTTTAAGAAGTGAGCAATACGTGATGTTGCCATGATGTACGGTAAACGCGCTGAAATTTCTGCGTTTGAAGTTGCATCTGGATCATCAAATTTCTTAGGTTTCTGAGTTGTTTGTGCACCAAAGAATACTGCGTAGTCTGTATTTTTGTAGTGACATAATGGTAAGAAACCCAGTTTACTGAGCTCAGCTTCACGACGGTCAGTAATGCCAATTTCAGTTGGGCACTTTTGATCCATATCACCATCATCACTAATGAAAGTATGACTTGGTAATCCTTCAACCTTACCACCGCCTTCAGCTCCACGAATACTGGTACACCAGCCATACTCAGCATAAGACTTAGTCAATGTAGTACCCATAGAATATGCAGCATTCATCCAGCAATATTGGTCATGTTCACTTTCAAGTTGGCGACCATCTGAATCCATGTTTGCTTCTTCAAAGTTAAATGCTTCAATAGGCTTAGTAGCTGAACCATACGGTAAACGTGCTAAAACACGCGGCATCGTTAAGGTAACAAAGCGAGAGTCTTCACTGTCGCGGAAGCTACGCCATTTAATGTATTCAGCTGAATCAAAGATTTTTTCTAAATCACGTGGTTTAGATAATTCAGTGAAGCTATCAAAACCGAACATTTCAGGTGATGCAGCTGAAATAAATGGACAGAAGCCAGCAGCAGCAACATTAGACATGTTTGTTAATAAATCGAGGTCATCAGGATGACCAGAGAATTCGTAATCACCAATAAGAGCAGCATAAGGTTCGCCACCGGCAATACCAAATTCACTTTCATAAATTTTCTTAAATGTCTGGCTTTGATCAAATTCAACTGCTTTTTCGAGATCTTTGGTTAGTTCTTTTTTACTGAGGTTAAGCATACGAATTTTTAACTGTGAACTTGTTTCAGAGTTCATTACTAAATGGTTCAGGCCACGCCATGAACCTTCCAGTTTTTGTAGCTTTTCACTTTGCATGATCGCTGACAATTGTTTAGACATGACTTTATCAATTGCCGCAATGGCTGAATTGATAGTCACTGTTAAGTTTTTATCCCATTTCAGCGTACCGCTCATTGCTTCTTTGGTTAATGTTTTTAACAGTTCTTCAGTTTCATCACGTGAAGTTTGTTTAGTTGCACCGATAGCTTGCTCCAGAAAACTGACTTCTGCAGCTTCAGCTTCTTGTACCTGAGCTTCTTCTTTCTTAGCCATTATTTGTCACCTTTATCGTCGTCAGCTTTATCCAGGCCAAGCTCACTGGAAAGTGAAGCGATAGCATCGGTATTGCTTAATACTTCTTCAAGTATTGTTTCTAAATCATCTGAACGATCTGCTTTTGTTAATAAATCACGTAACTTGTTACGCGTATCGAGTAATTTCTTTAAGGGTGCAACTTTTTCGACAATTCTATGTGGCTCAAAATCTTCCATGCTTTTAAAAGCAAGGCCAACAGAAATTTCACTACCATCATCTTCAAGTGTGTTTTCAACCTTCATTGAAACTTCAGGAGCAATATTACTCATTACTTCATTAAAATTATCACGATCAATTTGTGAGAACTTACGATCTTTGAGTGCTTTTTTATTGTCTATATTGTCGCCAGAGTAGTCGCCCATAACGCCCATTACAAAAGGAATTTCCTTTTCTGTAACTGCGCCGTTGGTTTCAACGTCATATGTAATATGAACGCGGGGTTTACGTACGCGTTTAAGTTTATCGTGAATACTATCAGCCATAATCCTTTACCTCATGTTATGTTGGTGGCTATTATTCTTCATCAGTTTTAATACCTGTTAATGAACCGTAATAGTCCAATGATGAAGAGTCGGGAATAAGTTCGCGCATTAATTCACTCAACGACATGTCGCCCCATTTCACGGCTTTATCTAATGCGTATGAAATAGGTGAGTGAGGTTCTGTTTTGCGAAAAAAATCAGAAATTTCGTTTAATCGACGAAAAGCATCAGTTCGGTTTTTAATTGGGCCGCTAATACCTTTTGCTTCAGTGGAGGTTGGCTCTGTTACTGTGCCATCTTCATTAAATTCTTCTTCGTTTGATGATTCATCAGGTAGCTTATATTTTGCTACATGATTAATAACACCTAATGTGGATTCAAGCGCATTGATAATATTGCTTGTTGGGGGGGCATCCATATTGCCGCAATGCTCATCTAACATGCGACTGATTTCACGGTAGTCCGCTAAACACTCAGTGATATCATTTCTTAAACTCAGATAAAAATCTTCACTGGAACCGGCAACAACATTTTCAAAATCTTCAATATTAAAACCAATTTTACTGGTTTTTTCTGCGCGACTACCATCGTCACTAATTTTTTGAATGTCCAGGGCCTGAGTATACTGCCAGGAGTTAAAGGGCCCGGGTTGAACATCTTCAGTGATTTTTGCATTACGGATTGGTGCAATCAGTACCCCTTCAGCACCTTCACCATTTAAACCGGTTAAAGATGAAACGCGCGTTTCGATACCGTCTTCATCGGGCAGGGGATAAAGATTATCCCAATACTTTTCAATCATTTGTTTAATAATTGAAAAACCCGCTTTTAATCCAGAAAAACCATAACGACGAATTAAGGCTTCGGTATACCAACTGGCAATTTCAAGGTCTTTTGCATCATTCTTAAGAATATCCGGTGCGAGTTCGAGAATTTTGCGCCAGTTTTCATCTGCTTCTGAGCTGCCACCATCAAACATGCTATTGCGTTCAGCAGTGCGTGCGGAGCTTCTTGCATCTTTTATCGTGTAATAAGCAGACGAGGGTGAAGAGTCTTCACGAATATCAATACCAACGGGACTATCTTCGGAGACGGGCTCAAGTAAACTATTAATATCAATTATTGCTTCAGATAGCATTCTGTACATCCTTGTTAGTTTGGTATATCTAAAATTTAGAGATATACCAATAAATCTTGCTTCCTAGTGAGTCAGTATTAACGGGAATATTGACTTGTGCTATTTATAAAATATTGCACGGCTATTGTCAAAGTTAGATTGTGAAATAAGTCCGATTAGGCACAAATTTTTTGTATTTATTATATTTTTACTAAAAACATTGCAAAATACATATCGTATACCTTATATATGTGTTTTATTAAAATGCCAACTCAAGCACATATAAATGATGTAAGATTAAAAAAGTGACTTGGAACGTAAAGCATGTCACTGTAATATGTGTAACAAATACAAGAACGCTGAATTGGTCAAAATGAAACTTTATTTTGTGTTTACCAATTATCAATAAGGATATTCGGTTTCTTAAATTTTTAGGTT
>CAZSCK010000017.1:0-14769 GCA_964605385.1 uncultured Thioalkalispiraceae bacterium
GGTATCAGCCTAATCGAACTGGTTATCTTTATTGTCATAATGTCAGTTGCTTTAACCAGCATTACGTTAATTTATATAAATACCACTCGTTATAGTGCTGACCCAATGATACGTATCCGTAGTATTGAGCTCGCACAGTCAACGCTCGATGAAATTTTATTAAAAGCCTATGATGAAAACACACCAACGGGGGGAGGATGCGTAACCTTTGCAGCGAATACACGCTGCGTCGCGGGCAACCCAACAGCTCAAACAGAAGCCACCGGACTCGGTGCTGAAGAAGGCGTAACTAATCGAGCTATATTTGATGATGTTGATGATTATCATAATTTATCTTATTGCGGTACGGGCGGAACAGCAGATGCAGCTTGTACGGCTGCCTGTATAGATATGGTGGATGAGTCCGGAAACCCGATTAACGCCGAATATAGTGGTTACGCAATTTGTATTCGCGTAAGTTTTGCAGGCGGAGCAGGTGCAGAAATTAATAATGTCGTACCCGGCACCGGTAATGATGTATTAAGCAATGATGCTAAACGTATTGATGTAATTGTGACTGACCCGCTTAATTCACGTGTCAGCTTATCTGCATATCGGTTAAATTTTTAATGAGCATAAACAAAATACAACTGTCATTGCGAAGGAACAAAGTGACTGCAGCAGTCTCCTGTTACAGAGCACTCATTATGAGATTGCCACGCTACGCTCGCAATGACAAAATTTTTATAGGTTTAAGGACATCCAAACATGTCTTTTTCTAAACAACAGTCCGGCTTTACTCTTGTAGAAATCATTATCGTCATTGCCATAATGGGGATTATAGGTGGTTTGTCTACACTGATTATTGGACGATCATTAGATGCTTATGCTGCACTTGAACGCCGTGAAAACTTGCAAACCTCAATTAGACTTGCGGTTGAACGTATTTCACGAGAACTACGTCATGCTTTACCGAATAGTATTTGTGTTTATGATGGTACCAGTTGTGTCAATAGCGCACAAAATCGTTTTTATTTTATTCCGGTTAGAGCCATGGGACGCTATCAGGATCGTCCCGGTATTTATACTGCACCTCCACCCATTCAACGGGATCGATTACCTGTTTTACCCTTAAACCGTGATAGTTTTGATGTGCTCTCCACCAATCTTGCCAATCGTTTAGATGCATCAGCTAATGACTGGGTTGCCGTTTATAATATTAATAACAATGACATATATCCTGGCATTAATAATATACGCCAGCAGATAAATACTATTGTGCAAAAAGATATTCACAACGACGGAAATACCGCTACTGATATTGACCAAATACAATTCTCTGGCAATCAGACTTTTGCTAATCACTCACCTTCACGACGTTTTTATATTATTGATAATACCCGGCAAGTCACATTGTTTTATTTAAATGGAACAAATTTATATCGTGATACCACTGGCTTTAATACACCAGATACACCCTCAGGCAATCAACGTTTGCTGATGGAAAACGTTCAATCATGTACTTTTACCTATACACCGGGCTCTCAGCAACGTGCGGGTTTATTACGAATAGATATTACCGTATCAATACAAGGTGAGCAAATACAGGTTATTCATAATGCACATGTCTACAATACGCCATAACATTAAAAAACAAGCAGGTGTTTCGATAGTTACTGCGATTTTTCTTATTGTGGTGCTTTCCTTAATGGGAGTGGGTATGGTGAGTCTATTATCAACCAGCCAGCAATCTATTAGTCAGGAGATCACTTCAGCAAAAGCCTATATGGCGGGGCGTTCCTGCCTGCAATGGGGCATGTATCAATCTGTTTACTCAGCCGCAACCGTAACAGGCAGCCATGACTTAACATTTAGCAACAATAACTCTGGACTTTTTAATAGCCAGTGCACAACAAGCATAGATACAATTATTGCTGATGGGTTAACTTTTTATAACATTAATGCAACAGCAAAGTTTGGTAGCCTGGCTGATCCTGAATATAGTGAGCGCACTATGCGTTTACAATTTCAACCTTAACCAAGTATAACCATGCCTACCTTATTTTTAAAATTAACTGAAAACAAAATATTTAGCCTATTATTTATTTCTTCTCTTGCTTCTGCATTATTTTATACTGGCAACAACACATGGTTATTTACAACTAGTTATATCTTAATAATATTAAGCCTCGTACTTGTATTAAAACAACGATTCTATAAACCAATAAATATTTCTATAAATGGTGTGTTAGTTTCTTCTGTTTTATTACTAATATGGTTTGCAATTTCCATATTCCCCAGTCAAATCAAATACCTCAGCCTGTATAACTTTTTCTGGATGGGTAGTTTAGTTATTGTTTTTTTAATTTTTACTTTTCATGATAACAAAGACCAAGCCTGGAAGAATGTTTGGCCGGCCATATTGTTGCTTGTTTTAATTTGGGCTATTTACGGTCTGGTACAATATTACTATTTACATGTGCCAACAAATGCATCCTTTCTCAACCGAAATAGTCTTGCCGCTTTAATTAACCTGGCTTTAATTCCTGCTTCCGGCTATTTTTTATTAAGTGAAAAAGATAGGCCCTGGAAACTCCTCAATAATAAAATATTATCCATAACGCTGATTGTTCTATTTTTAACAACTTTTATTATTACCAGCCGTGGTGGTTCTTTAAGTTTAATTCTGGGTTTTGTTGTTTTATTAACCCTGTTACGAAAACACGTTGAAAAATCACAGCTTTATTCTTTGTTTGTGATTATTTTTATCTCTTTTTTGCTGGCAACATTATCACAATACTTTATTACCGATTTACCAATTGGCTTTGCAGAACGAATGGTAACGTTAAAAGATGCCTCTGAATCAGGAAACCCTCGCTTTATTATATGGAAAAGCTTATTACCGCTCTTTACTGACATGCCATGGTATGGACTTGGATTAGGCAGCTTATGGGTTTTTTGGCCGCCATATCGATCCACTAGCGATACGAGCGCCGGATTTTTTGCACATAATGATTACATGCAAATCACACTTGAAGCAGGTTATCCCGGTATTATTCTTCTTGTTTTATTGTTTGTTTTTATATTATTAAGTTTTATTCGCACACTAAAAAATATTGAGACAAACAACCTTACATTGCTTCAGCGTGTTGAACTGATTTCATTGTTTTCTGCTTTAACAACTTTCGCCGCACACAGTATTTTTACTTATAATTTTTATATTCTGCCATTACTTATTATTGCTGGGTTTTACCTTGGCCGTTTTAATCAGCTCACCAACCTGGATCCCTTTTCATTAAAAACATTCCCTGCTCTAAAGATGTACTTCAAACCTGTTATGTTTATTATTAGCCTTACAGGATTTACTTTTATTTTATGTAGCTATTTTCTTGCGCTTTCCTTTTCCAGCTATTACAACAATGAAGCTAAACAACTGATGTTACAAAAAAAATATCAGGCTTCAAATGTAATGTTTTTAAAAGCACAAACGCTTGCGCCATTAATGGACAATGCCTTTTTCAGTCATGCTGATTTATTACGTCGAGGTGCTGATAAATTAATCAGCGTAAACAAATTTAAACAAGCAAATTCATTATTAAAACTTGCTCATGAAAATCTTGATAAAGCAGAAAAACTTCACCCACTTCGACCACAGACACACCATATCCGCGGTCTGATTTATGAACGTGAATACCCTGAAAAAGCCAAAATTGAATTTGAGAAGGCATTAAAGCTCGATCCTCATTTTCTTTTTTCTCGTATCCAGTTAGCAAGATTGCTTCACAAAGATAATCAGCTTAAACAGGCTATGGAAGTTTTATATCTGGGCGTGGACTATAATTATCCGGTAAACAAAATAATGCTTGAATACATGCGGTTTTTTGCCAAATTATCGCGCGAAGCAGGTGTTGAAAGCTTTGCTTTGCATTTAGAAGCTAATATAAAGAAGTTTATTAATAAAAATGGCAAAAAATAGTCAAATTAAGTCTTATTCTGCCGATATTTAAACTAAGGTTTACTTAAAAATTACCATAATTATGAATATTTTAAAAATATCACGTACTATTTTTTTACTTCTGGCAGGGCTTTTTTTCTGTTTTGGATCAATAGTGCATGCGGCTCTTTTAATGCACTTACCATTAGACGGTAACCTTAATGATATTTCAGGTAATGCTAATAATGGTTCTTTTCAGGGCGGCAGTACTATCCCCGGATTTTCTCCCGCAGTATATAACCAGGGGCTTAATTTTGACGGCAACAATGACTACATCACCGTCCCCTCTTTTGATCCAGGCAGCACTTTTTCCGCATCACTCTGGGTTAATCACGACAATATTGGTGCCTTAAATACCTTTATTGAACACACGAACAATGGCAATAACCGCAATGATTTTTATATAGGTTATGACAATAGTAACAATCAACTTACCGTAGAACTCGAAGATAACAACCAATGGGAAGGCGGTGCATGTGGTGATCCAAAATTTTGTACCGGCATTGTCCTTAATTCTAACCGTTGGTATCACGTTGTGGTTACAGTCACTCCAACGACCCTTAATGTTTATATAGATACGACGTTAGCCTACACAGCCACGCATTCAACCACAGTCAACTTCGGTAATGGTTCCTGGTTACTCGGCGGAGATACTGACAACAACCCGGTTACATCCGCGAACAATGATTACCTTGATGGCCGTATTGATGAAGTACGTATTTATAATCACGAACTTAGTCAAATCGAAATTTCTGCATTATATGGTCTGATTGCTGAATGGACCTTTGACAACTGCGATATTACCGCACCTAATGCGATTACAGACAGTAGTGGAAATGGTTATCATGCTACAGGTAATAATGGGGTTACTACTGCTACAGGTCGTATTTGTACTGCCGGGAGTTTTGACGGTACTGATGACTATGCCTCTCTTCCAGGACTCCCAAATTTAAATACTAGTTTTACAATATCTTCATGGATTAATCCAAATGCTATAAATTCAGATCAACGTATTTTTGCTGATGATGAATCTAACTCAAATGGTTTTGCTTTTAGTTTGGGTGATGGAGGTGATGGCAGACTACGACTATTTTCCCGAAATGTAAGTCCAATCGTTCTCGATTCATCAGCTGCTATTATTAATACAGGCAGTTGGTACCATGTTGTTGCTGTACATGATTCCATCAACAAAACTCGACAGATATTTGTAAATGGGGCAGATGTTACTGGTGGACCACAAACTTACACGGGTACATGGGGATCTGATAATGGCTTGGCAAGTATTGGTGGTGAAACTGATGGTGCAGGTTCTGAAGCAACTGCAAATTGGCGTTTTAACGGGCTTATTGATGAAGTCAGAATCTATAATCGTACATTATCGACTGAAGAAATTAGTGGATATTATACAAACCCTGATCCCCTTAACCGTACCTGTCCGACCTGTGGTGGAGCTACACAAACGATAATTTTATCCACTAACAATACCGAAACTTTAGGTGGTTTAAGCTTTAGTGATGGCTCATTGGCAGAATATGATCCTGTTACCGATTCATCGACACTATACTTTAATGAAAATCTATTTTCAGGTGGAGCAGATATCAATGCTGTCCATGTTTTATCTAATGGCATTATTATTCTTTCCACAGATAACAATGAAACATTAGGTGGTTTAAGCTTTGGTGACGATGATTTGGTTGCCTATGATCCCTCAACAAACACAGCAACTCTCTATTTTGATGGTGGCAATTTATTTAGCAATAATAATGAAGATATTGATGCTGTTTATATTCGAGATAATGGAAATATTATTTTATCGACTACTGGTGGCGCAACATTAGGTGGCATTTCATTTGCAGATGGTGATCTCATTGAATACATTCCATCAACAGATAGCGCCAGCTTATTCTTTGATGAAAGCAACTTCAGCGGTGGCGCAGATATTGATGGTGTCCATATACTTGCCAATGGAAATATTTTAATTTCAACCAACAATACTGAATCATTACCAGGATTAGCAAATTTTGAAGATGGTTCTATCGTTGAATACGATGTAGGCACAAATACTGCCTCACTTTATTTTGATGAAAATCTTTTTTCAGGTGGAGCAGATATTGATGCATTAACATTACCAATATCTGTAACACCATTACACCACATACAAATAACACATGATGGTACTGCGTTAACCTGTGAACCGGAATCAATAACTGTCACTGCCTGTGCTAATGCAACCTGTACCGCACCACACTATACGAGTGATGTTTCGATCACCCTTACCCCCCCAGGTTGGGTAGGTGGCGACACCCAGACCATAATTTCCGGAAGCTCAATTTTTCAATTACGTAATTCAATCGCTGGTACAATTACACTTGCTGCCTCCGCTTCATCACCCGCAACAAGTATTACACCTTCGCCTTCTGTAACTTGTTTTAATTCCGTAACTAGCTCAACGAGCTGCGATATTACTTATTACGACAGTGGTTTTATTTACACGATACCAACTCAAACATCCTGCGCAACTTCAAATAGTATTACACTACAAGCTGTCAGACTGGACACCATCTCACAAATTTGTGTCCCTGCTTTTCAAAATGTAAATCGAAATTTAAAAGTTTGGGCAAGTTATAACAGTCCGGCACCTGCGGCAATTACAGGTACGCCGACTGTTACATTAATTAATGGAAATGGAACTTATACTTTGCCTTCAACTGAACCAGCATCAGCAAATGTAAATATGAGCTTTGTAACTTTAGCTGATGAAACCTTTACTGTTACCTATCCCGATGCAGGTCGTTTAGTTTTGAATGCAAAATATGAAGGTTCTGCTGCTAATTCAGATACCGGTTTAACCATGTTGGGAAATAGTACTTTTGTTGTTAAACCCGCTAAACTTTATGTTTACAGTGATGATGCTAACGCCTCCTGTACTTCTGCTGATCCAGCTAATGCAGATTGTAATACTCCTTTCAGGAAAACAGGTGAAAACTTTAATCTTAAAATACGTGCTGCCTGTGCAGATAATACGGTTACACCAAATTTTCAGTTAAATGGAATTACACTAGCATCTAATCTTGTTGCACCAATTAGTGCAGGTTCAGTTAATGCTAACCTTGCCGTTACCTCATTTAATACTGCCGCTGCTGATAATGGTGAGCATATTATTTCAACGCAAAATGTTGATCAGGTTGGTGTCTTTACCTTTACTGCAACATTACCTGTTGCAGGTTATTTAGGTGAAACTATAATCGGTTCAACAGCATTAAATACCAGCAGCAACATCGGTCGCTTCACGCCTGATCATTTTGATACTCAGGTTACCCATGGTTGTGCAGGCGGCAGCACCTTTACCTACTCCGGCCAGCCTTTAATTGTTACTGCTTTTGCCAGAAATCAAAATAACCTGACAACTCTTAACTATCGTGATGGCTTTGCATTTGGTGTCACGCTTTCTGATTCTAATGCCATTGGTACTGGCAGCTTTACAAATAATACTATTTCATCTGCAAGCTTTACCTCTGCAATAGATGGTGCAAGTGTTGGTGCTGGTACACAAACCAACCTTCTTTATACTTTTACCAATAAGGACACCATACCGGGTACTATAAAAATAAAAGCAACCGATCAAACTGATACCCTGATAACATCAAATGCAACAGAAGGAACAACTGAAATTCGCAGTGGCCGAACTCATGTTGAAAACTCTTTTGGTTCTGAATTGGTTGATATGGCAATTACTGCACAAGTAGAATTTTATAATACCAATGGTTTTGAAATTAACACTGCCGACACTTGCAGTGTTATCACTGCAACATTAACAGACATCGGAACAGATCCAATTAACATTGGTACTGGTTTAGCTGGAGAAACCTGTATATGGGATGATGATGCTGAGAGTGGAGCGGATAATTGCACTAATGCTGCAATCCTGCCCGGCCCCATTAACTCACAGTTTGAAGAACCTCCAATTGCCGGCAGTTTTAATCTTTT
Organism: uncultured Thioalkalispiraceae bacterium; assembly: GCA_964605385.1. GTDB lineage: Bacteria > Pseudomonadota > Gammaproteobacteria > UBA6429 > Thiohalophilaceae > JAGLTQ01. Next base: position 7,961 of record CAZSCK010000017.1, read on the forward strand.
CCTTCTTGCACCAGATGCAAATAATACCGGAGACATTGGAATTACCTTAATTTCACCAACATGGCTTAAATATGATTGGGATGGAGATGGAAACCATGATAACGATCCAACCGGCGTAGCCTCTTTTGGTTTATATCGTGGTGATGATCGGGTTATTTATTGGCGGGAAGTTTTTTAGCGTTTAACCATGCTGTCATTGCGAAGGAATAAAATGACTGTGGTAATCTCATGATGACGTATTATAAACTTGAGATTGCCGCATCAACACTTAAAAACGCTTGTTTTTAAGTGTTCCTCGCAATGACCGGCAACTCTAAGTTTTGCGGAAATGACGACAAACTATACTGTGTCTTCCATTCCCAGTTCTTTAATTTTGCGGGTTAAGGTATTACGCCCACAACCTAATAATCGTGCTGCATCCTGACGTCGACCACCGGCACTGCGTAAAGCCGTTTGAATCATTACCCGCTCGAATTCCGGTGTCGCTTTATCAAATAAATCAGTTTCACCATTGGCGAGTTGTTGCTCTGCCCAATATTGTAAAACCTTAACCCAGTCATCACTCATTTGTAATTTAGATTCTTTATTTAACAACTCAGGCGGTAAGTCATCTAAATGTACTTCCTGACCCGGAGCCATTACAGTTAACCAGCGACAGGTATTTTGTAATTGCCTGACATTACCACGCCACTCTAATTTTTTTAAAAATTCTAACGACTCATCGTCAAGACTTTTTGTTTCCATATTTAATTCTGCGGCAGCACTTTGTAAAAAATGCCGAACCAGTAAACCAATATCCTCTCTTCGTTCACGTAAGGCGGGAATATGGATTCGAATAACATTTAAACGATGAAATAAATCTTCACGGAAGTCGCCCTTCTCAACGCGTTCTTCAAGATTTTGGTGCGTCGCCGCGATAATGCGCACATCAACTTTTACCGGACTGTGGCCACCGACTCGATAAAATTCACCATCCGCCAAGACCCGTAATAAACGTGTTTGTAACTCGGCTGGCATATCGCCAATTTCATCTAAAAATAAAGTGCCTCCATCGGCTTGTTCAAAACGACCTTTACGCAAGGCTTGTGCACCGGTAAACGCACCTTTTTCATGACCAAACAATTCCGACTCCAGCAGGTCGCGTGGTATAGCAGCCATGTTTAATGCAATAAACGCTTTTTCTGCGCGAGGACTATGACGATGCAAAGCCTCTGCAACCAGCTCTTTACCTGTACCGGACTCACCATTAATGAGCACGGTTATATTCGAACGAGATAAACGACCAATGGCGCGAAATACTTCTTGCATAGAAGCCGCTTCACCAATGATTTCCGTTTCCGGCATCAGTTCTACTTTATTTTCTTTTGAGATCTCTCTGTGATGTTTTACTGCACGACGTGTGAGTTCAACTGCCTCATCAATATCAAAAGGTTTGGGTAAATACTCAAATGCCCCACCTTTATAAGCAGAAACAGCACTATCTAAATCAGAATGTGCCGTGATAATAATAACGGGTAAATCTGGATGGTTGCTATGTATTTTATCAAGCAACGCCAAGCCATTCATTCCGGGCATACGAACATCACTAATAATTGCATCAGGCTGGCCTCGTTCCAGTGCACGAAGAACACTGTCAGCCTCTTCAAAAGTACGTACTTCCATTTCAGCTTTACCCAACGCTTTTTCTAATACCCAACGTATCGAGCGATCATCATCAACAACCCAAATACTTTCCTTGTTTACGTTTATGCTCATACTTTTGTTTTACCTTTTAATTAATCGGGAGTATTACAGAGAACACGGTATGCCCGGGTTCGCTTTGACACTCAATTAACCCATCATGTTGTTGAATTAATGATTGCGAAATCGCTAAACCTAAACCACTTCCCTCTGCTCGACCTGTGACCATTGGGAAAAATATTTTATCTCTTATATCTGCTGGTATACCCGGGCCATCATCAATCACTTCAATACATGCCACTAACTTGTGACGTTGATGTCCTATCGTATATTTTCTTACCACTCGCGTTTTAAAAGTGATGTTGCCTTTATCACCTAATGCTTCACAGGCATTACGTGCAATGTTTAATAACGCCTGAATCAACATATCATGATCAGCCTGAACATCTGGAACACTCGGATCATAATCTCGATGTATCTGTATTCCATCTTTAACTTCTATTTTTATCAGGCTCCTTACAAGCTCTAATACTTCATGAATGTTTACATCTCTTAATTTTGGTAAACCTGCAGGCCCAAGAATACGATTTACTAATGTTTGTAATCGATCTGCCTCACTAATAATAACCTGCGTATATTCTTTTAATTCTTTGCTGGGTAATTCTTTTTCCAGTAATTGTGCTGCACCTCGTAAACCTCCTAAAGGATTTTTTATTTCATGTGCTAACCCACGTAAAATTTCTTGTGTTACTTCCTGTTGTTCTGCACGTTGTTCATCTCGGGTTATACGTAACCAACGTTCTACCAATATAATTTCTAACAAGTATTCCGTTTTATCTGCACTACCCGTTAAAGGTAAAATTGTTAAATTTACGGTAACTTCATTGTGGTTAAGTAAAACCAAAGACACTTCATGGCGGGTAAAAGACTGACCTGATTTAATCTCATCGATCCATTTACTTGCTGAAATCTCATCCCGATGTTGAATCAATTCCACATAAGGCAAACCCAGCAAATGTCGTGCGCTTTGCTCAAACAACATCTCACCGGCAGGATTGATGTGGCGCAAAATTAAATCTGTATCAAACAGTAAAACTACCGTACTCATTCCTTCAAGTATGCGTTTTTGTAATTCAGTCTGTTTAGTCATTTCATTCCTTATTTTGTTAAATAAGCTAGAGCAAAAACTACGCCAAGCTGAGATATTTGCTACTTACAGGGCGACAAAACTAATATAAAAAATAGTGATTAAAAACAATGGGTTAAGAAACACAGAAATAAGTCAGGAAAACTAATCTCTTGTAGCCAAATAATAGGATATTACAAATCTATTTGTAATGCACCACGTTGGTGCGAGATTAAACTTGCGACAGCTTAAGGTTGTGGGGGGAGCTAGCTATGGTGCTGGTTTTTTAAAAAAACGCTTCATATGAAAGACGCTTGAAACAGCAGGACTAACAACTTCACCGTTTCTATCAACAATACTGACCGTCAAATTATGCGTTCCTCGATCAACGTTCTTGAATGTTTCTGACATATTTCGACTAATAATAGACTGGCCAGCAAGTTGATAATGAATTTGATGGCCTCGACCACTTAATAAAGCAGGCTGAACAGAAACTGATACCGACACATCCATTTTGCCGATAATAACGGAGTCATTTATTGGCTGATTTATTGATAATTGATAACTAAAAGTTGGGCTTAACTTTTTGCTCGGTAAATTCAAAGCGGGCAAACGGGGTGCTTGATATGTCGTTGGTTTGCGAATTTTAACTTCTTCACTATCGGTTGATGGTTGATCTGTAAATTCAACACTGCCATCCGGGTTTGTTTTTTTATATACCGTCTCTGCTATGACAGAAACAGATATAAAAACACAAATTAAAGTAAAAGTAAGTTTAGACATGTTTATAGCATAGCCAACCAATTGAATATAAACAAGAACAAATAAACGTAGTCGGGATGCAGCGTAGCGAAATCCAGGATGATTTTGCATGGGCTCCCGGATTACATTTCATTTCATCCAGACTACGATTCAGGCTAAATTTTCCAAAAAAAACGCCTTCATAATAGAAGGCGTTTTTTAATTAATACGACTTAAGCTATTAACAGCTGTAGTACATATCAAATTCAACCGGATGCGTAGACATACGTAAACGTTGAATTTCTTCTTCTTTAAGCTCAATAAATGCATCAATCATATCTTTAGTAAATACATCGCCTTGAGTTAAGAAGTCATTATCTGCTGCTAACGCTTCTAAAGCCTGGTCAAATGAGTGACAAACTTGTGGAATCGCTGCTGCTTCTTCTGCTGGTAAGTCATATAAATCTTTATCCATTGCTTCACCTGGGTGAATCTTATTTTGGATACCATCTAGACCGGCCATTAACATTGCAGCGAATGCTAAGTATGAGTTTGCAGTTGGATCAGGGAAACGTAATTCAATACGACGTCCTTTTGGATTTGGATCAAAAGGAATACGAATTGAAGCTGAACGATTACGTGCTGAATAAGCTAACATAACAGGTGCTTCGAAGCCTGGAACCAAACGCTTGTATGAGTTTGTTGAAGAGTTAGTGAACGCATTTAATGCTTGAGCATGTTTAATGATACCGCCAATGTAGTAAAGCGCAGTTTCAGATAAACCACCGTACTCATCACCGGCAAATAAGTTTTGACCATCTTTGGCCAAAGACATATGAACGTGCATACCACTACCGTTATCACCTACTAATGGTTTAGGCATGAAAGTCGCTGTTTTGCCATAGATGTGTGCAACGTTATGAACACAGTATTTAAGAATCTGAGTTTTATCAGCGCGCGTAACTAAAGTATCAAATCTTGTTCCAATTTCACATTGACCTGCAGTTGCAACTTCGTGGTGATGTACTTCAACTTCAAGATTCATCTCTTCCATTGCTAAACACATTGCTGCACGCAGATCATTTAATGAATCTACTGGTGGCACAGGGAAGTAACCACCTTTTAAACCTGGACGATGACCAATGTTGCCATCTTCATAGATTTTTTCTGAGTTCCATTCTGCTTCATCAGAATCAACTTCATAAGACATGCCGCTCATCGTTGTTTTCCAGCGTACATCGTCAAATACAAAAAATTCTGGTTCAGGACCAAAGAAAGCGGTATCAGCTATACCTGTTGATTTTAAATAGGCTTCTGCACGTTTACCAACAGAACGAGGATCACGTTCATAACCTTGTCCTGTAGTAGGCTCAAGAATGTCACACGTTAAGATTAACGTTGGTTCATCAGCAAATGGATCCATAACTGCTGTAGATGCATCTGGCATCATTACCATGTCTGATTCATTAATTCCTTTCCAACCTGCAATTGAAGAACCATCGAACATCTTGCCTTCAGTAAATAAGTCAGCACTTACAGTATGAGCGGGGCATGAAACGTGCTGCTCTTTACCGTGAGTATCAGTAAAGCGGTAATCAACGAACTTAACGCCGTTGTCTTTAATCATTTTTAAAACCTTGTCAGACATAGTCTATCTCCAATTTCCTAGAAGTATTAATAATTAATTTGTTTAAAACTGTAATCTAAAATTCATTTAAATATTGTAATTAAACCTACCACGAGCACTAAACGTGCCACTCATTGTTTATAAGCTAAGATACTGATTTTTATCAAAATTTATCTTGCTTTTATTTTTTAATAACCTTGGTGGCGTCTATTTTGGTGCAAAAAAACCACAAGCCGCACCAAAACAGTGCGTCATTATCGATACTCAGTGATAATGTATAGAAATTTGCTCAATTTCTGGTATATCTGCCAGCGCCTGTTTAAACCGCTGTTCCACTGCTTTTTTTGTATCTGGGCGCACATTATGCAGAATTGCTAGCGGTAACAAAAGTTCTATTTGTATTTTTCCCTGTAAATAATGCATTGTAATATTTTCAACTTTGCTGGCTTCTTCAAGATTTGCCCACGCTTGCTCCATTTTCTGCAACATTTCCTGCCTTAACGGTAATTTGGTGATTTCTGGCAAATTCTCATCATCTTCCGGATCGATATGCACCATCACATCAATCACTTCTTCAACCTCTTTTATCAGCTTATTACGCACCGTTTCACTAATATAATGAGCTTCTGACACACTGATATGGGGTTCCACTTCAATATGCACATCAACCAGGGCATCTGCGCCAATTTGTCGAGTCCGCAATATATGTAATTTATTCACACCATCGACTTCAAGGATGCTTTTTTCTATTTCCTTCACCCGCTCTGTTTCGAGACCGGTATCAATGAGTTCTTTGAGGCTGTGCCAGGCTAAATCCCAGCCTATTTTAGCAATCATAATGCCGACACCAATCGCTGCAATCGCATCAAGATAGGTTAGGCCCGCCATGCTGCCAATAATGCCAACCACTACAATAATTGATGAAATCGCATCACTTCGACTATGCCAGGCATTAGCTTTCAACATATTTGAACGATAACGACGTGCAACCACCATGGTGTATTGATAAATCGCTTCTTTCGCGAAAACCGAAATAATCGCAATGACTAATGCCCACATGCCGGGCGACAACAAAGTATTAGGATTAAATAAACGATGAGTAGCATCAATCATAATGCCCACCGCAATGCCCATTAACGCAAGACCTAAACCAACGGTAACAACGGTTTCAATTCGTCCATGGCCATAGGGATGATCTTCATCTGCTTCCTGGTGCGAATGTTTTGCCGCATATAAAACAGCAACATCAGTAACTAAATCAGATAAAGAATGAACACCATCAGCAATTAAAGCTTGTGACTGAGCAGTGAAACCAATAAAAATTTTAGACACACCTAAAAGCAAATCAACAACCGAGCCGATTAAGGTAACCCGAACGGTGTCTTTATAACGCTGGCTTGAAGTTAATAAGGTATTACCTTCATCGTCAACAGCAGGATCACTGTGATGACTATGATCGTGTGACATTTACTTTACTACCTCAATAATAATAAATACTTCATCTTCTGTTTCTTTGGTTTCTAAAATTTTATGGCCATTAATACGACACCATGCTGGAACATCTTGCAAGGCACCCGGATCTGTACAAACAACCTCAAGTACATCTCCCATATTTAATGTTTTAATTTTATCTTG
>CAZSCK010000017.1:14869-21312 GCA_964605385.1 uncultured Thioalkalispiraceae bacterium
ATTAAACATACCACGCTTCAAGAACGTCATCTTTAGCCATAGGTTTTACTTTTATTATTTTTTCTTTTCCATCGGGATACTTTACTGCCATTTCAACTTCATCTGCATCACGTCCTTGCCCAAATCGTGCTGCTATTCGTGCGGCAAGTACGGCATCATCATCAGTTAAAGTGCCATCCAATAAAGTTAACGGGCCGTTATGGCTTGTGCTGTGAATGTATGGATACATATTACGATAGCCTTCCATAAATTTATTTTCACCTTGTTCACGTCCAACGATCATTTTGAAATTTTTATTTGGGCGAATATGACGGCCGACTTTTAACATTATTAAATCATCTAATTCATAATCACGACTTGAACGGTGTTCCCACATATCGACTAACTTATCAGAATAATTTTTATCGGTTAAGAAACAACATCCGCCTGCGGGTGTTGCATAGCCTTCAAAATTAAACTCAACAGCTAATGACATTTGTGGTTTACGGGTGCGACCACTAAAATCAAGTAACTTTTCTCTGTCTACCCAACCTTCTCGCTCAGGTAATGTCTCTGGTAAATTTTTTGCACATAGTGGACGCAATAACAAATCGCCCGCACCCGACTCTTGTTGAATGATTGGCATGGTCTCTTTGCGTTGCGACATCGGTCGTTGCCCAACCACTTCACCCGTTATAATAAAATCGAAATCATTTTCTTTGATCCACTCAACGGCTTTCTTAACCATAAAACCCTTGCAATCCAAACAAGGGTTCATATTTTGTCCATAACCATGCTTGGGATTTAACAAAACGTCTTTGTATTCTTCAACGACATCAATAATATGTAATTTAATACCCAGCTTTTCTGCCGACCATAATGCATTGTTTCGTTTTACTTTATCTTTATCTTGCTTACGGATGGCATGCGTATGTCCCTCAACACAAAATCCAGTGAAAAAGTTAATGCCCTCCACATGGATGCCTTGATCCAAAATGACTTTCGTCGCCAATAGTGAATCTAAACCACCCGAAATAAGGGAAACTGCTCTGCGTTGTTTGCTCATAAAAACCGTCAATATTAAAGGGAATAAGGTGAAAATGGGCTACTAGAATAACAAACTATTGAGCTGAATTTAAGCACAAAAAAGCAGAAAGGAAGAGACATCAAGAAAGCTGCTCTCTTTTTTCTTATATGGTAGGCTTTATCCTCGAATTCAAAATAATCTTAACCCAATTACCTAAGGTGCTGTATGAAACATTTATATGTTCTTTCTTTGGTGATATTTGCTGCTTCATTTTTACAAGGATGCGGTTATACGCATAAAATTAAACTCTACAAAAATATCGATAATCCACCAAAAATAAATTTGATTCCGGTAACAAAAACCATTGAAACAGATAATAAACATTTAAAAAAAGCAATGAAATTAATTGCTCTTCCTGTTGTATTAGAAAGCACAGCTGATAGTCGCAGCTACAGTTCAATGAAATTAGAATATAACGCTCTTAAGCGTCGACCAGAAAATTGGGGGCTTGGTCGTTATTACCAAATGGATGAACTATGGCGTCTAGCTCAAAACATGAATAATGAATTATTGACTAAAAAAGATATCACTATTGTTGAGTTAAAAATTATTGGTTTAAGTAATCATAAAGAGATTAAAAAAATAAAACTATTTGTAGGTGCTGTAAAACCTTTTGACTGGGTTGAACTATTTAAAGTGAAGGTGCCTAAAGATAAAGCCGGCTATATTATGATTGCATCGGCTTATGTTAACTATGTTTCAGAGTTTAATATTAAAAATAAAAAAGCCTACTTTATTCGTGTACCTGTTTCTTTCTCAGAGAGTAACAGTTCAATATTTTCAGCATCCCCTTATTCTCCTTTTCTAGATTTTGATTATAAAAATGGAAAAATAACTCTAATGCATAACTTTACTCTTGATGATCCAGATAGAAGAGATTTTTTTGAGAAAAGCAGTGTAAATTTATCAGGGAAAACATATAAGCATTTTTATTATATGAACCCCAAGTTCCTTAAACAAAACGATATGCTAAAAACTCGACAAGCTTCTGCCAGAAATAAAAGAAAAAAATTAGCACAAGCTGCTAGAAAAGCTGAACTATATAGTACATATAAAGATGAAAAAGCCTTTGAAGAAATTGTTAGAAGTACTGATAAATCAACCAAGTTAATTGTTCGGATTAAAAGAGCACTTAAATACCGAATAAAAAATGCAAGACTTTTAGCAACCGCACGAAGTCGATCAACAGCAAAAAGTGGTATTGCTGCAAGTAATGCAAAAAATCAGGAGAGTTATTCAGTAATAGAGTATAGATTTACCACAGCAAAAAATACGGTCTTAAATAACATGGTACTTTTTAAGAAATTAGCTGAGAGAGATAAGGGTATACAAATACGTGCATCAAGCCTGAAATCATATAATAAAGCTATATCAACATATGCAAAAACACTGCCTGAGGCTGAAGATAGAATTTCTGATTATAAAAGTGCAATAACAAATTTGATAGGAACAAGCCCAAAATCAAGCCCAAGTTTTTTAAGTATAGTCGGTCAAGCGATGGCAAATGAGGCTGTAAGAGGTGGCTTTTCAAATGCAGCAACTTATGGAGGATCGCACTATACAGGATCAAACAGTAGCGGCATGGCCATGATTAATGATCATTTAAATGCAATGAAAAATGCACGCATTAATCAATCACTACATGATACGGGTTACCACTCATCATCATACTCTGGTCAAAAAGCTAACAAACAATCTGGCGATACACTTATTATCATTCAAGGGCCTAAGCTAGAAATGGTCTACTATGGAGGTTGTAATGAGAGCGCATTATCGTACGCTAACAAACAAGGTTACGGTGATGAAGCCAATGAATCCTGTACTAGAGAAAGAGAGCCTTTTGTTGGCTCTGGTGCTGGTAAATAATTAGATTTATTAGCAGCTAGCCACAAAAGAACAATTAAAAAAGCCGTAACAAATAAATTGTTGCGGCTTTTTTTATATGTGATATTTGAGCTCTCAGAAAGCACTTCACCCAATAAAGTATTTGACTTAATTAGTAGTATATTTCGCTAAACCATCAGAAATCTATTGGCACCAAAGCTCAAACCTTGCTTTTAACTTTTTAGAGACAAGCAGAAGTTATAAAATACTATATAAAGCCCTTCCGCCCTCCACTCATCGTGATTTTTTATTCTTTTCTTCGTAGCGACCCTTTATAATAGCCCGCTTAAACGGTAAGAATTTTACAGGACAATCTTTTGACTAATTCAGCAACAGCATCAAATCCTGGTGATACATTTCAAGGCCTTATTTTCGCCTTGCAGCAATATTGGGCTGATAAAGGCTGCGTTATTCTGCAACCTTATGACATGGAAATGGGCGCAGGAACCTTTCATCCAGCCACTTTTCTACGTGCCATAGGCCCGGAGCCTTGGGCTACGGCTTATGTCCAGCCTTGCCGCCGTCCCACAGATGGCCGTTATGGTGAAAACCCGAACCGTTTACAGCATTATTACCAATTTCAGGTCGCAATTAAGCCTTCACCACTGGATATTCAGGAACTATATCTCGAATCTTTGAAAATGCTGGGAATTGACCCATTACTCCACGATATTCGTTTTGTTGAAGATAATTGGGAATCACCCACGCTTGGTGCCTGGGGGCTCGGCTGGGAAGTTTGGCTCAACGGCATGGAAGTGACCCAATTTACCTATTTTCAACAAGTTGGTGGACTCGAATGCAAGCCTGTCACCGGTGAAATTACCTACGGTCTTGAACGTATCGCTATGTATCTACAAGGTGTTGATAGTATTTATGACCTTGTTTGGACAGATGGACCTCAGGGCAAAATCACTTATGGTGATGTTTTCCATCAAAATGAAGTAGAACAATCTGCCTACAACTTTGAACACGCTAACGTCGAAGAGTTATTTAAACAATTTGATTTGTGTGAAAGCGAAAGTAAAAAACTCAATGAAGCCGGGCTGCCTTTGCCCGCTTATGAACAAATGCTGCAAGCCTCACATACCTTTAATTTACTCGATGCACGCCATGCAATTTCCGTCACTGAACGCCAACGTTATATTTTACGGGTGCGTGCATTATCACGTGCCGTTGCTGAAGCTTATTATGAAAAACGCGAGTCACTTGGATTTCCCATGGTTAATAAAGGAGACAAGTCATGAACGATGTTAAAAATTCAGCGACAAAAGATCTCCTGATTGAAATCGGTACAGAAGAATTACCACCAACAAGATTAAACAAACTCTCGATTGCTTTTTATAATGGCGTGAAAGAAGGTTTAGAAAAAGCAGATTTATCTTTTTCCGAAATCAAAAAATTTGCTACTCCAAGAAGACTCGCTTTAGTCATTAGTGAGCTGCAAGTTAAACAAAAAGATAAAAATGTTGAACGCCGTGGCCCCGCTATTGCTGCTGCTTTTGATGAAGATGGCTGTCCAAGCAAAGCCGCCGAGGGTTTTGCTCGTTCTTGCGGTGTTAAAGTTGAAGATCTTGAAAAACTGGAAACGGATAAAGGCGCCTGGTTAAATTTTAAAACCAAACAAAAAGGTCAAAAAACCAGCGAACTAATCGCTGCGATTGTACAAACCTCTTTAGATAAACTGCCTATTGCAAAGCGTATGCGTTGGGCTGATTTAGATGCACAATTTGTACGCCCTGTGCATTGGCTCATTTTACTTTTTGGTGAAGATGTTATTGATGCTGAAATTTTAAGCATAAAAAGTGGGCGTGAAACCCGCGGTCATCGTTTTCATCATCCGGAAAACATTACCATTCCTTCGCCTTCTGAATATGAAATGCTGTTAGAAACACACGGCAAAGTCATTGCAGATTTTGATCGTCGTAAAGAAGCCGTCCGCGGCCAGGTAAATGAGATTGCCTTAAGCGTAAAAGGCAAAGCCATGATCGATGAAGACTTACTGGAAGAAGTCGCTGCGATGGTGGAATGGCCTGTAGCCGTCATGGGTAATTTTGAAAAACGTTTTCTTGATATCCCACAGGAAACGTTAATCCTGACGATGAAAACCAATCAAAAATATTTTTATGTTGTTAATAAAAAAGGGGCATTATTGCCGCATTTTATTACTGTTAGTAATATTGAAAGCAAAGATGTGTCTAAAATTCAGGAAGGTAACGAACGCGTTATTCGACCACGCTTTGCTGATGCTGAATTTTTCTGGTCACAAGATCGCAAATCAAAATTAATTGATCGCACTGAACAATTAGCTACCGTTATTTTTCAAAAGAAACTAGGTACTTTATTAGATAAAACAAAACGTGTAGGTAAGCTTGCAAGTGCTATTGCAGATCAACTTGCCGGCGATACGCAACTTGCTTTTCGTGCCGCCGAACTTTGTAAGTGTGATCTTATGACTGAAATGGTCGGTGAATTCCCCAGCCTGCAAGGTGTAATGGGGCGTTATTATGCTAACCATGATGGTGAAAATCCAGAAGTTGCACAAGCACTGGAAGATTATTACAAACCAAAGTTTTCAGGTGACACATTACCGCAAAGTATAACCAGCCAGTCTTTAGCGATAGCTGATCGCCTGGATACACTATTAGGTATTTTTGCAATTGGTCAAACACCCACTGGAGATAAAGATCCGTTTGCATTGCGTCGTGCTGCTTTAGGCGTATTACGTATTTTAATTGAAGACAATCTCGATTTAGATCTATTACACCTAATCAAAGTTGCTGCTACACAGCATGACGCGAGCATCAAAGCTTCAGAAGCAGAAACAGGTGTGTTTGATTTCATGTTAGATCGTTTACATGCTTATTATCTTGATAAGGATATTCATCCGGACGTGTTGGCTGCCGTACTAAGCACTAAACCAACAAAACCGCTTGATATAAATAATCGTTTACTGGCTGTTGATGCTTTCCACCAACGTGCCGAAGCAGAAAGCCTTGCTGCTGCAAATAAGCGTATCGGTAATATCCTGAAAAAAGTGAAAGGTAATTTACCAACAAAGATCGATACAAAGCTATTACAAGAGAAGGCTGAAAAAGATTTGTATCAGACTTTAACTGAACTTGACGATAAAGTTCAAAGTTTAATTGATGAAACTAAATATCAGGATGCTTTAGCCGAACTTTCTGCTTTACGTGAAAGTGTTGATCAGTTTTTTGATAATGTAATGGTAATGGCCGATGATGACGCATTAAAAAATAACCGTATTGCTTTGTTAAATAAATTGCATGGTTTGTTTTTACAAATTGCCGATATTTCAAAATTACAAAAATAACGATACGGCCATTGCGAAAGAATAGAATGACTGCGGCAATCTTACTGTTAAGTACTCTAAAGTTTGAGATTGCCACGCTTCGCTCGCAATGACAGGTAAAAATAAAGAATGAACAATGACTCTTACAAAGACATGCTCGCAAAGGTGCAAGCCTTTCATGAC
>CAZSCK010000017.1:21412-29567 GCA_964605385.1 uncultured Thioalkalispiraceae bacterium
AATGAACAATGACTCTTACAAAGACATGCTCGCAAAGGTGCAAGCCTTTCATGACAAACATGATTTCAAAAATACCGGTGGCGAAGAACTCACCTACCGTATTTCTTTAATGGCTGAAGAACTCGGTGAAATTTCTTCTTGTGTTACTAAAGGTAAAAGCAAAGAAGAGCTTGCAGAAGAAACCGCTGATTTATTTATTTTATTACTCGGCACTGCGATTGCCGCAGACTTTGATTTAAACCAGGCCTTCTGGAATAAAATGGATAAAATTATGCAGCGTGATTCTAAAATAATTAATGGTCGTATTCGTGTTTCAGAATTTAAAGATTGAAAACCCAACGCAAAGGCGCAAAGACGCTAAGATCGCAAAGAAAACGTCTAAAATTAAATAAAATGACTGTAATACTTTACTCAAGCTTTCTCTTTAAAATTACCTTTGCGTTCTCTGCGTCTTTGCGCCTTTGCGTTGAAATCTTTTGACTTTGTATCTATGAAAATAATCATCCTGGATCGTGACGGTGTAATTAATCAGGACTCTGATAATTTCATTAAATCCGTTGATGAATTTATTCCTCTAGCAGGCAGTGTCGAAGCTATCGCTAAACTTAAACACGCAGGTTATAAGGTTTATATCGCCACCAATCAATCAGGAATTTTTCGTGGCTTCTATGATGTTGCAACGTTAAATGCAATGCATGAAAAACTCGCGTCACTTTTAAAAAAATACAATGCAGAAATTGATGGTATTGAATTTTGTCCACATGGACCGGCTGTCAACTGTGACTGTAGAAAACCAAAAGCCGGCATGTATCTCAATATCGCAAAACAAGCAGGTTTATCCGATTATTCAGAAATTTTAGTTGTCGGTGATTCTTTACGTGATTTACAAGCTGCCCAGTCTATAAAAGCAAAACCTCACCTTGTTCGTACTGGTAAAGGCGAACGCACCATAAAAAAAGATGAAGGACTGGACGGTATTCCTGTATATAATGATCTCTCTGATTTTGTTAACCAACTTTTAAAAGACTCTAATAATTAGGTCTTCAAAACGATAAAAAAGCATATGTTTAAACCTAAAATTTATCTGCAATACTTTTATTCACTCGCTTTTGTCAGCACGATGTTTATATCATCTGTCTACATCTCTATTGTCGGTACCATATTTTTACCTTTTCCATTTATCGTAAGATACCGATTTATTAATTTTTATTCTGTTCTTAATCTCTGGGTTCTTAAAAACTTATGCAAAATTAACTATCGAGTTGAAGGTAAAGAAAACATCCCTGACGAAGCCTGTATTATTTTTTGCAAACATCAATCTGCTCTCGAAACAATGATGGTACAACGGGTATTTCCGCCACTTACTTTTGTGCTTAAAAAAGAACTCTTATGGCTACCATTTTTTGGATGGGGACTTCGTGCCCTGGATCCTATCGCAATAGATCGTAAAGCCGGTCGCAAAGCGATACTACAAATAGTTAAACAAGGCATAGATCGGCTATCTAAAGGCATCTGGATTGTCATATTTCCTGAAGGTACCCGCTCTAAACCAGGAACCAAATTAACCTACAAAAAAGGCGGGGCAATTTTAGCCTCAAAAAGCGAACATAAAGTCATTCCCGTTGCTCATACTGCAGGGGAATACTGGCCCAAAGGCTTCTTTTCTCGTCAAACAGGGACAATTGTTTTTAGTATTGGCCCCGCTATTGAAACCAAAGGCAAAAAACCAGATGAAATTATGCAAGAAGCTGAATGCTGGATTGAAACTAAAATGAAAGAACTCAGCACGATGGCTAACTATCCTGAAGCTGACTGTTAGCCGCATATTTAACGATTATCACCACATTTATCTGTAAAACTTTGCCTTTAATAACTCCCCCTTCATCTCTAATATAGACCCTTAAATTTACTATATTATAATACTCTGATATGCTTGCTTAAAATTTAAACCATTTTATTGATACGCCCTTGATTGGGCGTATTTTGCTTTTAAACCAAAATTATCCGGAGTCGAACGCAATGCATAACCGCAAAACGTCCATTACCCAATTTATTATCGAAGAACAACGCCATATTGATTCAGCTACTGGTGATTTCACTTCACTTTTAAATGACATCTTCACTTCATGCAAAGTTATCTCAAACCTCGTTAACCAGGGCGAACTTGTTGGCGTTTTAGGTTCTGCTGGCACTGAGAACGTGCAAGGTGAAGAACAGAAAAAAATGGATATCATCACCAATGATGTGTTCCTTGAAACCAACGAATGGGCCGGCCACTTAGCTGCTATGGCTTCAGAAGAAATGGATGATATTTACCACATCCCTAAGCAATACCCACGTGGTAAATACTTACTCACGTTTGATCCGCTCGATGGTTCTTCAAACATGGACGTCAACGTTTCTGTTGGTACTATTTTCTCAATCGTTCGCTGTAAAGGTGATTGCCAAAATCCAACAGCTGAAGACTTCTTACAAGAAGGTACTGAACAAGTTTGTGCCGGTTATGCTTTATACGGCCCATCTACCATGATGGTTATCACTACCGGCAACGGCGTTAACGGTTTCACTTTAGATCAAAATATTGGTGAGTTCGTATTAACTCACCCAACAATGACTATTCCTGAAGATACTCGCGAATTCGCGATTAACTCTTCAAACTCTCGTTTCTGGGAAAAACCTGTACAACGTTATGTTGATGAATGTTTAGCAGGTTCAACTGGCGCACGTGACGAAGATTTCAACATGCGCTGGGTTGCATCCATGGTTGCTGAAGTACATCGTATTTTGACTCGTGGTGGCATCTTCATGTACCCATTAGATTCAAAAATGGTTGCTAATGGTACTGAAGGTAAATTACGCCTTTTATATGAAGCAAATCCAATGGCTTTCATTGTTGAGCAGGCCGGTGGTGTATGTTCTACAGGCCGTGAACGCGTCATGGATATTAAACCTAAAGCATTACACCAACGTGTACCGGTTATTTTAGGTTCTAAAAATGAAGTTGAACGTGTTGTTAGCTATCATAAAGAAATGGATACTGATGCCGTTGCTTAATTAACGCTTACATATAAGCTTTAATTAAAAAGCCCTACTCAAAGAAAGTAGGGCTTTTTTTATGAATAAAATTTACCCCACAAATTGTTGATTGCACTACTACGGAACAGGAGTATATTGAAGACTGTCAGGTATGCTGTCGCCCCATCAGCGTTTATGTAACTATTGATGAAGATAATGTACAAATACTTGTGACACATGAAAATGAATAATCTATTCAAAGGGAAGATATCATGAAACTTTTACTTCTATTGCTCTCTGTCTCATCTCTCTATCCTTTTTTATTACAAGCCAAAGAAATCGCCGGCATCAATATACCAGATACTATTTCCTTTTCAGATCAGTCCACCAAACTCAAATTAAATGGTGCAGGCATACGGACAAAATTTATTTTTGATATTTATGTTGGCAGTTTATATCTAGAAACAAAACAAAATTCGGCTAAAGGTGTATATGAAGCACAAGGGGAAAAAAGAATTAGCATGCACTTTCTTTATGATGAAGTAAACAAAGAAAAACTCGTTAACGGATGGAATGATGGCTTTGAAAACAACAGCTCAGAAGAACAGCTTGCAAAAATAAAAAATCAAATCGATCAGTTTAATAGCCTTTTTGTCACGGTAAAAAAGGGTGACATCATTAACTTCGACTTTATCCCTACCACAGGCACCCGGGTAGTAATAAATGGTAAATTAATGGGGCTTATTGAAGGCGATGACTTTTTTACCGCTCTCCTGAAAATCTGGTTAGGAGAAGAACCTGCAGACTCGGATCTAAAAGATGCTATGTTAGGAAATAAAATTGATTAATATAATGGGAGAAAATTAAATATAGTGAATAAAATCAATAAATATATTTTACAAATTCCCAATATCTTTTTCCTGACTTATCGCTTTCTTGCCACTGGTTAAAAAGTAATTGTTTAGCAATTAATCGATTCATTAAGCCATGACCAACCAAAATAACTTTTTTATTTTCTTTTGCTAAATCTATAAGTTTACTAGCTGCATCTTTTGCTCTATTTTTTGCTTCTGAAAAAGACTCTCCATTTTTCTTAAAACCAAACAACCACATAATTCTTAACATAATAAGCCAGGCTGTCACGGGTAACTTTAAGATACTTTTGTCAAAATGTGGGATGTCTGTTTCTCTAAAAAGAGCTTCTGATAAATGAATTTTATTTAAACCTACTTTTTTAACTGATTCAATCGAGCGCGGTAAATCACTACAGACTACATAGTGAGTAGTAAAATATTCTTTTAATTTTTTTGCTGGTGATCCCTGAATACCTGATTGCGAATAAGAATACACGAGCTGTTTAAATTCATCGGCATTTAAATAGCCGCTTAATTCCACCTCGGGCTTGCCATGTCTTAGTAAGATTATTTCCATATAATTTTATTTGTTTGCTAATTGTTTTAATTGATGTTTTCTTTCTTCCTTATCCAACGCGCCATGTTTTTCAACAGCACTATAGAAGTTTTTTAAATTATAATTTTCCTTCTTTAACATCGCTTTAAATGTTGGCACCAGATCATGATAAGTTGCGATTAATAATAAATGCGCATTGTTTAATTCTTGCCTCGTCCAATGATCATAGGCATTGTATCCACCCCATGATTTTTTAAGCTGAGCATATTTTTTTTGCATTAAAGAAAAAGCTGCTATTTTTTTCTGTCTTTTTTCTTTATCACTTATTTTTATTTTATACAGTTGTTTTAATTCTTCTCGTGTTTCTTGAAGTAATTGGTTAATTTCTGAATCTCGTTTTTTATTAATCAAATATTCCTGATATTGTTTATTTTTTCCATTTTTTTCCATCCAGCGGCGTATTCCTTCTTCTTCAACCGTGGTGGCAAAAGCCTCATTAAAAGCCGAATCATTTTCGATATAAACAACCTGGTGCGCCAACTCGTGAAAAATAATGCCTGCCCGACGAGCTTCTGATTTATACATCATGGTATTAAGCAAGGGATCATCAAACCAGCCTAAAGTTGAGTAGGCTTTAGCTCCGGCAATATAAACATCGTAACCCTCTTTCTTTAGCTCATTGGCATAGGCTGTAGCGTCAGCCTTCAAAAAATAGCCGCGATAACTCAAACAACCAACAAACAGAAAACACCATTTTCTGGCTTCAGTCGAAAATTCTTTTGCCGCAACCACATTCCATACCGCATATTGGCGCTTTAAATCAGCATACATCCGATAACTATCATTTTCCGGAAGATCGAGCTCTTTAGAAGCAAAATCGCGTATTTTTTGGCTTGTTTCCAGCAGATCCCGCAGTTTTGATTTTATTTCTTTATCCGCAAGAATTTCAGATATTGGTTTTCGTTGCTCTAATAGCTCAGAATGTCCCGCCATGAGATCCATGTAATAGCCAAAAGACGAACAGGCTGATACCGTTATGGTGCTAAAAATGAGGATAGCGTATTTAATTATATTGAGTCGAATCATATGCGAACAATTTACGTAAATTAAGGTCTTAACATCACTATATAACTATCTGCCGAGCTTATGAATAAAAACAACCACAGCACTCAATTAAAAGAAATCATCAAATCTGCCAATACCATCATTCTGGGAAAAGAACACAAACTACATTTAGCACTAACCTGCATTTTGGCAAAAGGGCACCTTTTGATTGAAGACTTACCCGGAGTCGGTAAAACCACGCTGGCACACACTTTTGCGAAGTTACTTGGATTGCAATTTAATCGCATTCAATTCACCAGCGATATGTTACCTGCCGATGTTCTGGGTATATCTATTTTTGAGCAAAATAATAACCAGTTTACCTTTCACCCCGGCCCTATTTTTAGCAATGTTCTTTTAGCCGATGAGATTAACCGTGCTACACCTAAAACGCAAAGTGCCTTGCTTGAAGCAATGGAGGAACAACAGGTTACTTTAGATGGAAAAACCCGGGAATTGCCTACACCCTTTTTTGTCATCGCGACACAAAATCCCTCCGAGCAGATTGGTACCTTTCCTTTACCTGAATCTCAACTTGATCGCTTTTTAATGTCTATTTCATTAGGTTATCCCGATGCGCAGGCAGAACGTCTGCTACTTATTTCAGATGATCGCCGTGACGCCTTAAATAATCTCAGCGCATGTTTAAATGAAAACCAACTACATGAAATGCAAGAACAGGTTCAACACATCACCACATCAGATGCCTTACTTGATTATGTGCAAGCCTTAATTGCTTACTCTCGTGAATCAGGGCTTTTTGAATATGGTTTATCACCCCGAGCTGGTTTAGCTTTATTACATGTGAGTAAAGCATGGGCAATGTTAAATGATCGTGATTATGTTATTCCTGAAGATGTGCAAGCAGTTTTACCGAGTGTTGTTCAACATCGTTTACATGCTGTAGATTCTGATGCTGTCCAAGTATTCGATGCTTTATTACAAGATGTCGCAATTCCATAATTATGTTTTCTGCTTTAAAGGCTAAGTTTAATTTACAGCGTTTTTTTATTGGCGAAGGCCCGCTTCACTCACCCTATTTACTAACCCAACGTCGTGTATATATTTTACCAACTAAACAGGGTTTCGCTTTTGCCATTTTGCTTTTTATAATGTTATTAGGCTCCATTAACTACAGTAATAGCCTTGGATATTTTTTAACTTTTTTACTTGCCAGTCTCTCTGTTGTTACTATTTTTCACACTTATAATAATTTACTAAAACTTAGTTTTGGTCCTGCGATATGTAAACCTGTCTTTGCCAATGATGATGCCAGCTTTATTGTTCAGGTTAATAATCTAAACCAACATACACGCTATTCCGTTGATACTTTTACTCCTCAACATTTCATTAGCATGGCAGATATTAATGAAAATAGCATTTCAACCTTAACGATTAAACATAATTTCAAACAACGAGGCCTCATCCCCTTGCCTCGTTTTACTGTTGAGAGTCGATTTCCATTTGGTTTCTTTCGTGCCTGGGCACTTATTCAATTTGATCAAACTCTATTAGTTTATCCAAAACCCTCTTTACATACGAATTTACCTATTAAAAGCTCCGGTTTATCTGAAGGAAAAAAACAATTTGAATCCGGCACGGATGATTTTAAAGGTTTGCGCTCTTATGTTGAGGGCGATCCTTTACAACATATTCACTGGAAAAGTTTTGCTCGACACCAAACTTTACAAACCAAGGAGTTTTCATCAACCACATCAGATGAACTTTGGCTAAATTCGTCAGATACCACTGTAACCGGTATTGAATTAAAGCTTTCTCAACTCTGCCGCTGGTTGTTACTCGCCAACAAACAAAACTTAAGTTATGGCCTGCGTTTACCCGACTTAATAATTTATCCTGGTCGGGGTCAACATCATTTAGATGCTTGCTTAAAACAACTTGCACTGTATGGTTTAAATGATCTCACTTAATCGATTACAAAATACAATGATACAACCCGCAGCTTTAATCTTATTGCTGGGTTTATTGTTAGTTATATTTCCAAATTTTTCTCATCTGCCTTTATGGTTAAGCTCGGTAATGATTGGTTTAATTTTATGGCGTGGCTGTTACGAATTACAGCTCTGCGCTATTCCAAATAAAGCAATACTTTTTCTTCTCACTTTAATGCTTCTCGCGGGTATTGTTTTTAGTTATCACACACTGATAGGCCGTAATGCCGGTTCTGCAATGTTGTTAGGATTGCTTTGTTTAAAGCTTTTTGAAATAAAATCTTTTCGCGATGTCGCGCTGATTATTAACCTTGCTTTATTTTCTATTGTTATTAATTTCTTATTTAACCAATCAATTCCTGTCGCCTTTACCATGTTGTTCGCTTTAGTTTTTTTATTTACCGCATTAATCGGCTTTCAACATGACTATAAAGAACTTAATAAAGTAAAACCATTACCACTTAAGTTAATACGCTCTAATGAAAAACAACACTTCAAACTCGCCTTTAAAATGCTTTCGCAAGCGATTCCTTTTGCAATTATTTTATTTATTCTTTTTCCCCGTGTTAACGGCCCTTTATGGGGATTACCTGAAGATGCCTTTTCAGGCACAACCGGTTTGTCCGATAAAATGTCACCCGGACGCATTAGCCGGCTAAGCAACAATTCTTCAG
>CAZSCK010000017.1:29667-41647 GCA_964605385.1 uncultured Thioalkalispiraceae bacterium
CTTTCTGCTGATATGCAAGTATTATCCATTCTGCCTATTCAAAAACTAAAACGATATGATCTCTCTTCCTATACAGATTATGTTTTGCCAGAAAATTCAAAAATATCAATGCAGCGCTATCTTAAATTACCAGAGTCCCATTCCAACGAACCGGGCAGCAATTTATACAAAAGCCGTTTACTCATAAATAAATTGAAAGACTCAAGCAACCCACAAAACACCGTTAATAATGTTTTAAATTACTTTTCTACCCAGGATTTTTATTACAGCCGACAAGCCCCCCTTCTTTATAACAATCCAATTGATGAATTTCTGTTTGAAACTAAACGCGGCTATTGTGAACATTACGCTTCCAGCTTTACTGTGTTAATGCGACTCGCAGGTATTCCCGCACGTGTTGTTACCGGTTATCAGGGGGGAGAAATGAACCCCATCGATAATTTTATGACTATTCGACAATCTGATGCGCATGCCTGGTCTGAAGTTTTTCTTGGAAAAAAAGGTTGGGTGCGCGTTGATCCTACCGCAGCTATCCCACCAGGTAATATTGAAAATACAAATGATGCTTTACGCTTAAACTCTAACCTCAAAAAACCAGCTCATTTATTTAAATCAAACTGGTTAGCAAAACAAATGAAACAAATACACTTTGCCTGGGATGCGGTAAATAATCGCTGGAATCAGTGGGTGTTGGGCTATGATAATAAACGTCAAAAAGCATTTTTTGCGGCTCTTGGAATACCGGAAATAACATGGCAAGGGTTATCACAATTATTATTCAGTATTTTAGCTATTTTAACTGGAATACTCGCTTTAAATGTCTTTTCTACTAAACATAAAAAGGATGATGTAGTACAAAAATACTATTTAAAGTTTCTTAAAAAACTTAGAAAAAAAGATTTAATAAAAAAACCTTCCGAAGGGGCAAATGATTTTTCTTTACGCGCAGCAATAAAACACCCCAATCACAAGCAAGCTATCGAAAATATTTCTTTTTTATATCAACAGTTACGTTATGCAGATGTTAGTAAAAATAAAATTGAAAGCTTTAAAAAACAAATTCAATTATTTAAGGTGAAATAAAGTGAAAAATAAATCGCAGCCCAAATGAAATCTGGAAAAAGATATCGTACTTCCTGGATTTCGTTGCACTACATCCAGGCTACTTTTAGGACATTATTTACCAATACAAAAACTGGAAAAGATTTTTCCCAGTAAAGCATCACTACT
The DNA here is from genome assembly GCA_964605385.1 of uncultured Thioalkalispiraceae bacterium. Taxonomy (GTDB): domain Bacteria; phylum Pseudomonadota; class Gammaproteobacteria; order UBA6429; family Thiohalophilaceae; genus JAGLTQ01. The sequence continues at coordinate 30,898 of CAZSCK010000017.1, forward strand.
AACAAAGCCCGTTATCTCGCCCAATGCATGTTGAGCCTGTCGAAGATCTTCAGCCAGTAATTCTCCCGCTTTAGATTCCTGTAATTGTTTTTGCCCATTTAAAACAAATTCTTTAGCTCGGATTAATGCATCTAAATGACGACGACGAGCAAGAAAAACGCCCTCGGTTAATCCTGTATAACCCATGATCTTTTTCAAATGATCACGTAATAATTCAACACCTTCGCCAGATTTTGCAGAAAGGGCAATTTCGTTATTTTTTTCTATTGCAACAGCGTTGGTTAAATCAATCTTATTGCGAACAATAGTAACTTCTAAAGATTTTGGGAGTTTTTGACGAATTTTTTCATCTTCGTCTGTAATTCCCATTTTATCATCCACCAGTAAAAGTGCACGATCGGCTTGTTCTATTTCAATCCAGGTGCGCTTAATTCCCTCCTGCTCAACCACATCATCACTTTCACGTAATCCGGCGGTATCAATAATGTGCAAAGGCATACCATCAATATTAATCTCTTCCTTCAAGATATCACGCGTTGTACCTGCAATATGAGTCACAATTGCAGAATCTCGACCCGCCAAAGCATTTAATAAACTCGATTTACCCGTATTAGGCTGACCAATAAGCACAACTCGCATACCGTCTCGTAACAAAACACCTTGCTGTGCTGAGGCAAAAATCTTATCCATTTCCCCTAAAATCTTTTCCAGACTTTTAGCCACATGACCATCAGACAAAAAATCAATTTCTTCTTCTGGAAAATCAATGGCTGCCTCTACATACATTCTAAGGTGAGTAAGTGCTTCCACACTTTCATCAATCCAGCGAGAAAACTCACCCTGTAAAGATTTTACAGCTGATTTTGCGGCTTGCTCTGATCCAGCTTCGATTAAATCGGCAATGGCTTCAGCCTGAGCCAAATCAACCTTGTCATTTAAAAAGGCGCGCTCAGAAAATTCACCCGGTTTGGCTATTCGAGCACCCAGACTAATTACTCGCTGTAACAATAAATCCATCACCACGGGGCCACCGTGACCCTGCAGCTCTAAAACATCTTCACCGGTAAACGAATTTGGCCCAACAAAATAAAGCCCTAAACCAGAATCAATGGTTTCATTATTTTGATCTAAAAAGGGGAGATAATCAGCAAAACGAGGTTGAAGAATTTTGCCTAAGATTTTTTCAGAGATTTTTTTAACTAAAGGGCCCGAAACCCGAATAATACCCACACCACCCCGACCAGGAGGTGTGGCAATTGCAGCAATAGTATCAATATTTTGATCTGGCATTTACGCCTTAATCACAATTTTCGTGATGTACCATTGCTGTGCTATTGATAAGGTATTGTTCACCACCCAGTATAAAACCAAACCGGAAGGGAAGAAGGCAAAGAAAATGGTAAACACAATTGGCAATGCCTGCATAATTTTTGCCTGCATTGGATCCATTGGTGGCGGATTCAATTTTTGCTGAATAAACATTGTGATACCCATTAATAAAGGTAAAACAAAATATGGATCTTTTGCTGACAAATCAGTAAACCAGAAAATCCAATCTGCCTGACGTAATTCAACACTTTCTAGTAATACCCAATACAAAGAAATGAATACCGGAATTTGTACAAGAATCGGTAAGCAACCACCCAGTGGATTAATTTTTTCTTCTTTATACATTTTCATCATGGCTTGATTCATCTTTTGACGATCACCACCAAAACGTTCTTTCATTGCAACTAAACGCGGCTGAACCTTGCGCATGTTTGCCATTGATTTATAACTGGCTTCAGAAAGCTTATAAAACACCAACTTGATTAACATGGTTAACAAGATAATCGACCAACCCCAATTACTAACAAGGTTATGAATTTTTGTTAACAACCAGAAAATAGGTTTTGCAATAAAAGTTAACACGCCATAATCAACTGTTAATTCTAAACCCGGTGCGATTTTTTCCAGCTCTTGTTGAATTTTTGGTCCTATATATAAAGTGTTATTTAAAACCGTGTTTGTTCCTGCCGCAACCTGAACTTCGTTAGTTGTTTTCATTCCTATTGCATAACGAGACTGATTTAAATCACGAGTATAATAACTTTGTTGACTTCCAACGGGTGGTACCCAGGCAGCAAGAAAATAATGTTGAATAATCGCGGCCCAACCATCTTTAATATCACGTTTTAAATTTTCATCTTCCATATCAGAAAAACTAATTTTTTCATATTTTTCTTCAGGGCTGTATAAAACACCACCAGTATAGGTGTAAATAAAGGATGATTGATTTTCATCTGCATAATCTAATCGTTGTAACTGTTGATACAAATTACCACGCCAGATTCTGCCGCTGTTGTTATCTATTTTATGTGAAACATTAATCTGGTAACTACCCCGTTTCAACTCATATGATTTTGTAAATAAAACATTATCTGGACTGTTCCAGTATAAATTTACTTTTACAGCTTCTTTACCGTCAGCTAATTTATAAGATGTTTGTTCTGCTCTATATATAGTATTGTGGTTTGGCGCGGCAATAACCGTTCCATCGTTTGTTGTTTTCTTACCAGCAAAACCTGACTGTGCAATAAATAAATTTTTATTTGCATCACTCATTAAACGAAAAGATTTAGTATCGTCTTTACTTGTTTCTGGATAAGCAACTAAATCAACAACGCGAACATCGCCACCGCGTGAATCAATTTCCATACGCAAAACATCTGTTTCAACAATAATGCGTTGTGCTTGTTTTAATGCTGTTGCTGCTGGTGCATTTACCGCGCTAGGAATTGAGGATGGAGCTGAAGACAATGATTGAGGAACAGAAGAAGCCGGGGTATTATCTGCACCCATTGGAACACCTGTCGATGCTGTTGTTTGATTTGTTGTTTGTGTATATGGAACAGAAGCAGGCTTTGGTCCAAACTCTAATTGCCAGGCATCATAGGCAAGATATAAAAGGAAAAATAATCCGATAGTTAAAAATAAACGTTGTTGTTCCATAATAAAAACTTCTTCTATTGTTAGTCTTTTAAGTGACGTTGATATTTCTTTTCTTGTTTGTTTTTACTTATTTAAATCTGACTTCTTTTCAGGCACCGGATCATAACCGGACTTACCCCATGGATGACAGCTAACTATTCGTTTAATTGCTAACCAGCCACCTTTAAAAACCCCAAATCGCATAACAGATGTTTGTGCATATTCAGAACAGGTCGGAGTATAACGACAATTGGGTCCCAGAAAAGGGCTAACCAAGTATCGATATAACCCTATTATACCTGAGATAATTTTTCGCATTTTTTATTTAAGATATGCCAGTTTTTCGATAATAAATCGAGTAGTTCTTGATTCGTTTTACGTTCTGCACCAGAACGTGCAATAACCACGATATCGAGGTTTTTTATGATATCAAGGTGATGGCGAAAACTTTCCCGGGTAAGTCGCTTAAAGCGATTACGAGAAACCGCACGTTTTAACTGTTTCTTTGCAACCGCAAGACCCAAACGCGCTGTCTTTTGATTATTTTTTATTCCTAACAGCAGCATATTCGCATCACCTTGTTTTACATAAGGATCCGCAAATACACTTTTGAATTCAGAAGCTTGGGTTAACCGTTGCTGCCGAGAAAAACGACCAGTTAACCGCGTTGACATTGGAGAGAAAAAACCGAATTAAGGAGCGAGGCGTTTACGGCCTTTTGCACGACGTGCATTGATAACCTTGCGGCCACCTACTGTTTTCATGCGAGCACGAAAACCGTGTGTACGAGCGCGTTTTAAATTACTTGGTTGAAATGTTCTTTTCATAGCGATAACCGTTATATTATTTACAAATCCAGTCAAAAACGGACTGGAAAATCGTTCAAAAAATGGCCGTGAACAATACTGCTGAATGATGTTTCTGTCAACAACTATCTACACTTAAACTCGGGTTAAATGTTTGAATTTAGTTAGATTTTTTTATCTGCTATATTTCTGCTTTTCTTCGATTAGCCTGTGGATAACTTTTCTTGTTACGGTTAGAATCCTTGCCTAAATTTTATAATTCAATTTTAACCTTTTTTGGGGGTCAACCGTGTCCCAGCCCATTTGGGATCAGTGCTTTTCACAACTTGAAAATAATCTAAGTGCACAACAATTCAGCACCTGGATTCGTCCTTTACAGGTTGTTTTCCGCGACAACGATATTCGTTTGCTTGCACCCAACCAATTTGTACTTGATTATGTTAGTGAACACTTTTTAAGTGATATCCAGGACATATTAAATAGCCTTACTAATAACCCTCCTCTTATTTCTGTTGTAATTGGCAGCGAAAAGCTTGCTGAAAACAGCCATAATTCCAGACGCCCTGATTTTAATACAAACCTTGCAAAACCGGATGCTCCCAAAAGAAGTTCTACCCTTAATCCAAACTTTACCTTTGAAAATTTTGTTGAAGGTAATTCAAACCAGCTGGCTCGCGCTGCATCAATGCAGGTCGCTATAAACCCTGGTGACAGCTATAACCCTATGTTAATTTATGGTGGGGTTGGTTTAGGTAAAACACATTTAATGCACGCTATTGGAAATGATTTAATTAAACATAATCCAGATGCAAATGTTGTTTATTTACATTCAGAGCGTTTTGTCCAGGATATGGTAAAAGCACTCCAGCATAATCGCATTAACGAATTCAAAGCTTACTATCGCACCGTTGATGCACTCTTAATTGATGACATACAATTCTTTGCTAAAAAAGAACGTTCTCAGGAAGAGTTCTTTCACACCTTCAATGCTTTATTAGAAGGACAAAAGCAAATTATTATGACTTGTGATCGATACCCAAAAGAGATTGACGGTTTGGAAGATCGTTTAAAATCTCGTTTTGGCTGGGGATTACCTGTTGCAATTGAACCGCCTGAGCTTGAAACGCGTGTTGCAATTTTACTGAGTAAAGCTTCTTTATCCGGTGTTGATCTTCCTAATGAAGTGGCTTTTTTTATTGCAAAACGATTACCTTCTAATATCCGGGAACTTGAAGGTGCTTTACGTAGAGTAATTGCCAACTCTTCTTTTACCGGTAAACCAATAACCCTGGATTTTGCTAAAGAAGCTTTACGTGATTTACTCGCCTTACAAGCAAAATTAGTTACGATAGATAATATTCAAAAAACCGTGGTTGAATATTACAAAATACGTCTTGCAGATTTACTATCTAAAAAACGAACTCGCTCTATTGTTCGTCCAAGACAAATGGCAATGTCACTTTGTAAGGAATTAACTAATCATAGTTTGCCTGAAATTGGAGATGCTTTTGGTGGTCGTGATCATACGACTGTGCTTCATGCCTGTCGTAAAATTACAGCATTAAAAGAAGAAGAATTAATGATAAAACAAGATTTTACTAACCTGTTAAGAACACTAACAACATAATGGGTATAAGCTGTGGATAATTTAAAAAAAGTTTAAATAAAGCTGTTTTTAACATCTTATCCACAGCATAATCAGTGTTTATTTTGTTCTTTTACACAGACTTACACTTCTGTTAAGTTGTTGATATTTAAATGAAAAATAGCGTTATTAACAGAAAGTACTTAGACTAATAATAGTAATAATAATTTAATATATACTTATATAATATATAAAGGGCTCATATGAAAATCAGTATTTCACGAGATGCAATACTAAATCCTTTGCAGATGGTTAATAATGTTATCGAACGTCGACAGACATTACCTATTCTTTCTAATGTTTTAATTTCAGTTAAAGAAAATATTTTATCTTTAACAGGAACAGATTTAGAAGTTGAAATAATAAATACATGTCCAATTGAAAATACTGAAAATAGCGAAACAACATTACCTGGCCGTAAGCTTCTTGATATATGTAAAGCTTTACCTGAAGGTTCAAACATTGAAATAATAATTGATCAAGAAAGAGCAACTTTAAAATCTGGAAGAAGCCGATTCATTCTTTCAACATTAGCAGCTTCTGAATTCCCTAGTATTGACGCTCTTATTTCACCTTTTGAATTTAATATATCTCAAAAAACATTTAAAAGACTTATTGAGCAAACACAATTTTGTATGGCACAACAAGATGTTCGATATTACCTAAATGGTTTGATGCTCGAACTTTCAGACGATCAAATAATCGCTGTTGCAACAGATGGCCACCGCCTCGCTTTTTGTAAATCAATAATTGATCTTAAACCTAATGAAACTCGCCAAGTTATTGTGCCTCGTAAAGCTGTAAATGAAATTTCACGTTTATTAGAAGATTCAGATGATGAAATTAACGTTTCATTGAGTGAAAATCATATTCGAATTAATTTTCCTGAAGTAACCTTTACTTCAAAATTAATTGATGGAAAATTTCCAGATTATCAACAAGTTATTCCACAAAATTGTGATAATGAAGTTAAGAGTTCTCGTAATAATTTACATCAAGCTTTCAATCGTACCTCTGTTTTATCAAATGAAAAATATCGTGGGATGCGTCTACAGTTAAGCCAAAATCAATTAACAGCAACGGTACATAACCCGGAACAAGATGAAGCTGAAGAAGTTATTGATGTTATTTATTCTGGTGATGAGTTTGAAATTGGCTTTAATGTGGCATATTTGCTTGATGCATTAAGTGCGATAAAATCAGATGAAGTTGTAATGCAATTAACGGATTCTAATCATAGTTGTTTATTATTCGGTACAGACGACGTAGATAGCAAATATGTTGTTATGCCAATGCGTTTGTAATACTTATGTATTTAACTCAACTTGATATCTATCAAGTTAGAAATCTTCAAGAGGTTAAAATAAAACCAGGCAAAAGATGTAATTATATATTTGGTGCTAATGCCAGCGGCAAAACCAGTGTATTGGAAGCTATTTATTTATTATCAGTTGCTCGTTCCTTTCGAACAACACATATAAAACATGTTATTTCTTTTGAACAACCATTTTTGCAAGTTTTTGCCCGTATTGAAAATACCAATAAAGAAAGTACTTCGATAGGTTTAGAAAGATCAGCTCAGAAAACACGAATCAGAATTAATGGATCAGATGTTAAACAAGTATCTGAACTAAGCTCGCTTCTTCCTGTTCAAATAATTAATCCAGATGTCCATAAGCTTTTAGAGCAAGGCCCTAAATATCGCCGTCAATTTATTGATTGGGGTGTGTTCCACGTGGAACATACTTTTCTTCAGGCTTGGCAACAATATTATCGTGTCTTAAAACAACGAAATGCTGCTTTACGTAGAAAACAGGAAAAAAAATCTATTAAATTGTGGGATGAACAGCTAATTCAGTTTGCTAAAATGATTACTCTATCTCGAGAAAATTACCTTTCTGGGTTTTTACCAATTTTTAACCAATATGTAAAAAAGTTAATGGGTCTATCTGTCGATATTTATTATCAACGAGGTTGGGACTCAGAGCTAAGTTTCACAGAAACTCTAGAAAACTCATTTGAAAAAGATACTTTTAAAGGTTTTACCTCTTTTGGTCCTCATCGAGCAGATTTAGAGATATCGCATCAAGGCAGTCTTGTACAAAATAGTTTTTCTCGTGGTCAACAGAAGCTTTTAGTTTGTGCTATGCGCTTAGCTCAAATTAGTCATTTGAAACAAGAAACCAACCAACAATCTATATTGCTTGTTGATGATCTTGCAGCTGAGCTTGATATAGAACATAGACAAAATCTAATTGAGCTGTTGATAGACACGCAAGCTCAATTATTTGTTACCGCAACAGAACAGAATTCATTTGTTTTACCGCCTGAAATAGAGTCTAAAATGTTCCACGTGGAACACGGTGTTTTAAAAGAAGTGATACAATAATCGTCCAAAATTAGGAGCTTCAACCGTGAGTAATAATAGTTACGATTCTTCAAATATTAAAGTCCTTAAAGGTCTTGATGCAGTACGAAAGCGTCCCGGAATGTATATTGGGGACACCGATGATGGCACTGGCCTTCATCATATGGTTTTTGAGGTTGTTGATAATTCGATAGATGAAGCGTTAGCAGGTCATTGCGATGAAATAAATATTATTATTCATACTGATGGTTCTGTTTCTGTAAAAGATAATGGTCGTGGAATTCCGGTTGATTTTCACGAAGAAGAAGGTCGTTCTGCTGCAGAAGTAATTCTTACCGTGTTGCATGCAGGTGGTAAATTTGATGATAGCTCTTATAAAGTATCAGGTGGTTTGCATGGCGTAGGTGTTTCTGTGGTTAATGCTCTTTCAGAATCATTAAAATTAACCATTCGCCGCGAAGGGAAAATTCATCAACAAGATTACTCGCTTGGTGATCCACAAAATGAATTAAAAGTGGTTGGTGATACTGAAAATACAGGTACAGAAATACGTTTTAAGCCAAGTACAGAAATTTTTGCTCTTACCGAATATCATTACGATATTTTAGCCAAACGTGTTCGTGAACTTTCGTTTTTAAATTCTGGTGTGTGTATTACCCTTTTAGATGAAAGAGACGGTAAATCAGATAAGTTTATGTATGAAGGTGGCATTAAAGCTTTTGTTGAACATTTAAATAGAAATAAAACACCACTTCATTCTGCTGTATTTTATTTTAATGTTGAAAAAGATGATGTTGTTGTTGAGGCGGCTTTACAGTGGAATGACTCTTATCAAGAAAATATTTTCTGTTTTACGAATAATATTCCTCAGCGTGATGGTGGAACACATTTAGCAGGCTTGCGTGGTGCGTTAACTCGTTCTATGAATAATTTTATTGATAGTTTGGGAAATGCGAAAAAAGCAAAAGTTAGCACTTCCGGTGATGATGCGCGTGAAGGTTTGACCTGCGTTTTATCGGTAAAAGTGCCTGATCCTAAGTTTTCTTCACAAACCAAAGATAAACTGGTTTCTTCAGAAATAAAAAGCATTGTTGAATCAGTTGTGGGTGAGAAATTCCAGGAGTTTTTATTAGAAAACCCTGCAGATGGCAAAGCCATTGCTTCAAAAGTAGTGGATGCAGCACGTGCGCGAGAAGCGGCACGTAAAGCTAGAGAAATGACACGCCGTAAAGGTGCGCTTGATATTGCAGGTTTACCTGGAAAACTAGCAGATTGTCAGGAAAAAGATCCTGCTTTATCTGAATTATTCCTAGTGGAAGGAGACTCTGCGGGTGGCTCCGCAAAGCAAGGTCGTAACCGTAAAACACAGGCTATTTTACCGCTAAAAGGTAAAATTCTTAATGTTGAAAAAGCGCGATTTGATAAAATGCTATCTTCTGTTGAAATTGGAACACTAATTACAGCGCTGGGCTGCGGTATTGGCAAAGATGAGTTTAATATTGAAAAGCTTCGTTATCATCGAATTATTATTATGACGGATGCGGATGTGGATGGTTCCCACATACGAACGTTATTATTGACCTTCTTCTACCGTCAAATGCCTGAACTTGTAGAGAATGGATATATTTATATTGCTCAACCTCCTTTATACAAGGTTAAAAAAGGCAAACAAGAGCGTTATGTTAAAGATGATGTTGAGCTTGCGAATTATTTATTACAAGTAGCGCTTGATAATACAGAATTATTTGTTGATTCTAGTGCTCCTGCACTAAGTGGGCAGGCATTAGAAACTTTAGCTAATCAATATATTGTCGTGATGGAAAGTATTAAACGTTTATCGCAACGTTATCCTGCGGCTGTTTTAGAAAAAATGATTACCATGACTGCAATAGATAGCGGTATGGATAAAGAAAAAGCACAAACCTGGTTCCAGGAATTAGAGAACCGTCTTGCAACAGATGAATCAAATCTAAGTTATAAAATAAGTCTTGATAATATTGAAGGTGAAGAAAGTCATTGGTGCGCTAAAATAAACGTTCTTCGTCATGGTATAACTTCAAATAAAGTGATTGATCGAGATTTCTTTGAGTCGGGTGAATATTTAGCGATAAAAACTTTATCTGAAGAGCTGCAAGAATTATTAAGTGATAGCGCATATATTCAACGCGGTGATCGCAAACAAGAAGTTTCATCCTTTAAACAAGTAATGGAATGGTTAATGGATGAAGCGAAACGTGGTCAACATATTCAGCGTTATAAAGGTTTGGGTGAAATGAATCCTGAGCAATTATGGGAAACCACTTTAGACTCTGAAAATAGACGTTTACTACAAGTTCAAATTGAAGATGCGATTGCAGCGGATGAAATATTTACCACTTTGATGGGTGATCAGGTTGAACCACGAAGAGACTTTATTGAAAAAAATGCGCTTAATACTGCAAATCTTGATGTATAAAAAACAAGATATATAAACCGCATAGGATAAGGTGAAGCCTGAGGTTGAGAGAGTCGCCTGGGCTGCGCGAGGCTCCTAGAGTAAGAATATAAAAATTTTTAGTTTTTATCTTTGTGAACTCCGCGCCCTATGTGGTCTTTTTTTATAAGAAATTAATAACTCCGTAACTGCCCTACAAGTAAGCCCTGAATTTTTACTCTTGCAGCATCATAAATCATGGGTTCTAAATCCTGATTTTCAGGGCTTAATTCAATACTTCCATCTTTTAATTGTTTATATCTTTTAAGGGTTGCCTCTTGATCGTCAATTAAGGCAACAACAACATCGCCAAATTGAGCCGTATTTTGTGGTTGAATCACCACAATATCACCATCAAGAATGCCAATATCAATCATTGAGTCGCCTTTTATTTCCAGGGCATAACGATCTTTACCGACAAACATTTCACTTAAATTAATTTCCCCATGATCATGTATTGCTTCTATGGGTTGGCCCGCGGCAATCCG
>CAZSCK010000018.1:0-40928 GCA_964605385.1 uncultured Thioalkalispiraceae bacterium
GTATTTTATATGAAAATTCTTGAGAGAGAATATAGTGATGTTTAAGAAAGTTTAGCTTTGATTTTTCCGCTTACTGCGCCCATGTCGGCTTTTCCTGCAAGTTGAGGCTTGAGTAACCCCATGACTTTGCCCATGTCTTTCATTGCTTCAGCACCGGTGCTTGCAATGGCTTCGTTGATTAAAGTATCAATATCAGCATCTGACATTTGTTCCGGCATGAATTCTTTAAGAATTTCGATTTCTTTAATTTCGATTTCAGCAAGCTCGTTACGACCGGCTTTTTCAAACTGCTCAATACTGTCTTTACGCTGTTTCAGCATTTTTTCGAGTACAGTGATAATTTGATCGTCATCAAGCTCAATACGCTGATCAACTTCAATTTGCTTAATAGCAGCAGTTAACAGGCGCAAAGTACCAAGACGTTCTTTGTCTTTACTGCGCATGGCAGTTTTGACATCGTCAGTAATTCGAGTTTTGAGAGCAGAATCGGTCATGAAGGCGAAATAAAACCACCCTAAGAAATAGGGTAGTCTAAAATTCTATTCTTAATATAAACGCTTAAGGCGATTGCGATCGCGAGACGTTTTCTTAAGGTTGCGCTTAACAGCAGCAGCTTTTTCACGTTTGCGAACAGCAGTTGGTTTTTCGTAGAATTCGCGGCGGCGAACTTCTGATAAAACACCAGCTTTTTCACAAGAACGCTTGAAGCGACGTAGAGCGACATCAAATGGTTCGTTTTCTTTTACGCGTACAGCAGGCATGTAATCCTTACCTCTAAAAATTTATTGCAAATGAGAAAGCGCGCAAGTTTAATCCCTGTAAGGCTAAAAAGCAAAGATCCAGAACCAAAAGAGTGAAATAATAGTGATATGTTGATATTAGGAATAGAAACCTCCTGCGATGAGACAGGAATAGCTCTTTTCGATAGCGAAAAGGGACTTTTGGCCGATGCTTTATATAGTCAGATTGCGATCCATGCGGAATACGGCGGAGTTGTGCCTGAATTGGCCTCGCGTGATCATATCCGTAAAACACTGCCTTTAATTAAGCAGGTTTTTGCTGAAGCGGGGGTTACAGCGAAAAATTTAGAAGGCGTGGCGTATACCGCCGGTCCCGGTCTGGCAGGTGCACTGCTTGTTGGTGCAGGAATTGCGCGTAGTTTGGCGTATGGCTGGGATATTCCAGCCGTTGCTGTGCACCATATGGAAGGTCATTTATTAGCGCCTATGCTCGAAGAGAATCCGCCTGAATTTCCTTTTATTGCTTTACTGGTGTCAGGTGGTCATACCATGTTGGTGAACGTAGAGGGTATTGGAAAATATCAGTTGCTTGGTGACTCATTAGATGATGCGGCGGGTGAAGCCTTTGATAAAACTGCTAAAATGCTCGGGTTAGCTTATCCTGGCGGTCCTGCTGTGGCGAAATTAGCGGAGAAAGGTGAAGTGGGGCGTTATAAATTTCCACGACCGATGTGTGATCGCCCCGGATTAGATTTTAGTTTCAGCGGCCTAAAAACATTTACTTTAAATACCCTGCAAAAAAGCGATAAAAGTGAACAAACCAAAGCAGATATTGCCTGTGCTTTTGAAATCGCGGTGGTTGAGACATTGGCTATTAAATGTCGTCGAGCATTACAACAGACCCATTCAACACGTCTGGTTATTGCCGGCGGAGTAAGTGCTAACACACGGCTGCGTCAAGGCTTAGAAAAAATGGTGAAAAAAGAAAAGGCAAAGGTCTATTACCCAAGGCTGGAATTTTGCACCGATAATGGTGCCATGATTGCTTTTGCAGGTTGTCAGCGATTAGTTGCAGGACAACATGAAAATCTGGAGTTTAATGCCAAACCACGTTGGGATTTGGAATCGCTTGAAGCTGTTTGACCAATGACACAGAGAAAAAAATAAATGTAGCCTGGATGAAGCACAACGAAATCCGGGGATTGTTTTTAACCGTTTCCCGGATTACATTTCATCCGGGCTACTGTAATTTTAAGGTTTATCGGTTCCAATGGCGTCTTCTGTCCCTTTAAGCATATTTTGAATATTGGAACGATGGCGCCAGAATAAAATTACGGTCATTACAACAGTGATGCTAATCGTGGCCACATCATTGAACCAATACCAAACATAAACCGGTGCCAATGCTGTCGCGACCAGGGCAGAAAGTGAAGATATTTTGATGATTTTTGCCATGAACAACCAAGTACCAGCAGTTGCCAGTCCAATCCACCAGGAAAACCCGAACATCACGCCCAGCATAGTGGCAACGCCTTTACCGCCTTTAAACTGAAAAAAGACAGGGTAAAGATGGCCGAGAAAAGCTGCTATTCCGACAAGTGCCAGTGTCAGCACACTCATATCTAAAAAATATTTAACAATCAGTACGGGAATTAAGCCTTTTATCATGTCTCCTGCCAGAGTGATGGCCGCCGCTTTTTTGCCACCAAAGCGTAAAACATTGGTTGCGCCCGGATTGCCAGAGCCTTCACCACGTGGGTCGGGTAGCCCCATAATTTTGCAAACAATAATGGCGGAAGAAAGTGAGCCAATTAAATAAGCGGCAAAAATAAAGATGTAGTCGAGATTTTCTAATTGTATATTCATGCGCTAAAGGTACAAGATTTATGGGGGAGGAGACAAGAAAAAACTAAAAATTTAATCCTCTATGCTGTATCTTTGCGCCCATGGATATTATTTTTCTTAACGATTTAAAAATTGAAACCATCATTGGCATTTATGACTGGGAACGTGAAACCAAACAGACCATTAGTCTGGATTTGGAAATGGCGACCGACATTAAAAAAGCGGCTGAAACAGATGATATCGAAAATACACTTGATTACAAAGCCGTATCAAAACGTTTAATTAGCTTTGTTGAAGAGAGTGAATTTTTATTAGTCGAGCGTTTAGCTGAAGAATGTGCACAAATTATCCTTAATGAATTTAATGTACCCTGGGTGCGTTTAAAACTGAATAAAGGTGAGGCGGTACGTGGAGCGAGTGGTGTAGGTATTTTAATTGAACGTGGCACCAGGCAATAATATAGCTTTATAAATATGGCTAAAATTTATATCAGCATTGGCAGTAATATAGATACGGAAAAAAATATCCGTTTAGCTGTTCATGCGTTAGAGGAGCATTACGGTAAACTCATTCTTTCTTCCGTTTATGAAAGTGAAGCAGTAGGATTTGATGGTGGCAACTTTTTAAATTTAGTTGCAGGATTAAAAACTGAAGAAGATGTCCATACGGTTGTAGCAACATTACGAAAAATTGAAGATGAAAACGGTCGAGATCGTAGTAGCCCTCGTTTTTCGCCACGAACTGTTGATCTTGATTTACTACTCTATGATGATCTCATTCTTCATGAAGATGACTTAGAGTTACCACGAGATGAAATCACCAAAAATGCGTTTGTTTTACTTCCCCTTGATGAAATAGCATCACAGTTAATTCATCCTGTATCAGGAAAAACCATGTGTGATCATTGGTTGAGCTTTGACAAAGATTCACAAAAGCTTTGGATTATTGATTTTAAAGTCTGAATTGATTTTTATGAATTAAGGCTACGACCACCGTCAACAGCAATAATTTGTCCGGTGACATATCCTGCATCTTTAATTAAATATAAAATTGTTTTTGATATGTCATTGGGTTCACCCTGACGTTTTAAAAAGGTGCGTGAAACGATGCGCTGTTTTGCTACTTCATCTAAATTTTCTGGCCAGAGTATTGCACCTGGAGCAACAGCATTTACTCTAATTTCAGGTCCAAGCTCACAGGCTAACGATTTTGTCATCATTGCAAGTCCGGCTTTCGCCATGCTGTAAATTGGAAAAGTTTTTAATGGGCGTTCGGCGTGAATATCAACAATATTGATAATGCAGCCGTTGTTCTTTTTTAAATGAGGAGCTGCTGCCTGAGATAAAAAGAAAGGTGCTTTGAGGTTTGAGCCAATAAGATCATCCCATTGAGCTTCTGTTGTTTTGCCCATTTTTGTAGGGTAAAAACTCGATGCATTATTAATTAAAACATCTAATCGTCCCCATGCTTTAACAGATGCCTCAATAAGTGCAGGTAAACCATTGGTAATATGTAAATCGGCCTGGATAAGAATGACAGAGTTTTCACGTTTGTCATTAAGTTCTTTTTGTACTGCCTGTGCTTTTTCACGCGAGCCACGGTAATGCAACACAATATTCATTCCATTTTGATGTAGTAATTTTGCTGTTGTTGCACCAATGCGGTGTGCTGCACCGGTGATTAAAACAACGGGGATATCTGACATTTGTGTTATCCTTGAATGAATTTCATTCACTGTAACACAAGCAATTAGGTCTAGTCTGTTTTCATGTCTTCCGATTCTTATAGCCAGCAACTTTACCAGTCATCACGTGATTCGCAAGAATTGCCTGCTCCTGCTGAAGAAGCGCAACAGCATAGTGAAGAATTAATTATGCTGATTAAGAATGAAATTGAACAAAATGGCGGGGCAATATCATTCCAGCGATATATGGAACTTGTACTTTATGCACCAGGATTAGGCTATTACGCAGCAGGTAGTATTAAGTTGGGAGAAGAGGGTGACTTTATTACCGCACCTGAAATTTCATCGTTATTTTCACAAGCATTAGCGAATGCAGTTTTACCCGTATGGAATTCAGAACAAATTATTCTGGAAGTGGGTGCGGGGCGTGGACGCATGGCAGCCGATATTTTGGTTTATCTGAAACAGAAAAATAAACTACCAAAAGAATACTGGATTCTGGAACTGAGTGCTGATTTACGTGAACGGCAAAAAGTTACTATTGAAAAAATTATTCCTGAATTTATAGATAATATTAAATGGCTGGATGTTTTACCGGAACAGTTTTCGGGTGTGGTTTTGGCCAATGAATTATTAGATGCGATGCCTGTTCAATTATTTCAGAAAAAAGAAAATGATATTAACGAGATTAATGTTGTATGGCTCGATGATAAGTTTGCTTTTCAATTAAAATCAAGTTTTGATGAACGGTTAGTTCATCGGGTAAAAAATATTGAAACCGAGCTAGAAAGACAGTTTGATTCTGGTTATGTTTCTGAAATTAATTTTACCGCAGAAGACTGGATAAAAAGTATTGCTGAAAGCTTGCAGCAAGGAATTATTATTTTAATTGATTATGGTTTTCCTCGGCACGAGTATTATCATGCGCAACGCAACCAGGGCACATTGATGTGTCACTACCGACATCGTACACATCCAGATGCATTTGTTTATCCTGGTTTGCAAGATATAACTGCTCATGTTGATTTTACTGCCATGGCAGATGCCGCATTAGAGTCTGATTTAAAAGTTATAGGGTATACCAATCAGGTGAGTTTTTTAATGGGTGCAGGTTTATTAGAACTTGCCGCATTAAATAATGAAAGTGATGTGCAGCAGCAAATGGAAGTGGCATCACAAATTAAAAAGTTAACTTTACCGCATGAAATGGGTGAGTTATTTAAGGTGATTGGTTTTAGTAAAAATTGTGATATTTCGTTGCCTGCATTTAGTTTTAGAGACTTACGTGAGTATTTATAATTCTTGTCATTGCGAGTGAAACAAAGCAATCTCTTGATAAGTGGTTTTAAAATTGAGATTGCCACGGTCATTTTATTCCCTCACAATGACCGTGCTGTTTAGTTTTAAGAGAGATATAAAAAGGAAATAAAATGTTTTTCTGGCAAATAGTTGTACTGGCATTAGTACAAGGCTTAACTGAATTTTTACCGATTTCAAGTTCAGCACATTTAATTCTTGTTCCAACATTAAGTAGTTGGCCGGATCAGGGCTTGGCCTTTGACGTTGTAATGCATCTTGGAACCTTAACGGCGGTTGTCTGGTATTTCAAAAAAGATGTTGTTCAGTTAAGTATTGACTGGACGCAGTCATGTATTAAAAAACAAACAGTGGGTGAGAGTCGTTTAGCCTGGATGGTTATTATTGCTACCATCCCTGTTGGTGCAGCCGGGTTATTATTGAATGATATTGTGGATAATGTTTTACGTTCTCCTGTTGTTATTGCATGGGCAACTATTGGTTTTGGTTTGTTATTAGGTTTGTCAGATTATGTGGGTAAAAATAAAAAGACTCAGACCAATGAACATCAACTGAGCTGGAAAAATGGCATTATGATTGGCTTTGCTCAAGCGTTAGCTCTTATCCCTGGCACCTCACGTTCAGGTATTACCATGACAGCAGGTTTGTTTTCGGGTTTAACCAGGCAAGCTGCCGCTCGATTTTCATTTTTACTTTCGATACCGACTATTTTAATGGCTGGAGGCTATAAAACTCTAAAACTTATTCAGGAAGGCAATGGTGTCGACTGGTTTTCTTTAGGTCTGGGATATTTTTTATCAGCTGTCTCTGCTTACATCTGTATTCATTACTTTCTTAAAATGCTGGAACGTATCGGTATGACACCGTTTGTTATTTATCGTGTGGCGCAAGGTTTTATTTTGTTGTACTTATTTTCATAACACCGCATTTTCATAACACCGCATTTTCATAACATAAAGTTTTCTTAAAATTAATAAATGTTACGTTATTTTAAATTATGGGTAAGTATTGGCTGGACAATGGTTGTTTTGTTGAGTTATTTTTCCCTGGTATCTAATCCACCTGAATTTGATATTAAGTTTGAATATTTTGATAAGGTAAGACACTTTATCGCATATTTTATTTTAATGACCTGGTTTTCTCAGTTATATCAAACATCGCGTCTGCGATTATTTTACGTATTATTTTTTATCTTTATGGGTGTGATATTAGAAATATTACAGGGTTTAGGTGGGGTACGCTATTTTGAATATTACGATATGTTAGCAAACTCTCTGGGCGTAGCTTTTGCATGGATAGTAACCAAAGGAAGTTTGAAAAATGGCTTACTATCTTTTGAAAAGATAGTTTTAAAAGAGTAATAGAATTTTATTCTATGGGTTTTGCAATTAAATCATGTTCAGTTGCGGCAACAATTTTTACATCAACAAAATCACCCAGCTCTACATTTTCAAAACCATCTAAAATAACTTCGCCATCAATTTCCGGGGCGTCGGCTTTGGATCGTGCAAGAACCAAACCTTCTTCACCGTAACTATCGACTAACACGGTCATGGTTTGTCCGATCTTCTTTTGTAATTTATCGGCGCTGATTTGTGCTTGTAAATGCATAAAACGTTCAAGCCGTTCTTGTTGGATTTCTTCAGGAACAAAATTACCTAATTCATTTGCTACTGCGCCTTCAACGGGGGAGTATGCAAAAGCACCTACACGATCGAGTTGTGCTTCTTCAAGAAAATCGAGCAGCTCTTCAAACTCATCATCGGTTTCACCGGGGAAACCAACAATAAAGGTTGAACGTAAGGTAATGTCTGGGCAAATAGTTCGCCAGTTTTTAATCCGTTCAATGGTTTTATCAATATTGCCCGGACGTTTCATGGCTTTAAGAATTCTTGGGTTGGCATGTTGTAATGGAATATCCAAATAAGGAAGTATTTTTCCTTCAGCCATTAAGGGGATAACATGATCAACATGCGGATAAGGATAAACATAATGTAAACGTATCCATGGTGCTTGATCTCCACCAAGTTCACCAAGTGCCGCAGCAAGGTTTGTCATATGGGTTTTTATTGGTTTGCTACCCCAGAATCCCGTTTTATATTTTACGTCTACACCATATGCACTGGTATCTTGTGAGATAACGAGCAGCTCTTTTACTCCACCGTTAATTAAATTTTCAGCCTCTTGCATCACATCGCCAATTTCACGACTAACAAGATCGCCTCGTAGTGAAGGAATAATGCAAAAGGTACAGCGATGATTACAACCTTCGGATATTTTTAAATAAGCATAATGCTTTGGTGTAAGTTTAATTCCTGCATTAGGAACAAGGTCAGCAAAAGGATCATGCGGTTTAGGCAAATGATCGTGCACCACTTGCATAACTTCAGTAGCAGCATGTGGTCCAGTAACCGCCAATACATTAGGATAAGCTGTTTCAATGACGCCTTCTTTTGCACCGAGGCAACCAGTTACAATGACTTTTCCATTTTCAGCGAGAGCTTCACCAATCGCGTCCATGGATTCTTCAACTGCAGAGTCAATAAAGCCGCAGGTATTTACTATAACCAGTTCAGCATTTTCGTAACTATCGGTTATGTCATAACCTTCAGCACGAAGTTGGGTCACGATATGTTCGGAATCGACTAATGCTTTGGGACAACCAAGACTAATAAAACCAACTTTAGGTGCTGCTTGAGACATAATATTTAAGTTGCCGTATGTGTTTGATTATATTGATTGATAGAAATAATATTTTTAAATGATTCTTCAGGCGTTTTTATTTTTTTCTTAATAATATTTATTGTGAATTTAGTACTACCTAACATCCAGTTAAATCTTGGGTTAAATATAAAATATAAAAAAGCACCGAGTGGTGAAAGTAAAATGTTTCTGCTTAATTGATATTTTTTTCGTTGACGGGGAGAAAGTTTTTCAAACTCATGAACAGATAAAAGATTTAATGGGCCACGGTATTTTTCCCAGTTACCATTTGTGGCGTGATGGAAATTATGGTGTTGCGACCAAACATATTGTGGCATCCCGACAAAGACACCGGTAAAAAATCCACCAATGACATTAAATATTTGAGTTTTGAACATGCTCTTATGACCGCAGTCATGCATTAACATAAAAATACGAACAATAAAAAATGCTAACAGAATAGTGTAACCAAGGGTTAACCAGTATGGTTGTGATTGAAGGCTTTTCATTACAAGATAAAAAAGAGCAAAGTAAGGTATAAGAGTATTTAAGTTTTGAAATAATGCTTTAAAATTACTTTTATTAGAGTGCTTTTTAATGATTTCTGGAGTTATGTTTTTTAGCTGATCTGAGCTCGTCATTTTTTGTATTCCTGCAGAATAATGTCTGGATCTGTTAATTAATATCCAGTTATTCTAATACTTAGTAAATATTTGAGCTTTATATTATAGAGTATTTTATTTTTTAAGGCAGCAATATATCTTGCTAAGTAATGTGTAGAGTTCTCGATAACGTGATTTTTATTTTTTTCTCGTATCAGAAATGGCCTTTAAACGCTTTTTAGCTAACTCTTCTTTTATTGCTTTACCTTTCAGCCCTTGTTTTACGAGTTCTTTGGCATTTATTATATTAGCGGCATTGAAGGCTTTACGATATATATTGGGTTGTTCAAACTTTTGCTCTTCATAACCCGTTCGTCCACGTGAGTCTGCTTCACAAGTAAGTAAAAACAATTCAAAGCGTTCAGGACGACGAAAAGCATCTAGTGATTCGAGTGTTTTTAATAATGTAGCATTACGTAATTCCGCAGCACGGTGATAATGTAAATGATACTTTGTAACTATGATTGCTAATTCTCTGTAGTCATTAGGAATACGATAACGATTACATAATGCTTCAACCAATGGAACGCCACGTGATTCATGATCAATATGTTTTGGTAGTTTATGTTTAGGAGTTGTACCTTTTCCCAGGTCATGCACTAGTGCGGCAAAACGGACTTTAGGATCATCTGATAATTTTGCAGCTTGCGTCAGTACCATCATAGTATGGATGCCGGTATCAATTTCGGGATGATGTTTTTCCGGTTGCGGTATCCCCCAGAGGCGATCAATTTCAGGGAAGAGTTTTTTTAATGCACCACAGTCACGTAATACTTCAAAATAACGTGCAGGTGTTTTCTCACTTAATGCACGCATAGTCTCCTGCCAGACACGTTCGGGAACGAGAGCATCCACCTCACCATTATTGACCATTTCCATCATGAGTTTTTGAGTTTCATCGGCAATGCTAAACCCCAAGTCTGCAAAGCGTGCTGCAAAACGAGCAAGGCGTAAAATGCGTACAGGATCTTCAACAAAAGCAGGGGAGACATGGCGTAATATTTTCGCTTTTATATCGGCCTGGCCATTAAAGGGATCAATTAAATCACCGTTGTTCGATTGAGCAATGGCATTAATGGTGAGATCGCGGCGAATTAAATCTTCTTCAAGTGTAATATCGGCGGTAGCATGAAAACTAAAACCACTATAACCGGCTGCTGTTTTTCGCTCGGTACGAGCAAGCGCGTACTCTTCATTTGTTTGCGGATGTAAGAACACAGGAAAATCTTTACCGACCTGTCGATAGTTTTGTTTCAACATCTCTTCGGGTGTTGAGCCAACCACCACCCAGTCGCGATCCTTGGTTTCAAGCCCCAATAATTGATCACGCACATAACCACCAACAAGATAGATTTCCATATTTATTAAACGTCTTTAAATTGATAAAAATAAGCAGTCTTTATTGTATAGTTAATTAGCATTGTGATCACACTTTAGTTATAAGCCTATGTGTTATTAAGTGTAATTCGGTGGTCTTGATTATTTAAGCTATAGTTATTTTCTGTGTGGCCGGGTTATATAAGGTATAAGCATAAATATTTAAGGAGCAGAGTATGAGTTTTGAAGTAATTAATCCTGCAACAGGCGAGAAAGTAGCCGATGTTCCATCCTGGGATTCTCAACAGCTGGAGGCAGGGTTGGCCGCGGTGGCCGCTGCCTCGCCAGCATGGCGTAACACGCCGATGGCTCATCGTTGTGCTTTGATGTGTAAAGCGGCAGATGTTCTGCGTGCGAATAAAGATAAATATGCGCTTATTGTTACACAGGAAATGGGCAAGCTTATTAATGATGCGCGTGCAGAGGTTGAAAAGTGTGCCTCGGTTTGTGATTTTTACGCAGACAACGGGCCAAAATTTTTAGCTGATGAAGTGATAGAGTCGGACGCAGGTAAAAGTTATGTCGCTTATCTGCCGCTTGGTACTGTACTTGCGGTTATGCCGTGGAATTTTCCTTTATGGCAAGTCTTTCGTTTTGCTGCTCCTGCATTAGTTGCCGGTAACACCGGTATTTTAAAACATGCTTCGAACGTTCCTCAATGTGCATTATTAATTGAAGATGTTTTTAAACAGGCCGGTTTCCCTGAAAATATTTTTCGTGCATTAATGATTCGAGCTTCACAAGTAAAATCTGTTATTGAAGACTCGCGGGTACATGCAGTGACTTTAACCGGTAGCGAGCCTGCGGGTCGTCAAGTCGCTGCAACCGCAGGTAACAGTTTAAAAAAATCCGTTTTGGAGCTTGGCGGTTCAGATGCCTTTATTGTTTTAGAAGATGCGGATCTTGATCTCACAGTACAAGGTGCCGTGATGTCTCGTTTTTTAAATACAGGACAAAGTTGTATAGCAGCCAAGCGCTTTATTGTGGTTGATGCGATTTCCGAAGATTTTGTTACTCGCTTTAAAGCTGCTGTTGAAGCATTAAAAGTTGGTGACCCAATGGATGAGTCAACAACATTAGCACCAATGGCGCGTGAAAATTTAAGAGATGAGTTACATGTGCAAGTGGTTGATACACTTGCCGCAGGTGCAATCGCGGTAACAGGATGCGAGCCAGTAGATTGCCCCGGGGCTTTTTATAAAGCCTCAATTATTGACAGAGTTGAACCTGGAATGCGTGCTTACCATGAGGAATTGTTTGGACCTGTTGCCATTGTAATTCACGCCAGAGATGAAGAAGATGCGCTACGCATAGCAAATGATTCACCTTACGGTTTAGGTGGCAGTGTTTGGACGCAAGATTCGAATCGCGGAGAACGAGTCGCGCGTCAAGTGGAATCAGGTTGTACTTTTGTTAATGGCATGGTGAAAAGTGATGCACGTTTACCGTTTGGTGGGATAAAAAATTCGGGTTATGGTCGTGAACTTTCTCAGCACGGTATTCGAGAATTTACTAATGCGAAAACTATCTGGATTAAATAAAAACTTACTGGGCAGGCTCGGCAGAAAAATAACCTTGCCCCCAGGAAACACCAATCTCACGCAACATATCCAGCGTTACCTGGTCCTCAATATGTTCTGCAATGGTAATGAGTTCTAGCGACTCTGCCATTTTTTGAATACCGGTAATTATTTTTCGTGCTCTATCTTCATAAGCAACACGTTTGATTAACGCACCATCGAATTTTAAATAGCTAATGGGTAAATCAGCTAAGTAAGTCAGAGATGAATAACCACTGCCAAAATCATCAATAGCAAGCGGCATTCCAAAGTCTATGAAAGGAGCAAGTAGATCTTTTACTTCATCCTTGTCACCTATAAGCTCTTGCTCGGTGATCTCTATTATAATAGGTTTTTCTTCGCATTTATTTTGCCCACACTCATCACATTTGTTTTTGGCGAATTGAATTATTTCTTTTACAAGTTGAGGGTGGCGCAATAGATCGGCGGATATGTTAACAAAGTGTGGCAGGCTATTTTTTGTTTTAATAAAATTTTCAGTGCAGCGTGAAATCATTTTTTTGATTATCTGGTAATCAATACGATGTACCATTTGTAATTCTACTGCAGCATCAATGAATTCATGCGCTTGAATAAGTTCACCATTTTCATCCTGAATGCGCGCCAATGCTTCTTCGGCTACCTGTTTACCAGAGGTGAGCTCAAAAATAGGCTGGTATACAGGTGTAATACGGTTCTCATTTAAAGCCTTTTCAAGTCGGCTACCAATTGAATAAATATTTCCTGTTGCTTGCTGGCTGCTGTGAATTCTGTTGCGGCCATTTTTCTTGGCTTCATAAAGTGTTGCATCCGCAATACTATATAATTCATCAGGACGATCACCATCCAGAGGAAAATTAGCAATGCCAATACTTGCAGTAATAGAAATTTTTTGACTGTCTGTTAAAAAGGGTTGCTTCGAAATGTCATTACATAATCGTTGTGCTATTTTACAGGCTGTTTTTATGTCTGCATCTGGCATGAGACAAATAAATTCTTCTCCCGCCCAACGGCCAACATTATCTTTGTCGCGTAAATAAAATTGTATTCTATCTGCAATAAGCTGGAGTAGTTGATCTCCAGTACTGTGGCCATAACAGTCATTGATGAGTTTAAACCGATCAATGTTGAGTAAGAATATAGAGTAGGTTTTTCCGGCTTTTTTGTAATTTTCATGTAGCTGGGAAATTGTTTGTTGTATTGTATTGCGGTTATTGAGCCGGGTTAAAGGATCATGACTTACCTGGTAAAGAAGCGAGCGAGGTTGTTTATTCGTGGTTACAGAATGAAACATCAATATAACCGTGTCTTCATCTAGTGGAGAAAGACTGAAATCTACAAGAATATCGGTATTTTTTTTTGTTGTAATTGTATGCTGGGTGACAGGGCCCAAAAGGTGAGCAGAATCAATTACGCTTTTTATGAGTTTAATATCAGATGAAGGAGAAAGAATACTACCAAGTTGAAATATTTTTTCTATTTTTTTATCTATAACATCATCATGCAACCAGCCGGTAAGCTTGCAAGCTGTTTTATTTATAAACTTGATATTACCATTCTTGTTAATACCAATTACACCATCACTATAACCAGCTAAAAAATCTTCTGCGTAGTGATTTACGTATGAATTAACACCTAATGGAGGAGCTAGCGGTATGCTGCCATGAATCTGATCGCTGGCCCGTTGACGGGGGTTTGTCACAAGTTTGCCTATATAATTTATTCCGTTATGTATAAGAATAACATAAAGAGGTGGTGTTTTTATAAACGATTATGATGAGTCGACAAAAATGAACAATAAACCTGAATTAATCAGGCGATTATCGCTGCCACTGTTAATTTTTTATGGCATTGGTACTATTTTAGGTGCGGGAATTTATGTGCTGGTCGGCAAGGTTGCTGGTGAGGCAGGCTTTTATACCCCATTCTCTTTTATGTTAGCGTCATTACTGGCTGCATTTTCTGCCTTTTCTTATGCTGAGCTAGCTGCGCGTTTTCCGCATAGTGCCGGTGAAGCTATTTATATTGAAGAAGGGTTTGGAATTAAACAATTTTCCATTGCTGTTGGCTTAATGATCGTTTTAGTCGGTATTGTTTCGGTTGCAACACTAGCACATGGATTTGCCGGTTATCTAAATGTTTTTTTTGAAATCCCCGAGCCCGTTGTTGTAATTTCTCTTGTTCTTTTTATTGGTCTGGTTTGCGGCTGGGGCATTAATCAATCGGTTATGATTGCATCTGTCATGACAATTGTTGAAATTATTGGCTTGCTAATTATTTTGTATGTAGGTCGTGACGCATTCACTTTAGTCCCGGCAAAAATTCCTGAAATGATCCCTCCATTGGATGCTTCAATATGGGCAGGAATTTTTATGGGAAGTTTTATAGCTTTTTATGCCTATCTCGGTTTTGAGGATATTGTTAATGTTGCAGAAGAAGCAATTAAGCCGCGTATTAATATTCCTCTGGCAATCATCATTTCTCTGGTTGTAACAACAATATTTTATATTTTTATTTCTGTTGTCGCTATTTTATTAATGTCGCCACAAGAGCTGGCAGCGAGTTCTGCACCATTGGCGATGATTTATCAAATAACGACAGGGCAATCTCCAGTTGTTATTACTATTATAAGTTTAATCTCTGTTATTAATGGCGCTTTAATACAAGTTATAATGGCTTCACGTGTGCTATATGGCATGAGTCGAAAACAATGGTTGCCTGAAAAAATAGGTGAAATTAATAAGCTAACCCATACGCCTCTTATTGCAACAATAATAATCATAGGGTTTATTCTGTTTTTTGTTTTGCTATTTCCATTGTTAAGTTTGGCAAAAATCACCAGCTTTATTACTTTAATTATTTTTATGTTAATTAATTTTGCATTATTAAAAATAAAATATTCAAAAAGAGATCATGATGGTTTCACGGTACCTTTATGGGTACCATTGATAGGTGGCTTCAGTACGTTGTTATTTGTTTTATATTTATCAGGAACTTTATTTGTATAGGGATTTATATATTTCCCGAAGAATATTTTTTTGAACTTTCCCCATAGTATTTCGAGGTAGTTGTTCAATGAATATTATTTTCTTAGGTGTTTTATAACTTGCGAGTTGTTTCTTTAATAGTTTTTTTAGCTCATCGACATTTGGTGGGTTATTAATATCATCAGGAACAACAATGGCAGTAACGGCTTCACCAAAATCTTTATGTGCTAAACCAATAACTGCAGATTCTTTTATATTGGTAGTTTCATCGAGCAATAATTCCACTTCTTTCGGATAAACATTATAACCACCGGTGATGACCATATCTTTATTACGGCCAACGATAGATATGTAACCTTGTTCGTTATATTGTGCCATATCATCGGTTATAAAAAAATGATCTTGAGTGAATTCTTCAGCTGTTTTTTCTGGCATGCGCCAGTAACCTTTAAAAACATTCTCGCCTTTAACTTGAAGAACACCAACACCATTATTTTTAACGGGTTGGTTATTCTCATCAACAATACGTGTTTCAACGCCGGGTAAGGGTAGACCAACTGTACCGGCAATGCGTTTACCTTGCAGGGGGTTTGACGTGTTCATGCCTGTTTCGGTCATACCATAGCGTTCAAGAATAGTATGGCCGCTGCGTTGTTGAAAATCATCAAAGGTTTGTTCAAGCAAAGGTGCAGAGCCTGAAATAAAGAGGCGCATATTCTGACAAGTAGTGCGGTTAAAACTTTCTTCATCAAGTAAGCGAGTATAAAAAGTAGGTACACCCATGAATACTGTCGCGTCAGGTAACAGTTGCGTAACTGTTTTACTATCAAACTTTTCCAGAAATAACATTTTACTGCCACCGAGTAAAACATTATGACAGGCAACAAATAAACCGTGGATATGAAAAATAGGTAAGGCATGTAACAACACATCATTTTGTTGCCAGCCCCATGTTTTTTGCAGAGCTAAACCATTAGCAGCAAGATTACCGTGGGTAATCATGGCACCTTTAGGACGCCCCGTTGTTCCTGAGGTGTAAAGAATAACCGCGATATCATCGGTATCGCAGGCAACCGTCTTAAATTCTGCTGCTGTATTTCTACTTTGCTTGATCAGGCTACCTTGTTCGTTTAGATCCAGAGTAAGGATATGTTTTAGAGTTTCATTTTTAAAATCTGAAAATAGTTCTTCTGTTTCTGTTTTACATACCACAAGGCTGGGTTCTGCGTTTTCCAGAAAGTAACTGAACTCAGTTTTTGTATAAGCCGTGTTCAAGGGCAAATAAACAAAACCGGCACGTAAACAGGCGAGGTATAAAAAAAGGACGTGGGGGGATTTTTCGACCTGTACAGCAACACGGTCGCCTTTTTTAATGCCTTGGCTGGTCAAAAATCGTGCGATACGAGCTGTTTCCGTTTCAAGGTAAGCGTAGCTATATTGAGCTCCATCAGCCGTTTCTATAAAAATAGCCTCATGATCCTGAGGGAATCTCGCCTGAAAGAGACTATATATGTTGTACTGCTTATCGCTCATATTTTTAAGGGCTCTGTTACTTGCAAGTTTGTTCACTACAGTTTAGATTGCATTCATAATTATGAATTACAATGGATTCTAAACTGAATACGGGCTCGTAATCAAATGGATAAAAATTATCACTGTTAGGGAAAAATGACGAATGACTGAACGCATAATAAGCCAAGCTTTATACATGCAGGTGGCTGATCGCATACGTGACCAGATTTATCAGCGCGAACTTACACCAGGCGACGCGATTGATGAAATGGCATTGTGTGAGCGTTTTGGTATTAGTCGCACACCGTTACGTGAAGCTTTGAAGGTGCTGAATAGTGAAGGTTTAATCGAATTAATTCCACGCCGTGGTAGTTTTGTGCGCAGCATGGATATTGAAGAGCTGAATGAATTATTTCCGGTCATGGTTGTTCTTGAAGGCTTATGCGCCAGAGAAGCGGTAGAAAACTGTGAGCCAGAAGATTTGCAGAAACTAGAACAAATGCATGAAAAATTAGAAGACCTTGCTAAGCAAGGTGATATTGATGGGTATTACGAACAGAATTTTGTTTTCCATCAAGCTGTACAGGATTTATCGGGTAACAAGTGGTTGCAACGTGTTATTGGTGATTTACGTAAAGTTTTACGTTTGGCGCGCCACATGCAACTGACTATTCCCGGTCGCTTGGAAAATTCTTTAGAAGAACATAGAAATATCATGCTAGCGTTCAAGAATAATAATCCGGATTTAGCAGATCAGAATATGCAGGATCATTTAAAACAGCAGTGGTTTTCATTAGTCGATAAAAATAATTCGAATACACGAGTTAAAAATAAGTAGTATAAATTATTAAAATACAGAGGCAAAAGGGGAACATTAAATGAAAATAAGTAAAATTAAGTTATCAGCAATTATTGTTGCAGCATTAATTGGTGTTTCAGGCGCAGCAAGTGCAGAACGTACATTAAAGGCATCACACCAGTGGCCTGGTGGTAAAGGTGATATTCGTGATGAAATGGTACAAATGATTGCGCGTGATGTGGCGAAAGCAAATGTTGGTTTTAAAATTAAAGTTTATCCGGGTAAGTCATTATATAAACCAAAAGAGCAATGGGCTGCGATGACAAAAGGTAAACTGGATATGACTGCTTTTCCTTTAGCTTATGCTGGTGGTCGTCATCCAGAATTAAACTTAACCTTAATGCCGGGCTTAGTTAAAAATCATGATCATGCTTTACGTTTAAACAAATCTGCTTTCATGCAAAAAATTAAAAACATCATGGATAAAGCTGGCGTTGTTGTATTAGCCGATACCTGGTTAGCGGGTGGCTTTGTTTCTAAAGGACAATGTATTTTAGAACCTAAAGATGTGAAAGGCATGGCATTCCGTGCAGCAGGTAAAGCTTTTAACCAAATGCTAGCTGGTGCAGGTGCTTCCATTACTAAAATGCCAAGCTCTGAAATTTATTCAGGTTTGCAAACGGGTGTACTTGATGGTGCAAACACAAGCTCAGCAAGTTTGGTTTCTTATCGTATTTATGAGCAAGTTAAATGTTTAACTGCTCCTGGTGATAATGCTTTATGGGTTATGTATGAGCCTATCTTAATGTCTAAGAAAACATTTAATAGCTTAAACAAGAAACAGCAAAAAGTATTAATGACAGCATCTAAAAAAGCTGAAGTGTTTGCGACTAAAGGTGCGAAAGAAGCAGATGCCAAGCTTGTTGCTGCATATAAAAAAGCAGGCGTTAAAGTTGTTACTATGACTTCTGAGCAAGCTGCAATGTGGCGAGCGGTTGCTGACAAAACTTCTTACAAAGATTTTGCTGAAAAAGTGAAAGGTGGTCGGGAGCTTTTGGATCTGGCATTGTCGGTTAAGTAAACTATAGTAAAGATTAGTTATCCTCTAGTCAGAAATATAAAACGATCGTTATTATTTTATAACGATCGTTTTTTTAATTTAAAGTATACATATGAAAAACTATATACAGTTTGTTACTAACACATCAAAATTATGTGGAATTGCTTCCGCACTCATGATCCTGGTGGCTGTTTTTGTTGTTTGTCAAATGGTTTGGGTTCGTTATATTCTGGAAGAATCATCAATATGGCAAACTGAGTTCGTTACTTTTCTATTAATTGCCGCTACATTTATTGGCAGTCCGTATGTGTTGTTAACACGCGGCCACGTTAATGTTGATTTAATCCCTTTATATTTGAAACAACACTGGCGTTTAAGGTTAGCTTTATTCGCATCAACCATGTCACTCCTTTTTTGTTTGCTTATTACTTATACCGGTTATGAATTTTGGTATGAAGCATGGGAAGGAGGTTGGGTATCAGATTCTATTTGGGAAGTACGACTTTGGATTCCGTATTTTTCATTACCTTTTGGTTTTGCCATTTTATCATTGCAGTATATTGCAGATATTATAAATTTGATTCGTGGCGATGAAATGCCATTTGGTTTGTCTGCGGAAGATATTATGGGGAGCTCAACATGAGCCCGCTTATTGTTGGTTTATTAATTGTTTTTGTTTTAGTTACTTTATTGTTGACCGGCATGCCGGTTGCTTTTGCCTTGGGTTCAGTTGCTATTGTATTTTTAGTAATTTTCGATGGAGTAAACAGTGTTGATGTTATCGCCGACACTTTATTTGGTGGCTTAAACGAATTCGCTTTGCTTTCCATTCCCATGTTTATTTTGATGGGCTCGGCTATCGCGTCATCACGAGCAGGCAGTGACTTATATGAAGCTCTGGAACGTTGGTTTTATAAAGTCCCTGGTGGCTTAATTATTTCAAACATTGGTGCTTGCTCTATTTTTGCTGCACTGAGTGGTTCATCACCTGCAACCTGTGCGGCTATCGGCAAGATGGGCATACCTGAAATGCAAAAACGCGGTTACCCCGATAGTCTTGCCGCAGGCGCTATTGCTGCAGGTGGTACTTTAGGTATTTTAATTCCTCCAAGCATCACTATGATTGTTTATGGCATTGCCACAGAAACATCTATTGGTCGACTTTTTATGGCCGGCATTATCCCCGGCATCATGCTAACGGCTTTATTTATGGCGTGGTCTTTGTATTACGCAAAACGTAATGGCTTCCATTTTAAAGCAGGCGACAAAGGTTATTCCTGGAAAGAAAAATTTGAAATCTTGCCAAAAATTATGCCTTTCTTAATGATCATTGTTTTAGTGCTTTATGCTTTATATGGAGGTGTTGCAACACCATCCGAAGCTGCCGGTATTGGTGCTTTTGTTTGTATTGCTCTAGTTGTTCTTATTTATAAAATGTGGAACTTACGAGAGCATTGGGAAATTTTACGCAGTGCTATGCGTGAATCTGTGATGATTATGATGATCATTGGTAGCGCTGCGCTGTTCAGCTACATGATGTCAAGCCTATACATCACACAATCATTGGCAGAAAGTATTGCAACATTAGATGTGAGTCCGTGGGTTTTACTTTTAAGTATTAACTTTTTTCTTTTATTAGCGGGTTTATTTCTTCCTCCGGTAGCCGTTATTTTAATGGCAGCACCAACACTTGTTCCTATTGTAGAAACGATTGGCTTTGATCCTATTTGGTTTGGTGTGATGCTAACGTTAAATATGGAGATTGGTTTAATTACGCCGCCGGTTGGTTTGAATCTTTATGTTATTAACAGTATTGCACCAGATATAAAATTACCAACGATTCTTTGGGGAGCCTTGCCCTTTATGATTTGTATGTTGATTGGTATTGCACTTCTTATTATGTTTCCGGGTTTAGCAACATGGTTGCCTGATTACATGATGGGGCCAGCTCAATATTAAAATGATCTAGACAAAGCAATTTATGGATATTTTAATTTTATTAGCTAGTGGTGCTGTAGCAGGAATGTTTGCCGGTCTATTAGGCATTGGTGGCGGTATTATTATCGTGCCGGTTTTAGCCATGGTCTTTACTTCGCAAGGCGTGAGTATTGATGTACTCATGCATGTTGCTATTGGCACATCACTTGCGACAATTGTAATTACTTCTCTCTCCTCTATTCGCGCACACCACAAACATAAGGCTATAGACTGGCCTGTGGTACGTGTTATTGCAACAGGTGTTTTTGTCGGAGGTCTTGTGGGAGCCGTTATTGCAAAGCTGATACCGGGTGAAGATTTAAAATTTATTTTTTCTATTTTTATGCTTTTAATTGCGGCACAAATGTATTTTGGAAATGAAGCAAAAGCGCATCGAACCTTACCTCATAAATTTGGAATGCTTGTTGCTGGAACCAGCATAGGTTCAATTGCATCTTTGATGGGCGTAGGAGGAGGTTCGATGTCTGTACCTTTTCTTACCTGGTGTAATATGAATATAAGGAAAGCAGTTGCAACATCATCTGCTATTGGATTTCCTATAGCTGTGGCAGGTACGATAGGTTTTATTGTGACGGGTTGGTCTGTGGCAGATCGTCCGGTAATGAGTTTTGGTTACGTTAACTTACCTGCGTTTTTAAGTATTGTTGTTGCAAGTGTATTGTTTGCACCCATTGGTGCATGGATTGCACACCGCATATCACCCGTCATACTCAAACGTATTTTCGCGGCCTTCCTGGTTGTTCTTGGAACAAGAATGCTCATGACACTGTAATGTTAGCGATACTATAATTTTATTAAAATATATTCTAATGCAACATAGTCATTAATCGTTGCCGGACCTTCTGCCGTAACATCAACATATTCCGGGAATTCTTCTTCACTAATATTTTTCCATTCAGCATAAGTACCACAAACATGAAGTTGGACAGTATCCTTTTGTACCAATTGTTGTGTTAGTGAATGCACTTTTTTGTATTTTTTATTATTTGAAGTTTTTAATGCAAACTGCTCATTACCATGTGTGACGATTGCAATATCGAGTTTTGGAAACCGTGTACGTAATTTTTTTATGAATTGATGAGTTTTTGGTAATGCCCATTCAAGACTATTAACTGAGCCAGTGACAATCTCGAAAACGACACCAGCAGGTGCTTGTTTGAGCGAAAGAAGATGTTTAATTTTTTCCTCTGGGTTAGAGGCAAAGCTGGCCTGAAAGAAAATCAGGTTAGATAAAATTAGTGTAAAGATAAGAGTGAATTTTTTTAACATTTAAATATATCCTTTTAATTCTAAAACCTAACTTTACCCTCCTGTCATCGACATAAAACGAACCAGTTTTTCTGGCTTGTCGCTAAATTCATGTTTTTCAGGTTTCAAGTCTATGGCTTTTTGTATGTGTTGCTTGAGTTCTTCATCTGTAATGCCTGTACGCATTAATTCACGCAGGGGATAACTATCTTCCTGACCTAAACAAAGGTATAAAGTTCCATCAACAGAAAGCCGAACACGGTTACAAGTATCACAAAAATGTTGTGACATTGGAGTAATGAAACCAATTCTTAATTCTGTACCTTCAACACGAACATAACGTGCCGGGCCGCCACCATCCATGTTGGCTTTAACTAAAGGATATATTTTTGCCAGACGATCATGTATTTCACTTAATGGAATATATTGCAGGCTTGCTTCGC
The DNA here is from genome assembly GCA_964605385.1 of uncultured Thioalkalispiraceae bacterium. Lineage (GTDB taxonomy): Bacteria > Pseudomonadota > Gammaproteobacteria > UBA6429 > Thiohalophilaceae > JAGLTQ01. Next base: position 21,935 of record CAZSCK010000018.1, read on the forward strand.
GTCCAGTATTGCCCATGGGCATGGTTTCAATAAAGCGCAAGGTGAAGTTATGCTTTATGCAAAATTGAACCATGTCTTCGACTTCATCATCGTTGACGCCATGCATGACAACCATATTAATTTTAACAGGTTGAAAGCCGGCTTCTTTTGCCGCCATTAAACCATCAATCACTTTTTCTAGTTTGCCGCCACCGGTAATTTCTTTAAACCGATCTGTACGCAGGGTATCGAGGCTAACATTGATGCGCGAAATACCGGCTTGTTTAAGCGGCTCGGCTTGTTTGCGTAAACGAGTAGCATTACTGCTAATAGATAGGTCTTCAATGCCGGGTAACTTAGAAAGGCGAGCTGCCAGTTCGGGTACGTTTTTACGCACCAGGGGCTCGCCACCAGTAATACGAATACGTTTTGTGCCGAGCTCACCAAATACACGAATAACACGTTCAATCTCGTCAAAAGTAAGCCAGTCTTCAGGTTCACCAAAGTCTTTGAAGCCTTCAGGCATGCAGTAATTACATCTTAAATCGCAGCGGTCGGTGACGGATAGACGTAAGTATTCGATGTTGCGCCCGTATTTATCAGTTAGCTGTTGTGTCATTTAAAAACCCTGTAGATTAGGTGGGTTTGAACTGGAAAAGCTGTATTAGAATATGCTAATTATAGCTGATTAGGATGGAGGATAAACAGGTTTTACTTTGTTATATGGGATTTTATTGCTCTAACAAGCTGTATGAAGGGCGTTTTAAAGTTTATAAGTCTTTTACTTCTAAAGACATTCGCACAAGATCTGCGACAGAGCTGACAGCCATTTTAAACATTACATTAGCGCGATGAACCTCTACTGTTTTAACACTAATTTCAAGTTGTTTTGCGATGTCTTTGTTTAACATACCTGTTATAACAAACCCCATAACTTCTTTTTCACGCTTGGTTAGCGAGTTTATTCGCTCAATAGTTTGGTTTTGGCTGCTGTTTTTCTGGCGATCTTCTTTGTGTTTGTTTACCGCATTATGAATAAGATCAAGTAGCTCCTGACCTTTAAAGGGTTTTTCGAGGAAGTCGAGCACTCCCGCTTTCATCGCTTTAACTGCGGTAGAAACATCGCCAAAACCACTGATCATAATAACCGGTAGGTCGATATTATTAGTAGCAAGCTGTTGCTGTAATTCAAGCCCACTAATTCCCGGTAAACGTAGATCAAGAATTAAACAGCCAATACCCTCGTCATGGTATGCACTCAGAAAATCATTTGCGTTATCATAGGTTTTTGATTTGTAATCAATGGTCGAGACCAGACTGCTTAGATACTTAAGCATGCCCGGATCATCATCAACAATGTGTATGGTAACGTTTTTATTTTTCATTTTTAGAGTAAACTTTCATTCCATTAAACCGGAAAAAATCACGGGCTATTTTTGCTTTTATCGTTGTTTCTTATGTCGTTTATAAATTTCCCTATAAAACGGCAAAGTCTAATAAGCGGTTCTGGTTTGTAGCTTATTTGTAATTAAAAGTTAATCTCAATAGGAGATGGCTAAGATAACTTTTATTGATGTAATCATATTTGGTATTGGTTTCTTATCATATTATGATCATCATTTATTGGCATTAGGGTATTCCCGTAGGTTTTGTGAATTAACATACAAGTTATGTGATATAAGGGTATTATCGGCACTAAAAGTAGAACATTTAGTTTGATTTCGTCGATAATTAAGCAAATTTATTTTTAAATGTTACAAAAGGATTAAACCGTCTATTTATGGATAAACAGTACTCATTTAGTGCGAATTTAGATGTAAAAGGTCTTAGTTGCTGGCGTAATGAGCAGGCTTTATTTAGTGATTTAAATTTATCGTTATCCCCGAAAAGTGTGCTTTTTTTACAGGGCGAAAATGGCAGCGGTAAAACCAGTTTACTAAGGATTCTTTGTGGTTTTCGCCTGCCAGATGAAGGTGAAATAAAATGGGGAGATAAACCGACTTCGTCATTGCCGGAATATTTTCAAAATATATCGTATGTTGGGCATAAAAATGGAATTAAAGATGAACTCACGGTTGAAGAAAATCTGAATTTAATGCGCTCTATGGCAACCGCATCGGATATAAAAACAGAAAGTGTTTTAAAGCAAATAGGACTTTTTAAGCGTGCCGATGTTTTGGTAAGGCAACTGTCAGCAGGGCAAAAACGTAAACTTGCTTTAGCTCGTCTGATGATGACAGATAATTCTTTTTGGGTTCTCGACGAACCTTTCACCTCGTTAGATAAAGCAAGTGTTGGTTTTTTTGAGTTATTAATTAAACAACATATAATGCGTGGTGGCATGTTAATATTAACCTCACATCACGAGATTGATTTATCCGGTTTACCGGTAAATCATCTTAATTTAAGTAGCTAGAATTATGTTTAATGCCTGGACTCAAATATTTAAGCGCGATTTACTGATCGCATTTCGACGTCGCTCTGAAGTTGTTCATCCACTTATTTTCTTTGTTATGGTTATTTCATTATTCCCGCTTGCCATTGGTGATGACAAAGCCTTACTGCAAAAAATTGCGCCCGCTATTATTTGGGTTACAGCATTATTGGCAACCATGTTATCGTTAGATAATTTATTTCGTTCTGATTTCGAAGATGGAAGCCTGGAACAAATGACGTTGCTGAAAACACCGTTGTCTTTGTTAGTGACGGCAAAAATAACGGCACACTGGGTGATTACCGGCTTACCTTTAATTTTGATAACCCCGTTACTTGCAGTGTTACTTTATCTGCCATCTGACTCAATTTCGATGTTGTTACTGACTTTATTGTTAGGAACGCCAACATTAAGCCTTATAGGTGCAGTGGGTATCGCTTTAACAGTGGGCTTACGACAAGGTGGTGTGATATTATCGCTACTGATTTTACCTTTATATATTCCAGTGTTGATATTTGCGACCCTGGCGATGCAAAATTCAGCGCAAGGTTTTTCTGCTGAAGCACAATTAGCGATGATGTTGGCAATTTTGGTGCTTGCTATTACTTTATCTCCTTTTGCTATTGCAGCTGCACTTAAAGTGAGTTTGAATTAAGTTATGAGTATTTTTAACGGTATTGTACGGTTATACCATCAGTTTTCATCACCACCTTACTTTTATCGAATTTCAGGTTTGTGGTTGCCCTATATTATGGGGCTGTTTGCTTTGTTATTTATTGGCGGTTTGTACAGCGGTTTGATTTTAGCGCCAATAGACTATGAGCAAGGTGAGGCTTATCGAATTATTTTTGTCCATGTGCCTGCAGCATGGATGTCACTCCTTATATATATGGTCATGGCCACCGCGGGCGCAATCGCTTTAATCTGGCGTTTGAAACTGGCTGAAATTGTCATGATCAGTAGTGCACCGATTGGCGCAAGCTTTACCTTTCTTGCTTTAGCAACAGGTTCTCTTTGGGGTAAACCCATGTGGAATACCTGGTGGGTATGGGATGCGCGTTTAACTTCTGAACTATTATTATTATTTTTATATTTTGGTGTAATGGCTTTATATAATGCAATTGAAGATAGACGTACCGCGGCACGTGCCGTTGCGATTCTTGCTTTAGTTGGTGTAGTGAATATCCCGGTCATTCATTATTCGGTTGAATGGTGGAATACACTACATCAAGGACCAACCATAACTAAATTTGATAAACCTTCAATTCATTTATCCATGTTAATACCACTGCTTGTTATGGCCGTTGCTTTTAAGCTTTATTACCTCGGAAGTTTGTTTATGCGAGTAAGAGCCGAGCTGTTGGTTCGTGAGCAAAAAACTAAGTGGGTTGCAGAATTAGTTAAGTCGAGCAAATAAAATGATAGAAGCATTAGATTTTGGAAAATACAATTTATATATCTGGGCGTCTTATGGTTTGACGTTTGCGGTTTTAATCTGGAATGTTGTTATTCCTTTGCTCGCAAAAAAGAAATTAATTAAAAGTATTAAAAGACGGAATTATTTGAATAACGATGAGTCAAACGGTTAGCTTTATTTAACTCCCGTCATTGCGATGGAACGAGAGTGATTGAGGCAATCTGATGGTAATATAGTTGAACTATGAGATTGCCGCGCTATCGCCCGCAATGACAGGTATGTTTTAGATAGATAACATAAACGAGAAAACACAGTGAAAGCAGCACGTAAAAAACGATTATTTTTTATCATCTTCCTTGTCGCAGGTGTGACACTTGCAGCAGGGTTTGCAATGTATGCCTTTAACCAAAACTTAATGTTTTATTTTTCACCGACGGATGTAAAAGCAGGCAAAGCGCCGGTTGATAAATTATTTCGTATGGGTGGCATGGTAGTAGATGGAACGTTTAAAAAAGAACCTGAGACTTTGAAAGTACATTTTGATTTAACAGATTATGAAAAAACCGTCAGCGTTGAGTACGAAGGCATCCTGCCGGATTTATTTCGTGAAGGCCAGGGCATTATTAGCCGTGGTAAATTAAATGCCCAAGGTGTATTTGTGGCTGAAGAAGTGTTAGCAAAACATGATGAAAACTATATGCCGCCGGAAGTTGCTGAATCATTAGAGAAAGCAAAAGATAAGCAGGAAAATAAAGCTAAAAATAATCAGCAGTCTATCAATACTGAAACCACTAAATAATATTTCAAAAGTAAAAAATTATGATACCAGAACTTGGTCACTTTGCTCTAATCATGGCGCTTATTATAGCGCTGGTTCAATCCAGTATTCCTGTTATCGGTGCAGCTAAAGGCATTAATAGCTGGATAGCAATGGCTAAACCCATTGCCCGGTTACAATTGTTTTTTATGCTGGTTTCCTTTGCTGCTTTGGTTTATGCCTTTGTGGTACATGATTTTTCAGTTGTTTATGTTGCGAACAATTCAAATACTGCTTTGCCTTTAATTTATCGTATTTCTGCCGTATGGGGTGCACATGAAGGATCATTGTTATTATGGGCTTTAATATTATCGATATGGACAGGTGCAGTTACTGTTTATAGTCGTAGTATTCCAAAAGATATGCTGGCACGTGTTATTAGTGTCATGGGTATGGTCAGTGTTGGTTTTTTACTTTTCATGTTGTTAACGTCTAATCCATTTGATCGTTTAGCCATTGCACCTGTTGACGGTCGTGATTTAAATCCACTACTGCAAGATTTTGGTTTAGCAGTACATCCACCGATGTTGTACATGGGTTATGTTGGTTTCTCGGTCGCCTTCGCCTTCGCCATTGCAGCAATGTTAGGCGGCAAGCTGGATGCGGCATGGGCACGTTGGTCTCGTCCGTGGACAACGATTGCCTGGTTATTTTTAACTTTAGGTATCTCTCTGGGTAGTTGGTGGGCCTATTACGAATTGGGTTGGGGTGGCTGGTGGTTCTGGGATCCGGTTGAAAATGCATCATTTTTACCCTGGTTAGTCGGTACCGCATTAATGCATTCTCTTGCTGTAACCGAAAAACGTGGCACCTTTAAAGCGTGGACGGTATTGCTTGCTATTTTTACCTTCTCATTAAGTTTGCTCGGAATGTTTTTAGTTCGTTCAGGTGTTTTAACGTCTGTGCATGCTTTCGCAACCGATCCTGGTCGTGGTGTCTTCATCTTAATTTTTCTGGTGATAGTGATTGGCGGTTCGTTGATATTGTATGCCTGGCGTGCACCGAGTATTCGCAGCACTGCATCATTTGAACTTTTTTCGCGTGAAACGGCATTACTCTTTAATAATGTAATCTTGGTGGTTGTTGCGGCCAGTATATTATTGGGTACCTTATACCCGTTGTTATTAGACGCGTTGGGAGCGGGTAAAATTTCAGTTGGGCCGCCTTATTTTAATAGCGTATTTGTTCCATTAACAATTCCCTTAGTCATCTTATTGGGTTTTGGATCACTGATGCGCTGGAAGCAAGATAAACCCGCTCGATTGATTAAAGAGTTAGGTGCGATATTTGTTATTAGTATTGTTGTTGGTAGTTTGTTACCACTATTTTTCTCACGTTATGAGTTTGGTGCAGCAATCGGCTTGATGTTAGCGATTTGGGTAACTCTCTCAACACTAAAAGGTTTACGTTTACGGCTCGCTAATAAAGATTGGTCACTACAATCTTTGAAAAGTATCCCGCGTAGTTTTTACGGCATGAGTATCGCGCACATCGGTGTGGCTGTTTTCATCGTAGGTATTACCTTAACGTCTATTTATAGCGAAGAGAAAGATGTGCGTATGGAAATAGGTGAACAGTTTGTCTTAAATGGCTATAGCTTTGAGTTTAAAGGCGCAAGCTCAGTTCCAGGTCCAAATTACATGGCACAAAAAGGCCATCTTACCGTCAGTAAAGATGGGCAGCTTGTCGCAACCCTGTATCCTGAGAAACGGGTTTACCGGGTACAACGTAACCCGATGACAGAAGCGGCTATTGATGCTGGCATTACACGTGATTTATTTATTGCACTGGGTGAGCCACGTGGTGCAGATGGTGCCTGGAGTCTACGACTTTATGTGAAACCGTTTATTCGTTGGATTTGGCTGGGAACAATTATTATGGCTCTGGGTGGTTTACTTGCTGCAACGGATAGACGATATCGTGTGGCGGCTAAAAAATCGGCGAATAAAGAGGCAACAGCATGAACCGCGCCTTAATCCCTTTAATGGCTTTTATGGTGCTCGTTGTTTTTTTAGGTATTGGTTTAACCAAAGATCCGCGTAAATTGCCTTCGCCTTTTATTGGCAAAACGGCACCTGCTTTTACATTACCGTTATTGCATGAGTTAGATAAAACATTCTCGCCAAAATCCATGTTGGGTAAAGTCTGGATCTTGAATGTTTGGGCTTCATGGTGTGTTTCATGTCGTGCCGAACATCAGGTTCTAAATAACATGATTAAAATGAACAAAGTTAATTTAATTGGTCTGAATTATAAAGATGAAGTGGCCGATGCGCGTCGCTGGTTAGGTCGTTATGGTGATCCTTATCAATTAAGCGTAAGTGATGTTGAAGGTTTAATCGGTATCGAATGGGGCGTTTATGGTGTGCCTGAAACTTTCGTTATTGATAAAAAAGGGATTGTGCGTTTAAAACATACCGGGCCGGTTTCAAATAAAGATGTAATAGAAAAAATTATTCCATTAGTTAAAAAGTTGGAGATGGAACAATGAAAGTCTTTATGATTATTTTTACTTTGCTTTATTTCTTAAGCTCTCCTGCCAATGCCGCAGTTGAAGTAAAAAAGTTTGAAAGTCAGCAACAAGAGCGGCGTTATAAAAATCTTATTGAAGAGCTTCGTTGCCTGGTTTGTCAAAATCAAAATCTTGCAGAATCAGATGCAGGGCTGGCACAGGATTTACGTAAACAAGTTTATAAAATGATAAGTGCGGGTAATAGCGATGAAGAGATACTTGATTTCATGGTGACGCGTTATGGTGATTTTGTTTTATATCGGCCACCGTTTAAGGCATCAACATTCCTTTTGTGGGTTGGACCTTTTATTATTTTAGCAATAGGCATGCTGGTGTTGATTCGTTTTATTCGCCAACGTAAAGATGTTGTTGTCACAACGCTTAGCAATAATGATAAAGAAAGATTAAAACAGTTATTGGATGATAATAAGGAGCAGGATAAATGATCATGTTTTGGATTTTTGCTCTTGCAATGATTGCTGTTGCATTGTTTTTTTTATTACGACCATTAGGGCTTGATGCTGGTGATAATGATGTCGACCGTACAAAACAAAATATTAATATTGCTAAAGAACGCATTAATGAACTGAAGTCAGAACTCGAGCAAGGAGCTATTAGTCAGGCTCAATATAATCAAACCCGAGATGAGCTTGAGCAATCATTGTTAAATGATATTGAACAAGAGCCAGTAGAAAATAGCAGCAAACAAACAAACTCAGCGAATAATCGTACTACCCGTTTTGTTCTTATGTTTAGTGTTCCAGTTTTAGCTGCAAGTTTATATGTGTATTCAGGTAATCCGGAATTAATAGATGGTGCTAAACAACAAGCAGCCGCACCTTCCGGACATGCTTCTTCACAAGATAATAAGTTAGGTACGGTTGAGCAAATGCTTGAAAAACTTGCTGCTAAACTAAAAGAAAATCCAGATAATGCTGAAGGCTGGTTTATGCTCGGCCGTTCTTATATGTCGATGAACCGTTATAAAGAAGCGGTTGCGGCTCTAGAAAAAACGAATCAGTTAATACCGAATAATCCTGTAATCATGCTGCGATATGCAGATGCGTTAAGCATGTTACGAGGTGGAAAAATCAGTGGCAAACCATTTGACTTGATAAAAAGTGCGGTTGCAATTAAGCCTGATGATCCTACTGGATTATGGCTAATGGGTATGGGCTATGAAGAGCAAGGTGAATATAACAAGGCAATTTCATATTGGAATCTTTTACTGCCTTTAGTGAAAGATGAAAAATCAATGAATGAAGTAAAAAGTCTAATAAAACGGGCACAAAATAAATCCGGTATAAGTATCTCTGAAAATTCAGTAGCCACAACTATTGCTTCGGAGAAAAAATCTATTACCTCTTTAAAAGTTAGTGTGAGCATCGATAAGAACCAGCTTAAAAATGTTTCTATGGATGATACTGTTTTTATTTTTGCTACAGCACTTAATGGCCCACCTATGCCTTTGGCAGTGGTTCACAAGAAAGTTAAAGACTTACCTTTACAGGTAACGTTAGATGATTCAATGGCAATGATGCCAAGTATGAAGCTATCCAGTTTCATTAAAGTACAGGTGGGTGCACGTGTATCGAAGTCCGGTAATCCAGTAGCTGAATCAGGTGATATACAAAGTAAAATTTATATTGTAAAAACAGAGAAAAAAGAGAAAGTTATACTTATCATAAATAAGTTGTTGCCTTAAATAATTTAAGTCAGCATTGTTAACGGCACTATTCTAGTGCCTGGATTACTTTTTGTGCTGTTTGTTTGTCTGGGTGGCCTACTGCAACAACTTTGTTATTAATGACGAGTGCTGGAAATGATTTAATGTTTAGCTTTGAGGATAATTCTTGTCCATCCTTGTGTGTTAAATCAAATATTTTGAGTTCAATATTTTTATTATTACACTGCTCTTCCCATATAATTTGTGTTGCATTACAGGATGAGTATGGCCCAGCAAGTATTAATATCGCTTCCATCTATTATAAAAACCTTATATCCTTACTGTGATCTATCTTTGATACTAATCAGATTTAAGAGTTAATTCATTGATCAAGGTCAATAATTATGTATTTCAAATTTGAGTGGCGACAATAAAAATAATATGACTGTTCTTAACGAAGATATGCTCCACCAAATTCCTTTATTTCAAGCGTTAAATGAAAAGCAACTTAAAGATGTTTTGAAGTCAAGTCATACCTTTTCTCTGGGGACAAAAAATACTTTATTTGAAAAAGGTTCAGTGGCTTCACATTTTTATCTCTTAAAATCAGGACAGGTAAAACTTTTTTGTTTATCTGAAGGGGGGGATGAAAAAGTTATTGAAATTATTAATCCATTAGAAACGTTTGCGGAAGCCATTATGTTTATGCCTAAGCAGATCTATCCTGTTAGTGCAGAAACACTTAAAAAAAGTGAAATATATAGTTTTGATATGAAGCAGTTTCGGGGTTTACTTGAAAACTCACAAGAAACTTGTTTTCGTTTATTAGCGACAATGGGTAGACAATTACATACTCGAATTAGTGATATTGATAACTTAACGCTTCACAACGCAACTTATCGCCTGGTTATTTATTTGATAGGGGAATTGCCTGAAGGTGCTATTGCATTATCGAATATTCATTTAGATGCAACAAAAGTGATTATTGCATCTCGTTTATCGATTAAACCTGAAACCTTCTCACGTATATTATTACGTTTAAGTAAACAAAATTTGATTGAAGTGCACGGTAATGATATTACTTTGCTGGACGTAGATGGACTCCGCGCTTTACTGTGAGTATAATTATGGTATACATTTATACGTAGGTTTATAGATTATGGAATTAATTAAATGGAGTGATCGGTTTGCTATCGGAATTTCTGGCGTAGACCATGAACATCAAGAATTGATCGATTCGATAAATTCTTTTTGTTTAAATTTAGAACAAGATACTGCTAAAGATGAATTAATTAATATATTGAATAGTATCTATGCAACCATTCATAGCCATTTCATGCTTGAAGAAAAAGAGATGAAAAAAAATGCTTACGATGAATATAAGCAACACCGTGATGAACATGCAGAATTACTTGATGAGATTCGTGGGTTTGCAATAGATCTTGAATCATCATCTGACTTTGATCCTCAACAGTTAAAACAAAAGTTAACCGATTGGTTTCTTATCCATTTCAAGACATATGATGCCAGATTGCATAAGTTGGGATATTAAATTTTTAAGTAATAAAATTTAAAGATTTACTTTAAGTAAGTTATAAAACAAATTCAAACCTAATAGCTAATTCGGGAAAATATAAGTGAGTAGTAATATACTTGTTTGTATTTGAACAAAATAAACAAAAAATATAGTTAAGCTTGATGTAAGTCAAGTTTTGCCTATATTTATCCCTATACCATCACACTAATCAAGTTTTATGCATAATTAATAATTAATAACAATAACTAGTTGGAGTCATATCATGGCAAATCAAGATCAAGATGAAAATTCTAATGAGGAAGAAGAACGCATTCCGGCGATGCAATCTCTTATGGATAACCCCTTTCTTTTACTTTTTATTGGTGTAGTCATGCCCACGGTTTTTTATCTTCTGTGGGGCATAATGGAGATCGTTAATCTCCCGGTTGCACCGTAATCATTTCATTAGTATAGAGGAGAGTAGCTTATGACTTCATTTATGCCGCCTGCAGATCGTATCTGGTGGAAGGTGCCGGTCGGAAAACAGGAACTTATTTGGATTGCGATAGCGTTGGTCTGGTGCATTATTATGTTCCTGATGATGCCGCTATGGCATGTGTACGGTAAACAAAATCTTTCTACAGAAGCTTATCAAACAACGCCCGCAAAATTTGGTGCGAAAGTTGAAGAGATGGTAAGCAAATATACGGTTGGTGAAGAAGCCGGTATGCCTATTGTTGCGCCACCAGCAGGTAGTGATATCTACATGTTAGGTCGTTTGTGGCAATGGTATCCCATTTTGAAATTGAAGAAAGATCAGGAATATCGATTACATCTTTCTTCTATGGATTGGCAGCATGGTTTCTCGCTGCAACCAATTAACATTAACTTACAGATCATACCAGGTTATGACATGGTACTAAAAATCACACCAGATAAATCAGGCGAATATAGCGTGATTTGTAACGAATATTGCGGTATTGGCCACCATACGATGGTGGGCAAGATCTACGTGGAGGATTAAGAGATGGCTGAATTTCGCGTCTGCCCGGACTCCGGGTTTTATTTTCATAAGTCAGCAGAAAGCCTGATGAAAGTGAATGCCGTTGTCGGTGTTGTTGCTTTGTTAGTTGCAGGTTTGTTGGCAATAGGGGTTGTTTTAACTCGTTGGCAAGAAGTACATTGGCTACCGGCTGATACCTTCTATATGGTTCTGACCGCACATGGAATCAATGCTTTACTGTTCTGGTGCATTTTCTTTGAAATGGCTATTCTGCATTTTGCCTCGTCGACATTACTGCGGTGTCGCTTAGCTGCGCCGCGATGGGGTTGGGCAGGTTTCTTCCTCATGTTAATTGGTGCAGTAATGAACAACATTGCTGTCTTTAGCGGTAAGTCCAGCGTGATGATGACCTCTTATGTTCCGATGCAAGCTGAGCCACATTTTTATCTCGGGCTCATTCTTTTTGCTGTCGGTGCATTGATTCAGGTGTTTGTGTTTTTTGGCACACTGGTTATCGCACAACAAGAAAAGACTTATGAAGGCTCTGTTCCAATAGTAACCTTTGGTGCGATAACGGCGGCGATTATTGCTGTTTTCACTATCGCATCGGGTGCTATCATCCTTATACCAACATTCCTTTGGTCTGTGGGTTACGTCAGCCATATTGATGCAGAAATGTATCGTATTATCTGGTGGGCAATGGGGCATTCATCTCAACAAATTAATGTTGCGGCACATGTGTCTGTTTGGTATTTGATAATAGGTGTTTTATTTGGTGCAAGACCGATGTCTGAAAAGGTCAGTCGCTTTGCATTCTTACTTTATATTTTCTTCTTACAACTTGCATCGGCTCACCATATTCTGGTTGATCCGGGTATTAGTGCTGAATGGAAAATATTCAACACCAGTTATGCAATGTATCTCGCGGTACTCGCAAGTCTGATCCATGGTTTAACCGTTCCAGGTGCTATAGAAGTTGCACAACGTGGAAAAGGTTTCACTAAAGGCTTATTCGAATGGTTGCGTAAAGCGCCATGGGGTAATCCGGTTTTCTCTGCCATGTTCATTTCACTGGTAACGTTTGGTTTCATCGGTGGTATTACTGGTGTTGTCATGGGGACAGAACAAATCAACTTGATTATCCATAATACAATCTATGTACCTGCGCATTTCCATGCAACGGTGGTGACGGGAACAACCCTAACCTTTATGGCATTAACCTATTTGTTGATTCCGGTGTTATTCCGTAAGAAAATGATTTTCCCCTGGATGGCCAGGTGGCAGCCTTATGTATTTGGTGGCGGTATGACAATTCTTATTCTCTTTATGTTAGGTGCAGGTACCTTAGGTGTTGCACGACGACATTGGGATATGGATTTCGCCGGTGCTGCGATGGCATTTGAATATCCTGCAATTGCTTACACCTTAATGGCCGTTGGTGCGATGGGTGGAGTGCTAGCGATTTTCGGTGGAGTGATGTATATAACGGTTACGGTTGGTTCATTACTCTTTGGTAAGCCACTGGAACCTTCTGCGGGTATTCTGGAAAGCTTTGCCGGTAAGCCGTTACAAGCCTCAGCTTATAATATAGAGAAGCCAGAGAAACTCATGATGGCGCCGAAGTTAGAGGAAGCACCGCATGAGAAAGGAGGCTTTGAAGCTCCGGGAACCTTTATTCTGGCGATGTTGTTGCTAGTGACCTTTGTGGTGTACTACTTCATTAACTGGAAGTACTTAGCATCAGTCTGGCCTTTAGGTTAGATATTGTTAAACAAGAAAAAGGCGGGATTTTCCCGCCTTTTTTTTTGCAATATGTAATATACTTTTTATGTTATAAAGTATTCCTTGTTTTAAGAACAGATTATTAAACTAGAAAAAAGAAGCTATTCTCAATGCGCCAGTTATTTATATTTATTGCTATTATTTTTAGTCTTGCTTTTACTTTATTATTTTCGGTTAAGCTTGTTGCTGATTCGCCGTTAAAATTAGAAGCTAAATCAAAAGGCTCTATTCAAAAATTTCAAAATAGAAAAGCGCTGGAAGAAAGTCAGGCTGCGATAGGAAATCAATTATCAAATTTTCGTTTGACTGATGCTGCTGGCCGAGGAGTTAAATTACACGATATTCTTGGAAAACCCTTAGTACTTAGCCTTATTTATACGAGTTGTTACCAAACCTGTCCGGTTACAACACGGTATTTATCTTCTGTGATAGAAAAGGCAAGAAAAGCATTGGGGCATGATAAGTTTTCAGTTGCTATTTTAGGCTTTGACAGTCAGGCAGATAGCCCTCAAGCGATGAAGCACTTTGCTAAAAAACAAGGCATAGAAAAATCGAACTGGCATCTGTTAAGCGCAGATAGCAAGACAATTAAGGCTTTAACCAAGGAGCTAGGTTTTCTTTTTTTTACTTCTCCCCGTGGTTTTGATCACATGGTGCAAGCAACTGTTATTGATGCTAAAGGGATAATTTACCGGCAGGTTTATGGTGAGGTATTTAATACGCCTCTACTTATTGAGCCGTTAAAAAACTTGATTTTAGGTCGACCACAGCCTAATCAAACATTGCTTTCAGAGCTCATTAATAAGGTACGTTTTTTTTGTACAAACTATGATCCCGCAAGTGACTCTTATCATTTTGATTACTCTTTATTTATCGGGATGATTATTGGCGGAATGATTATTGTTTTCATTATTATCGTTTTGTTGAAGGGATATCGTCGAAGTAAAGTGCAGGTTCAATCTTGATATTGATCAAGTTAATATAAGCAAAAAGTAATATAATGATGCTGTTTTTAGAACCTTCTAGATTAATTCAATTTGGAAAAATCATTGCGTATTATTAATCCACTTAAATATGCTTATTTGGCTATCGAGGCCTGGTTTAATCTTGCCTTCGGTTCAGAGTGTAATCCATTATATAACATGGGGCGGCTAGCCTTTTTCTTTTTTTGGATTGTCCTTATTAGTGGCCTGTATTTATTTATCTTTTTTGATACCAGCCTGTCAGGCGCTTATGCCTCTGTTGAAGCAATAACCTATGAGCAAAAATATTTTGGTGGGGTGATGCGTAGTTTGCATCGTTATGCCTCAGATGCTGCAGTAATTACCATCATTCTACATATGTTCCGTGAATATGCGCTTGGTCGTTATAATGGATTTCGCTGGTTTTCCTGGATAACGGGTGTACCAACATTATGGTTCGTTATAACCTTAGGTATTACAGGGTATTGGCTGGTATGGGATGAGCTTGGCTTATATGTCGCCATGCTTTCTTCTCAGTTGATTGATGCTTTGCCATTATTGCCCGGTTCGATGGCGCGTAATTTTGTTGGAGATCAAATTTCTGATCGTTTTTTTACACTAATGGCTTTTTTACATTTTCTAGGTCAACCACTCTTTTTAATTGCTGCACTGTGGCTTCATGTTAACCGTCTATCCTTTGTTAAAGTGAATGCACCTAAAGGTTTGGCGATAGGAAGCTTTATTGCTTTACTTGCATTGTCCTTAGCTGCACCGGCGGTTAGTCATCAGGCTGCGGATGCAGCACGAGTACCTGCTGTATTAAATATTGATTGGTTTTATCTGAATGTTTATCCGTTAATGGATTATTTTACTGCTGGCCAAACCTGGGTTATTACCATAGGCATTACTTTTTTCTTAATGATATTACCCTGGTTACCGCCGAAGAAAGCAGAACCTGCTGCTGAGGTGCATTTAGATTTTTGTAATGGTTGTGAGCAATGTGCAGATGATTGCCCCTATGATGCCATTACTGTCCAGGCGCGTACCGATGGGGCTAAATTTGAAAATGAGGTGAAAGTTGATCCTGATCTTTGTGCTTCCTGTGGTATTTGCGTTGGTTCATGTCCATCATCGAATCCTTTTAGGCAAAAGGATGATGTATTAGTTACCGGTATTGATATGCCGCAGCGGTCAATTAATGAGATACGTGATCATATGGATGCAGCCATTGCAAATCTCAAAGGTGATAGTAAAACAATTATTTTAGGCTGTGAAAATGCATTTGATTTTTCCCTGCTTGAAGCAGATAACATACAAGTTGTCAGCCTGTTTTGTATTGGTATGATGCCAGCGACACTTGTGGAATATGCATTAAGCAATGGTGCGGACGGTGTCTTTGTTACTGGTTGCAGAACCGGCGACTGTTTTTATCGTTATGGCAATGTTTGGATGGATCAGCGTTTTGATGGTGAACGACAACCTATTCTTCGTCGTCGTGCAGAACGTTCTCGGATTAAAGTTTTTCGTGCAGCAGTAACGGATAAAAAAAGTTTGAATAAAGAACTGGCTGAATTTCAGGAATACTTAAAAATCTTAAATAAAGATGATAGTGTCAATATAAGAGACAAGTCATGAATAAGATCCTTCGTTACGGCTTGCAAATATTTTACTATCTTATTTTCATGATAGTAGTGTGGTATTTTTCTATTAAACCTCCCTATCATCAATTAGAAGAGGATCAGGCTGTTATTGTTTTATCTTTTACACATGCAACAAAAATACGTGAGGCTTGTCATAAACTATCACAAGAAGAATTAATGAAGCTGGCTCCAAATATGCGTTTAGCAACGAGTTGTCCTCGTGAACGTTCACCGCTTAATCTTGAATTGTATTTAGATGAAAAAAGGATAACCAAAGAAACACTTGAACCATTAGGTTTTCATAAAGATCAGGGTGTTAGTATATTTAAGCATATTAAGGTAACAGCTGGAGAACACACCTTACACGTTTGGATGAATGATGATGTTAATGTTGATGGCCCAACATATAAGTACAAAGAAAAAATCAATATAAAGCCTGAACAATTATTATTGCTGGATTTTGATGCTGGGAAAAAAGGTTTCTTTCTTAATTAATGCTGCTTAGAAAAAAATTAAAAAGGTAAAATAATAGAATGGACAGTTCTGGAAATTATAATGCATTAACTGATAATTTTGTTCTTGAGATGCCAGGCTCAGGAGCTCGCAACTTAACGATAGGCTGGTTATTACTTTCATATGGAGCACTGGTTATTGGTGGGCTCTTTACTATTCTTATTGTTCTTTCTCGCACACCCTATTTCCAGGATATTATTCCCTTTGTAGATTTTTTTCATACCGCCTTAGTGGTGCATGTTGATTTAACAGTGTTAGTCTGGTTTTTGGGGTTTGCGGGCGTACTGTGGAGTTTGAATAGCAGTATGCGTTGTTTAAAATGTGGCTGGCTTGCTCTCGCTTTTAGTATTCTTGGAACGCTGTTAATGACAGCAGCTCCTTTTGTCGGTGACGGTAAACCATTAATGAATAATTATATTCCTGTATTACAACATCCCGTTTTTTTAGTTGGGCTGGGTTTATTCGGTTTAGGTTTTACTTTACTGGTATTAAATGGCCTATTTTTTTCCAAAGCTGTTGAATCTAAAATGAGTGGAGATGGTGCACTTCGCTTTGGTTTGTATACAGGCTTAATCGCAGGATTAGTTTCAGTTTTTGTTTTGGTTCTTTCGTATATTGATATGCCGAATTTTGCCGAGAGTACTTATTATTATGAGTTACTCTTTTGGGATGCAGGCCATACTCTGCAATTTATGCATATTGCATTAATGCTGGTTAGTTGGTTATGGCTATCAACAATTGCAGGTGTTTCTTTAAATTTATCTCCACGTGTTGCTTTATTTGTTTTTCTCATTGGTTTAATTCCGATCATCATGACACCTTTTGTTTATATGATGTTTGATCTCGGTACGACCATGCACAAACATGCCATCTCTTTAGTGATGCGATACGGGGGGGGATTAGCCGCTTTCCCTATTGGTTTGGTTGTTGTTGTCGGATTATTAACAAGTAAACGAAAAAATATTAAGATTGGTCCTGAATTTAATGCGCTGGTTTTTTCTATTATATTATTTGGTGTAGGTGGCGTTATAGGATTTATGATTAACGGTAGTAATGTCACCATACCGGCACATTACCATGGTTCTATTGTTGCGGTGACTTTAGCCTACATGGGAATCAGTTATCATATTTTACCACGCTTAGGCTTTAAACCGATTACTGGAAAGATGGCAACATGGCAGCCGGTCATTTATGGTTGTGGTCAAATATTGCATATCACAGGTTTAGTTTGGTCAGGTGGTTATGGTGTGCAGCGTAAAACAGCAGGGCTTGATCAAGGCTTAGAGGATATGGAGCGTGTTGTTAGCATGGGCGTAATGGGTTTAGGTGGTGGAATAGCGGTGATAGGTGGAATAATATTTTTAGTGATTGTCTTTAAATCAATGTGGCCAAAAAAATAAATTAGAAACTCCACTCTTTTGCATGGTAATCCTCTTTCGCTTGTAAAGTCGTTAGTTGTTGCATGACTTCATCCTTATGCATAAGAAGCTCATCACTACCTAAGCGTTGAAATACTTCTTCTTCATAGGTGTTATGTTCATTCATTATTTTGTGTAAGGGAACGAGAGATTCCATAAAGTGATCAATATTTTTTGTTTTAATAACATAGGCAAGATCAGTTAATAGTCATGCAAGGTCTTCATGCTGTTCGGCCATATTATCAGCATCCTCTGCATTAGCTCCCTTTTTTTCAAATAGAGGGTAGATGACTTCACCTTCTAACTGCATATGATATTTTAGTTCTTTGGTGAACTCATTAAATAATTGCACAGCATCTTTCCAATCGGCCATTTCTGCTGCTATTTCACATTCTGTTAGCATTTCATCATATTTACGATGATCATGTATTAGCCAGTTGTTAGTTTCGTTCATGATTGAAGCTCATCATTTTACTAATTAGCAGAACGTTACCAGAAATGCTTTTACAAACAGTCTGTTAAACCTTGTTTATTTATTAGTGGGCGGCTTTTTTATTAACTGTTCTGTTTCAATCTTTATTGTTTGTTGCCCGGGTTCCAGGGGAATCAGTATTGATTGAAGAAGGTTAAATAAGCTTATGGATAGAATCATAATAATTATAAGAAAAATAAAAGAGCGATTAGGCAAACGTTTTCCCATTTTTATTTCTATACGGTTGAGTATAAAGTCTGAAAGCATATAGAGAACTACTGCTGCAATGGTGTAATAGATAAATTCCATAAAAAATTCCTGATTAACTAATTAATATAAATATGAAATGACATTATGTAGATAGTAACACCACTAACAGAAACATACAGCCATATAGGGAATGTCCAGCGAGCGATACGTTTATGGATATTAAACTTATGACGTATTGCCAAACCTGCTGTAATGAGAACCAATGGAAATGCAATTGCAGCAAGTATTATGTGTGATGCTAGTAGGGAGAAATAAAGATAACGAATAGTGCCTTGCCCGGCAAAGGGTATGTAACCAACTTTGGCATGGTAATAGAGATAAAAAATCATAAATAAGGTTGAGACAAATAAAGCCGAGATCATCAGCTTCTTATGCGCCGTTCTATTTCCCTTCCGAATTTGAATATAACCTATGCTAATAAGAATAGCGGATAATGTATTCAATATTGCCAGTATGTGAGGGATGTAAGAAATAATATCCAAACTATAACCTGCTTAAAAATTATTGTTGTGTTAATGATATGTTACTGCTTTTTTGTTACTAGGGGCTGTTGATCTTTCAGATATTGAGCTCATTTTAACAAAAATAACGCA
>CAZSCK010000019.1:0-21891 GCA_964605385.1 uncultured Thioalkalispiraceae bacterium
TTCTAGCTCAGTTATACGTGTTTGTAGAGTGTCACGTGATTCATTAATTTTACGCAGGCTTTCCAAACGTTTTTCCATTTGGTTTCTATGTTCTTTAATGCGAGCTACCAGTGGCGCCATGCCGGCTTTACCCCATGCCTCAACTTCCTGGTGCGCCTGAAAAAAGGTATTACGTGCATGGCTCACCATTGAGATAAAGAATTTTTTCACCACAAAAGCTTGCTCAGTTGCGGCCATTTTAGCACTGCTTCGATAGGCTTCAGCTTCATGATTTAAACGTTCTAGATCACGTTTATATTTTCCCATGCTAAATAATTTTGGTTTTACATCTGTTAGCCCATGCTCTTTATTGAATGAACGGTAAATTGTTTGCAAAAGCATGTTTACTTTATCTGCTTGTTGCGAAGCGGTAGTAATGGTGCTTGAAATAATATCGAAAAATTCTTTCATGCCGCCTTTTAACCCGTTAGTAGTCCAGGTGCCGGTCATTTCTTTTCGTGTTTTTGCCATCAACTCATCAAGCTGAGTCAAACTTAATGTTTGCAAGAGCTTTCGATGGTTTTCAGAGAAGGATTTTTTATTGGCTTGAAAGCTTTCTACACTTTTATGATAAATCGTTTGCTCTTCACGCGTTTTTTTCATTAAGTGGCCAATGACATCTTCATTCTTACCACTTAAACCTTGTAGCTCTTCTAATTGTTTATTGGAGTCATTGAGTCGCGATGAAATTAAATTGCGTGACTCTTCAGCCATGCCACCTATTTCACCGACAATGCTATTACGAACAATTTTTTGTTTCTGCGGCAAAATATCTTTTGCCAAAATAGCCTCTAATGAAAGAATGTTACTTTTTTCCAGTAACTCAGTATCATGACGAATTTTTGCTAATAAGCCTTTTTGTGCAGAAACAGGGAAGACGTTTTCGATTCCTATTCTCAGCATTTTAGCGGCAGAATTGCATTGAGTTGTAATGCTGTTTTGGATTGCATCTTCGCTTTTAAGATCGTCCCATAAGGTGTCGACTTTATTGAGAACAACAATACGGCCATGTTTAGCATCACCGCCTAAAGGCTGAACATTCTGTGTCCACATATCCATGTCTGATTTAGTTACACCTGCATCTGCAGCTAATACAAAGACCACTGCTTGTGCGTTCGGTAACATACTGATGGTGAGCTCAGGTTCATTACCCAATGCATTTAAGCCTGGAGTATCAAGAATGGTTAAACCTTCTTTCAATAGTGGGTGCGGGAAGCTGATTAAAGCATGACGCCACATTGGAATGGAGACCATGTTATCTGCTTCATTTTCACGGTAATCGGAAAGCCCGAGTTTTTCAGCAACAGGTAACGGCACGCGTTTTGTTTTAACAACTTCAAGAAAGGCATCAGCCATTTTTTCAGATGAACTTGTATCAAGGGCAATTGAAGTCCAGTTAATCGGATTTTTTTTGTGTTCCTGAATACTCATTTCTTCTAAACGGGTTTCAATGGGTAAAAGGCGGATATAACTCTGGTTTGCTTCAGAATCAAAGAAAAGTTCAGTGGGGCACATGGTGGTACGGCCAGCCTCTGAAGGCAGTAAACGTCTATCGTATTCAGAGAAGAAAATGGCATTAATTAATTCGGTTTTGCCACGGGCAAATTCAGCAACAAAAGCAATAGTGAGATGGTCAGATTTAAGCGCTTCAATGAGTTCAAATATTCGAATTTCGACTTCTGCCGAGCTCATTTCGTTATCTTCAAGCCATGATTGATATTTTTGAATGGCTTCAGTGATATCTGAGCGCCAGCGGCCATATGCCTGCATTTGATCTGTAAAGCGGTCGGTTGCCATGCTATTCCTAAAATACGTTGTTAACTTATTGATTATAATGGTTATTTATATTGGCGCTACTGATTCAAACTATTTTTTACTGATTTTTCAGTGTGTGATGCAGCATTATCTTAACAGAAGACGCTAACACTAAGAAATATAACGGCAATTTGAGAAATAAATTTAGCTTATTTAGGCAAAAAGCTGAAATAAAGTGTGATGCTAGTCTCAATTTAATTGGCTGTAATTTATTGTGGTTTTTGAATAAATTCTGGAAGCTTTGTGGGATTTAAAATCTTTACCTGTTTAGTCCGTTGGTTTTTACCTTTGATCAGTTCTACTCGATAAAGGGGTGCGGCAAAGATTTTTGCTAAAATCTTGATTAGGTGTTTATTGGCTTTGTTGTTGATAGGGAGAACGGTGATACGTATTTTTAAATTATTACCGTATTCACCAATCAGTTAGTCTTTTCTTGCGTTAGGTTGCAGATAAAGATGTAACAACAGGTTTTCGCCTTCCCATTTATAAAAGTTAGACAACCTTAACTACTTTTTTGAATCCTTTGCATGGATAGCGAGAAGCCAGAGAACAAGGCAAAATCGATGAAAAAGCGGAGTGTACGATAAGGTCGTTCTCGCACTTCCCTGTGCTTCTCGACACCTGAATATCCTTGTTCAATGTACATGAGCATTTTGAAGAGGTTTTCGTCGTGCCCCACATTTAATTATGTTGTGGAGGGTAAACGCCGGTATCTGGTTTCGTAGCATTCGTGGAAGGAATTCAATTCATTATGACTCGCGCGGCAGGATACATCACTCCTTTCGCCCAGCTACCAAGCGGATCAATTAATAATAATTTGATTAACCATAACCCTACTATTGCCAGCATTGGTGATAAATCCATCCCTGACATTGGTGGTAGAAATCTTCTTGTCGGGCGTAATACCGGCTCAGCTATTTGATGCAGTAAATTATTAATGGGGTTGTATTGGCCAGGATTGATCCAACTTAAAAGTGCTAAAATAAATATTGAAAATAAGAAGACATATAAGCCTAATGAAATTAATTCAACAAACGCATAAAGCACTAAACCTAAAATATCGGGAGTAGGGAAGTTACGTAGTAAAGTGATAATAAAAAATTCCAGCATTTGTAATGTCATCATGACAAAAACAGAAGCCATATCTATGCCAGCAAAGCCCGGAATAAATCGGCGTAAAGGTTTTAACGGTGGGTTGGTTATTTTTACAATAAAGCGTGAGACTGGATTATAAAAGTCTGCTCGGACTATTTGCAGGACAAGTCGTAGCATGATGGCTAGAATATATAGGCCAAACAAAGTTGAAATTAAAAAAACACCGGCATTACTGAGTGGGTTCATTTTATTACCTATTTTCCAAGTTCTTCTGCAAGTTCTTTTGCACGATCACGTGCTGCTTTCATGGCTTTACTAAAAATATCAATCAGACCTTGTTGTTCAAATGTTTTAATCGCTTGCTCTGTTGTTCCGCCTGGCGAGGTCACTTTTTTTCTTAAATCTGCAGGTGAATCATCCATTTCCAGGGCAAGTTTAGTTGCACCAAAGCCGGTTTGAATTGCTAACAAACGCGCAGTGTCAGCAGGTAAACCAAGTTCTTCTCCCGCTTTTTCCATGGCTTCCATCACCATAAAAAAATATGCAGGACCACTTCCTGAAAGGGCGGTAACTGCATCGAGTTGTGCTTCATTATCAACCCAAATGGTAACGCCAACGGCGCGTAAAATGGATTCTGCAATTTCTTTTTGTTCTTCAGAAACGCGTGCATTGGCATATAAACCACTGGCACCACTTAAAACTAAAGAAGGTGTATTTGGCATCGCGCGAACAATCGCTTTATTAGAACCTAACCAATTATTCAAACTTTCACCGGGGATACCTGCCGCAATGGTTAAATAAAGTGCAGATTCTTTTGCTTTGAGTGGCGTAGCAACCGTTTTTAATACTTGTGGCTTAACCGCAAAAACAATGACATCACATTCATCAACAAGCTTTTGATTCTCAGCAAAAGTTTGGATTGAAAAATCTTCGCTTAATGCCTTGCGTGTATCTTCACCTGGATCCGCCGCAAAAAGATTGTCATTTTTAACACCGCTGGAAATTAAGCCGCCGATTAAACTGCGTGCCATATTGCCCGCACCAATAAATCCAATTTTTTGATTATTCATAAACTTAGTTTACCTGTTTGCTGGTATCAGAGTCACCCTAATTCAAATTGCATATGGAGTAGGTACCTTAGCTTCTCGCACCAAATATAGCCGTACCTATTCTCACTATAGTTGAACCTTCGGCAATGGCGGCTTCCATATCGTTGCTCATTCCCATAGAAAGTGTGTCGAGCTCTATTCCCTGAGATTGTATTTCGTCCCTTAGTTCACGCAGCAAACGAAATGGTTGCCGCTGTTGCTCAAAATCGTTGCTTGATGCGGGGATTGTCATTAATCCACGCAAATTTATATGGGGTAACCGGCTAATTTCTTTGGCTAACGTAAGCGCAGCTTCAGGGCTGACTCCGGACTTACTACTTTCACCGCTGACATTAATCTGGATACAAACATTGAGTGGTATTTGTTCAGGAAAACGTTGATCGTTTAATCGCTGGGCAATTTTGAAACGGTCGATGGTGTGTACCCAGTTAAAATTTTCAGTAATTTGGCGAGTTTTATTTGATTGAATTGGGCCAATAAAATGCCATTCGATAGCAGATTCTGAAATGTTTTTGATTTTAGATAGCGCATCTTGAAGGTAATTTTCGCCAAAATGGTATTGATTTTCGGCGAAAGCTGCACGAACATCTTCTATTGGGCGGGTTTTACTTACCGCTAATAATTGTACGGAATCAGGCTGGCGGACATATTTTCGTTCGATTTCCTTAATCTGAGTTCGAATGACTTTAATATTGTGAGCAATAGTATTTTGACTTACGTGCTTCATAATGAGATTGTACTTTAGTAAATATTACTTAAGATAAAGGTACTGACTACCGATATAGACTATTAATAATTAAAGAATATATTGGTCGTCACAAATAACAAAATATAAAGAGATATCATGGATATTACTGAATTACTTGCATTTAGTGTCAAAAATAACGCTTCGGATTTACATTTATCAGCGGATTTACCGCCGATGATTCGTGTTGATGGTGATATACGCCGCATCAATGTCCCTGCGCTTGACCATAAAACCGTACATAGTTTGGTGTACGACATTATGAATGATAAACAGCGTAAGGATTTTGAAGAGTTTCTGGAAACTGATTTCTCGTTTGAAATTCCTGATTTAGCTCGTTTTCGTGTAAATGCGTTTAATCATAATCGCGGTGCGGGTGCGGTGTTTCGTACCATCCCCTCAAAAATTTTGACCCTTGAACAATTGAATGCACCGACAGTATTTAAAGAAATTGCAGATGTTCCACGCGGTATTGTTCTGGTGACAGGGCCAACCGGTTCCGGTAAATCGACGACCTTAGCGGCGATGGTTGATTACAAAAATGACACGGAATACGGGCATATTTTAACCATTGAAGATCCAATCGAATTTGTTCATGAAAGTAAAAAGTGCCTGGTGAATCAACGTGAAGTGCATCGTGATACGTTAGGATTTAGTGAAGCACTACGTTCAGCATTGCGTGAAGATCCGGATATTATTCTTGTTGGTGAAATGCGTGATTTAGAAACGATTCGACTTGCTTTAAGTGCGGCTGAAACCGGCCATTTAGTTTTTGGAACCTTGCATACAACTTCTGCAGCAAAAACCATTGATCGGATTATCGATGTATTCCCCGCAGCAGAAAAAGACATGGTACGTTCAATGTTGTCTGAATCATTACGTGCGGTTATTGCACAAACACTATTAAAGAAAATTGGTGGTGGGCGTGTTGCAGCACATGAAATTATGATCGGTACACCGGCAATTCGTAACTTAATTCGGGAAAATAAAGTTGCACAAATGTATTCTGCAATTCAAACGGGCCAGGGTATTGGCATGCAGACTCTGGATCAATGCTTACAGGATATGGTCGCACGCGGTATTGTCAGCAAACAGGATGCGAAAATAAAAGCGACAAGTAAGGATGCATTTAATTAAGCTGCTTTTATTTAATCTGTGTCAGCTTTAATTGTAAATATTTTTTTAATTTCAGTTATAAAATTTAAAAGGTCTGGGTTATGGAGTTTGAATCGCTGTTAAAGTTAATGGTGCATAAAAATGCCTCTGATTTATTTATTACAGCGGGTGTCGCACCAAGTTTAAAGGTTAACGGTAAAATTGGGCCGGTCACTCAAGCAACCTTAACGCCAATCCAGGCTAAAGAAATTGTACTGGGCATTATGTCTGATGCACAGAAAAAAGAATTTGCAGAAACTAATGAATGTAACTTTGCCATTTCTGCTTCAGGTATTGGACGTTTTCGTGTCAGCGCATTTATGCAACGTAATAATGCTGGCATGGTCTTGCGTAAAATTGAAACCATTATCCCTACCATGGACGAGCTCGGTTTACCTGCGATCTTAAAAGAACTCGCAATGACCAAGCGTGGTTTAATTTTGTTTGTGGGTGCGACTGGTTCCGGTAAATCAAGTTCACTGGCTTCTATGATTGGTTTTAGAAATAAAAATTCAACCGGTCATATCATAACAATCGAAGATCCTATTGAATTTATTCATCACCACCAGGGTTGTATTGTGACCCAACGTGAAGTGGGCCTGGATACAAAATCATTTGAGGAAGCATTAAAAAACACCTTACGTCAGGCACCAGATGTTATTTTGATTGGTGAGATTCGTACTCGTGAAACAATGGATCACGCCATTGCCTTTGCTGAAACAGGCCACCTTTGTTTAGCAACCTTACATGCCAATAATGCCAACCAGGCAATGGATCGAATTATTAACTTTTTCCCTGAAGATCGTCGCAATCAATTGTTAATGGATTTATCTTTGAATACGCGCGCATTTATTGCACAACAACTTATCCCTATACCCGATGGAAAAAGTCGGGTTCTATCTGCAGAAATAATGATTAATTCACCCCTGATGGCAGATATAATTCGTAAAGGTGAAATTCATAAAATGAAAAGCCTAATGGCGAAGTCTCGCAACATGGGCATGCAAACATTTGATCAGTCGTTGTTTGATTTATATAAACAGGGACAAATAACATATGAAGATGCAATCAACTATGCTGATTCAGCCAACGAACTTCGTTTGATGATTAAACTGGGTGATAGCAAGGGGGCGGGCGCTGAATCACTCGCTGCTTCTTTAGATGGTGTGACGATCCAGGAAACAGAGTAATTTATTTTAACTTACGAAAATACTGTATAAGCATCAAATACGGGACCATCTACACAAACACGCTTCATCGCAGGACCTTGTTCAGTCTGAACTTCAACAACACAACCCGCACATCCACCGACGGCGCATGCCATAAATTCTTCGAGTGATATCTGGCAAGGAAGATCAAATTCTTTTGCTAGTTTTGCGACAGCCTCTAACATGGGGTGGGGCCCACATGAATAAATTTCAACTTCATTAAGTTGTTCTTTGCTTAGTGATTTTAGCCAATGGCGAGCAAGGTCGGTAACATAACCTTCATAAGTACCGGCATAGCCTTGTAAGCTGGCAAGGCGTGATGCAATGTTCCAGTCATCTAATAAAGGCATTGATGCAATAACACCATCAGGCATACCTGGGACCATTATTTCTGATGGCTTTGTTGTAAAAGGGAAGGGGACTTCTGAACCTAAAATAACAAAGGGTTCATAATCAGTTTGTTGTTCGCGGTTTAAGTGATAACAATGTTCCGCAATAAAAACCATGGGTGGCATTCCTACACCGCCACCAATTAATAACGGACGCTTACGTTCTGCTTTTATTTCAAAGGCTTTACCAATCGGGCCCATGATATTAATTGTTTCACCGACTTTGCGTTCTGCAAGTAAGGCAGTTCCTTCACCGAGTTTTTTATATAAAAAATCGACCCAACCTAAATCTTTACTCACACGCATAATAGAGATTGGACGACGCATCGGGCGAAGTGGATGAACGGTTAAATGTGCAAAGCTACCCGGTTGTGCTTTAGCAGCGGTTTTTGGTGCATGCACGCGCATGATGTATTGATCTCCATCAAAAGCTTCGTGAGATAAAATTTCGCAGTCTTCAACAAAAATTGTATTTCTGTGTTTCATTTCATTTTTACTTATATGTTAATTTAATGAGCTCTAAAAAAATTGGTTACGTTTCAAATATGTGGTTAACATCGGTCTTAGAACGGGTGTTCTCAAATCAAGACTCGCAAAAGATGGCATCCCTGCCTGCTCGACTGCCACGTCCGTGTGGCAGACGGTCTTGATTTAAGTTCACCCATTCCAAGCCCTAACTATTTAGCTCGTGCAGATATTTTTGTTTTTATTCATGAATTGAATAAACAACTTTTCCGTTTAGCAGGGTGTGTGTAACCTTACCTTTAAACTCCCAACCTTCAAACGGTGTGTTGCGGCCGGCACTCAGCATTTTTTCTGTTTTCATAATCCAGTTTATTTCCGGGTTATAAATACAAATGTCTGCTTTTTCACCGAGTGAAAGTGTGCCGGCATCAATGCCGAGTATTTTAGCCGGCTGATGTGTTAGACGATCAATGACATCACTCAATGAAAGTTCATCACTTAAACGAAGTGCTAATGGTAATAATGTTTCTAATGCACTGATGCCGGCTTCTGTCTCTCCAAAAGGAGCAAGTTTTGCATCGGCATCGTGTGGCTCGTGGTCTGAACAAATTGCATTGAGGTTGCCGGTTGCTAATGCACCAACAAGGGCTTCACGATCACGTTGGGTGCGTAATGGTGGACGCACATGGCAGTTACTATCAAAGAAACCAATGTCCATTTCTGTAAGATGTAAATGATGTGCGGTGACATCGGCAGTGACCGGCAAACCATCATATTGGGCGCGGGCAATCATTTGTATTGCACGGGCGCTGGAGATATGACAAAAATGTGCATGTACGCCAGTTTGTTCTACCAGTAATAAATCACGTGAGATTGCATTGGTTTCGGCTGTTTCAGGAATGCCGGGTAGACCCAGGCGCATACTGATGGCACCTTCATGGGCGCAACCATTTCCTGCCAGGCCTTGGTCTTCTGCATGTAAAAAAATAGTTAAACCACAGCTCGCGGCGTATTCCATAGCGCGACGCATGACGAGATTATTTGTAACAGGAGCTAATGCATTGCTGACACCAACGCAGTTGCCGTATTTTTTTAATATGGCCATTTCGCTGAGCTGTTCGCCTTTAAGCCCTGCAGTCAGCGCTGCAAGTGTGACAACTTTTGCGTAACTTGCTTCATCAGCACGCTGATGAATTAATTCAACGACTGAGGTGCTATCGATAACCGGTGTGGTATCGGGTGGAATACATAATGTGGTGATCCCACTTGCGGCAGCGGCGCGAGTTTCACTTGCGATAGTGCCTTTATTTTCTGAGCCAGGTTCTCTAAGGCGGGCACGTAAATCTACAATGCCGGGTATTACATGGCAACCAGTTGCATCAACCGTCTCATCGATGGTGAAGCCTTCGGGTTGTTTGCCTATGGCAGCAATACGACCTTCTGAAATATAAATATCATGTTTTGCTTCAATATTATTGGCGGGATCAATAACTAATCCGTTGCTTATTTTAATGCGCATTAGTTTTGCGCTCCATCTGCAAGTGATGAACGTCCTAATACCATCGACATAACCGCCATACGAATAGATATTCCATGTGTGACTTGTTCGAGGATGACGGATTGTGGGCCATCAGCAACACTGGATTCGATTTCAACGCCTCGGTTAATCGGGCCGGGATGCATTACTATTGCATCAGGTTTTGCGAGTTTTAATTTTTCTTCAGTTAAGCCAAACATGTGGAAGTATTCATGTTCGCTGGGCAGTAATGCCCCTTCCATGCGTTCACGTTGCAGTCGCAACATAATAACAACATCAACATTTTGCAGGCCTTGATGCATGTCGTGATAAACATGCACACCAAGGTGCGTGGCTTCTTTTGGAATAATCGTTTGTGGGCCTATGACTCTTACTTCAGGAACACCCAATGTATTTAATGCATGTATTTGGGAGCGGGCCACACGCGAGTGCATTATGTCACCGACAATGGCGACAGTCAGTTTTGTAAAATCCTGTTTATGGCGTCGAATAGTAAACATGTCCAGCATCGCCTGAGTCGGATGAGCATGGCTTCCATCACCTGCATTGATCACGCTAACGTGCGGGGCGACATGTTGTGCAATAAAATGTGCTGCACCACTGCTATTGTGACGCACAACAAACATATCAACCTGCATGGCTTCGAGGTTGTGTAACATATCTAACAGGCTTTCACCTTTTGTCGTTGCGGATGTATTGATGTTGATGTTGATAACATCAGCGGATAAACGTTTTGCTGCAAGTTCGAAAGTGGTGCGCGTGCGTGTGCTGGCTTCAAAGAATAAATTTGCAATGGTTTTGCCTCTTAATAAAGGCACTTTCTTTACTTGTCGATTACTAACTGAAGAAAAGTTTTCTGCATTGTCTAAAATATCCAATAGCATTTGTTTTTTAAGACCATCAATGGTCAAAAAGTGGCGTAACTTATTCTCTCTGTCTAATTGAATATTGAACTGCTTCATTTCGCTTCCTCAATTGAGAGAGTTAGCTGATTATTATTTTCATCGCGATTTAATTTGATATGTTGATTTTTTTCTAATTTAATTCGGGTTGCAGCAACATCGGCTGAGACAGGAAGCTCACGACAACCACGTTCAACAAGTACCGCAAGCATGACGGATGCTGGTCGGCCATAATCAAAAATTTCATTGAGTGCGGCACGAATGGTGCGGCCAGTATGAAGTACGTCATCCACTAAAATAATATGTTGGTCATCAACATCAAAAGGTAAGTTCGAAGGTTGAACTTGCGGGTGCATGCCAATACGGGTGAAGTCATCTCGATAAAAGGTGATGTTCAATGCACCAAGCGGTTGTTTAATCTTTAAGTTTTTGTGCAATTCTTCCGCCACCCAAAGCCCGCCAGTGTGAATACCAATCATCACAGGGTTTTCAATATTGCGGTTTTTTAATAGATTACGTAATTCGCTGGATAAGGTATCCAGAAGGGCGGGGGTATCGAGGTCCTGGTTTTGCTGACGCTCTGTCATTATTTTTTATTTATCCGTTTATTTATCGTTTTCAGCTTCTTCATCTTTCTTTAGCGACATCCAGCTTTGCAGGATGAGCTGGGCTGATATCATATCAATTTGTGCCTTGTCTGGGAATAGAGAATCACGGGACCGTGAACGCGAACCGGATTGCTCATTTATAATGCTTTCTGCTTCATTTGAGCTTAATCGTTCATCCATGAGTTCCACCGGGATTTGATAACGGCCATTTAACTGGTTAGAAAAGCGTCTTGCCGCCTGGGTCATCGGTTGTTCGCTACCGTCCATGTGCAGAGGTAAACCGACGATTAATAGATCAGGTTGCCATTCTTTAATGACTTTTGAAATACTCTCCCAATCCGGTTTATGTTTTATCGCGGTTATGGTTGTGAGTGGATTAGCTGTGCCCGTGACTTCCTGGGCAATGGCAATACCGATGCGTTTAGTCCCAAAATCAAATCCTAAGAGGGTGCGTTGACCTTTATCCACGGTTAAGCATGACCAATATCAGTTGAAAGTTGCTGTAAGTTAATACCCAGTGCAGCAGCAGCAGCATTCCAGCGTTTATCACTTGGTGTATGGAATAATATGTCATGACTGGCTTTTACGTTTAGCCAGACATTTTCAGCAATCTCATCTTCAATTTGATCTTCACCCCAGCCCGCATAACCCAGCGTTATAATAAAATGTTCAGGTGGTTTGTTGTCGGAGTCATAACCATCGGCAATGGCCTCGATAATATCCTGGGACATGGTTAAACCAATATCTTTTGTTACAGCGAGCGTACTTTCCCACTCGCCGAGTGGTGTATGTAAAATAAAACCGCGATCCATTTCAACCGGGCCACCATCAAAAATAGGATAAGTCTGTGTATCCATGTCAGTGATTTCAATTTCCAGTTGCTCACAAAGATCGGCAAAGGTGAGATCAAGCGGGCGGTTAATCATAACCCCCATTGCCCCTTTGTTATTGTGTTCACAAATATAACTCACACTCTGTTCAAAATTAGGATCATTCAAGCCAGGCATTGCAATCAGAAGATGATTGGTCAGAGATAAAATGTCTAATTTTGTGTGAGTTGCCATGATGCTTAAAGTATTGATGAGAGATGGCGTTATAGCAAGCAAAGTGTACTTTCAAAATGACTTTGGTCTCTGCCATTAACAGGGGGCAGGTTTATTGAACAGATGTTTGTAAGTGACTGCCTTGTTGAAAACGCCAAACCCGTGGAATATGTAAAATATCTGTGTCTTTAAGAATATCTTTTGTCAAAGGAGGATACGGTGCCGCCATATTTACAATACGTAACGCAGCCTGATCAAGTTCACGATATCCGGAAGAACGTGTGATTCGTGCAGAATGAATACTTCCATCAGGATTAATAGCAACATCGAGTAATAAACTTCCAGTAATTTTTTTTCTTGTTACGATTGCAGGGTAATTGAGATTACCGATGCGTTCTACTTTGGCGCGCCATGCATCCATATAACTGGCAAAACGGTATTTTTTAGCATTGGCACCATGCACCCATGTATGTTTAGGGGTTTGTTGGTAGGCATCTTTTAGTTCATTGATTTCTGCGCTTAATTTAGCAATTTGCTGGCTGCGTTCAAACAGTTGTGCAGCGGTTAAACTTTTTGTGGTGAAAGGCGTTTTTTCTTTTAATTTTTTATTCTCGACGCGGCGTTTAGATTGATCAACGCTCATAATTTCCGTTTGTTTTTGATTTTTTTTAATTGGCGGTGGTGCCATGGCCTGGCGACTATTGGGTGCAAAACCTTTTTCAGGAATAGGTAAGGGGTTAGAAAAAGGGCTACTGGGGCGGCTTTTACTTTGCTGGGTACCACCACCAAGTTGATTTGCCTGCGCAAGATAATCCGCTTTTTCTGGCTCTTCATTCGAGCGCTGATGGACTAATGTGATTTCCATTGTGGTGATGACATCATTATTGATGTCCATCAAATCAAAACTAATACCCAGAATTAATATTGCATGAATGGCAAGCGCAAAAAAAATGGTCAAGCTCATGCGATCACTTTGAGTGACGGCGGCGGGGTTTATACTTTGATTCCTTGATATGTGATTGATGGATGCGCTATTCATTTAGAATAGATTATAACTCAATTTGCTCAACGATTTGACGTTCCTGTTCAAATTTCACACGTTTGCTCATTGCGGAAGAAATATGAATATCACCTTTCGCATCAATCAGTAAAACATATTTTATATTCATGGCTTTTGCAATTTTGACCCATTGTTTTGGACCTGCAATAAAGAGTGCAGTTGCAGCAGCATCGGCGGTTGCGGCATTGTTATGTAATACGGTAACAGACTGCGTTCCTGTTGCCGGATAACCTGTTCGAGGATCAATAATGTGATGTAAATGTTCATCATTATTTTTTTTATTTTTAAGGTAACGTTCATAATCACCAGAAGTAAATGCTGCTTCATTATCTTTGAGTTCGATTGAAGCAACTAACTTTTCTTTTACGCGTGGATCTCGAATAGCAATTTTCCAGGCGCGTTTTCCATGTTGGCCTATTACTTTCAGGTCGCCACCGGTATCGATAAGCGCATTCTTAATTCCTTTTTGTTTTAGCCCCTTTAATAAACGATCAATCGCATAGCCTTTTGCTACACCACCAAAATCAAGTTTAACCGCTGCATTTTGACTCTGCGCTCTAACGCCCTTAATGGTAATATCCTGCATGCTGGGTTGTTGTTTTACTAACATCAGGATAGCTTGTTTTGAGGGGGCAACATCAGGCTGGTTGTGACTGTGGAAGCCCCACAATGCAATCAACTTACCAATAGCAGGATTAAATAAGTGCTGACTTTTTAATGATAGCGTTTTGGCCACATGAAAAAGTTCTATTACGCTAGGTGCGGCTGAAAACTCTGTGGTGTATCCGAGTAACTGGTTCATGCGCATTAAAGGACCGGGTTCCCAAACGTGCCAGGCGCGGTGCATGATTTGCAAATCTTCACGAATACTACGAAAAGATTCTTCAGCTAATTTTTCATCAATATCTAATAGTGTGATATTAACGATTGTTCCAAAAATTAAAAAACTATCGTGGTATTCAGAAACTTTTTTCTGGCAGGCCGTCGTAAGGAAGGAAACAAATATAAGCAGAATAAGTAAATGGTATCGAGAACGCACGCTATAATCCTTAGTGTTTTTGTTCTGCAATCCAGTCCATTAATAATGCACTGATATTAATATTATATTGTTTATCCAGCTCACGAATACAGGTTGGGCTAGTGACATTTACTTCTGTTAAGTAATCACCGATGACATCAATGCCAACAAAAATTAATCCCTTGGCTTTTAATAGTGGTGCAACTTGTTCGCAGATCCAGCGATCACGATCAGTGAGTTCAATGCCAACACCTTCACCGCCAGCAGCAAGGTTGGCGCGCGTTTCGCCTTTGGCAGGAATACGCGCTAAGGCATAAGGCACAGCTTCGCCATTAATCAAAAGAATACGTTTGTCTCCTTGCGTAATTTCGGGGATAAAGCGCTGCGCCATGGTGAGTTTAGTTCCATGCTCTGTCAGCGTTTCAATAATCACACTAAGGTTTGAATCGCCCTCTTTAATACGAAAAACTGAAGCACCGCCCATGCCGTCTAGTGGCTTGAGAATAATATCTTTATGCTCCTGGTAAAATGCCTTGATATGTTCTGCCTGAGATGAAACCAATGTGGGTGGCATGCATTCAGCAAAATTATTGGTGAAGAGTTTTTCATTGGCATCACGCAAACTTTGCGCCTTATTTATAATAAGAGTGCCTTTATTTTCAGCTTTTTCAAGAATATATGTGCTGTAGATATAGTTCATATCAAAGGGAGGATCTTTACGCATTAATATAGCATCGAGGGAATCAAGAGGAAGATCTTCCGCTTCATCCAGTTGCTGCCAGTTATTGGCATCATTAAAAACCTTTAACGGTTTCATTTTTGCGCGCGCGACATCATGCGCCATATAAAGATCGGCTTGTTCCATATAAAAAAGCGTCCAGCCACGAGATTGAGCCTCAAATAACATGGCCAGGGTACTGTCTTTTTTAAAATTAATGTCCCCGATAGGGTCCATCACAACGCCAATTTTTAGCGACATAGGTCTAAATCTTATTATTTTGGTTGAATTAAAAGCTGTTTCATCAATGCACTATACCGCTAGTTTCTTATAAGATCATGGTGATATTTTCTTAAGTTGCATTTATTCTTGCCGATAAAGAGTATGAACCCATAAAAAATCAGTCAAATAGCTTGTATTTTGGCTGGAACTTATAGTTTTATAGCCAAAAAAAATATTATTAGTGTGTCTTTATTTTGATACAGATAATAGTAAGTTGAAAACCAAATATTCTATAGATTATAAATACTTATGGAATATAATTAAAATCTGTGTTAAATATATTAACGAAATGTGACATGGTTTGCATATTTTTGGCAGAAAATATAAAAAACACGTGAAATCATATAGTTAGGTGCATATTAGGATGTTGGCAGAACAAATAATGAGTGATGGATTTCAAAATCTGAAAGTAATGGTGATTGACGATAGTAAGACAATTCGTCGAACGGCAGAAACGCTATTAAAAAAAGCCGGTTGTGAGGTTTTTACCGCAACAGATGGTTTTGAGGCTCTTTCGAAAATTACCGATCATAAGCCGGACATTATATTTGTTGATATTATGATGCCGCGCCTTGATGGCTATCAAACGACGGCTTTGATTAAAAATAATAAAGTATTTAAAAATACGCCTGTTGTCATGTTATCGAGTAAAGATGGTTTGTTTGACAGAGCACGTGGACGTATTGTGGGCTCTGAACAATATCTGACAAAACCCTTTACCAAAGATGAATTATTAAGCGCAATTCAGCAACTTGTGCTGGATTAGCACGTAACAAACTATCTCTGAATAAGTGCTTTTCAGAGTATTAATTTAAAATTTAAGATGCTCTATTTTAGAGATTAGGAGAAAACAAATGGCTAACATATTTATCGTGGATGACTCACCAACGGAAGTCCATGTACTCAAAGTGATGCTTGAGAAAAATGGCCACACTGTTGAGTTTGCTGATAATGCAGAAGCTGGCATTGAACAAATTACGGCTAAAAAGCCTGATCTTGTTTTGATGGATGTTGTTATGCCGGGTATGAATGGTTTTCAGGCAACTCGTGCTCTTACTAAATCACCTGAAACAGAAAACATTCCCATTATTATTGTTACCACGAAAGATCAAGAGACCGATAAAATGTGGGGTTTGCGTCAAGGCGCAAAAGATTACATTACCAAGCCTGTTGATGAAGCTATTTTAATAGAAAAAATTAACGCTATTTTATAATAAAAAAAGGTTAATTGATTTATGACTGTTGCCTCTAAAGCCTATGCATTACTTCAGGATATTGATCTCAGAAGTCGCACAACAGCATTAGGTTTGCCACAGCAAATTGAGGTTAGACGAACATGGTCTGGCGTTGGCTTTAGGTTGGGTAATGTTTATTTATTATCAAAACTAGAAGAAGTTGATGAAATTCTGGTTTCACCTGAAATGACGCGAGTTCCCAGCGCGCTTTCCTGGGTAAAAGGTATCGCGAATATTCGTGGCATGTTGTTACCAATTATGGATTTACGGGATTTCATTGATGGCGAAGCGATTCAGGCAGGACGTAAGACACGTGTAATATTAATTAAAAAAGGTGAGTTAGTATCCGGTTTGATGGTTGATGAAGTTTTTGGGATGCGACATTTTTTTGAAGAAGAACGAACTGAAAACGTCCCTGAAAGCTCAGATAATTTGAAAAAATATTTACAAGGTGCTTTCCGTAAAGGAAATATGCATTGGGGTATTTTTGATATGGATAACCTGGCAGAAGATCCGGGATTCTTGCAGGTTGCCACACGAACTGGATAGACAGTTTTAAAGAAGTTAACAATATATTCGTTATATTGTTTTTTATTGGGCTACGGAATTAGAAATACAAAATTTAAAATAAACCCGTAGTGAGTATTTTTTGTGACAAATATAGATTTGTCGACGTTAGGAGTTAATCATGAAGCTCAGTAGCAAAGACCTTTTTTCTGGCATCAGTTCAGGCCGAATGATGGTGTATTTAATTGTATTGTTGATAGTAACAATTGTTGTAATGGGTGTTACTTACAGCTTTATTGTTATTCAGGATGTAAAAGATCGTGAATACATCAATCGAATTGGTGATCAAAGAGTACTCTCACAGCAGTTGGCAAAACTTGCATCACAGGCTGCACGTGGTGACATCAAAGCTTTCCCGCCATTACAAAAAGATCGTAATGAATTTGATGAAACTCTGGAATGGCATATTAGTGAAGCTGTTGGTTTAGGCATGATGACGGATCTTGATGATACCTGGCGTAAATATAAAGCTAATATTGATACCATTCTCAAACGTCGTGAAGTTGTAAGTAATATGCGTTCTTTAATCGGTAACATCAACGAACAAATTCCTAACTTGTTAGCTGTGTCAGATGAAGTTGTAACGATTATGGCTGAACAGGGCGCGCCACCTGATCAGATTTATATTGCGACACGTCAGTTGATGTTAACTCAACGTATCTCCAGTAACGTAAACCGTGTATTAGGCGGTGGTGAAGAAGCGATTACTGCGGCGGATAGATTTGGACGAGATGCAGCATTATTCGGCCGGGTAGTTGAAGATATGTTGCGTGGTAACCGTAACCTTGGTATTAAACGTATTACTCATCCTGAATCACGTGAAAAACTAAAAGCAGTACAGTCTTTATTTAAGGCGTTACGTAGTCAGGTTGGTTCTATCCTGGAACGCTCACCTGAAATGTTCCAGGTGTCTGATGCGGCAGAAAGTGTACTTTCTACATCTGCACTTTTGTTAGATCAAATTGAACGCTTATCATCTTCTTATCAGGAATCGATAAGTAATCGTATTACCCAAACTATTGTGACTCTTTTAGGAGTGTTGTCGCTCTTTTTAATTATTTTGCTTGCGGTTATTTATTTACGCGATTCTAAAAAACAATTAAAAGAAACAGAATCATCAAGGGTTGTGGTACAAGAAACCAACACAAGAAACCAGGAAGCAATTTTACGTTTACTTGATGAAATGGGTAACCTGGCAGATGGCGATTTAACCGTAACTGCAACCGTAACTGAAGATATCACGGGCGCAATCGCGGATTCGATTAACTACACCATCGACGCACTGCGTTCATTGGTAACAAACATCAATGATACAACGCAACAAGTATCATCAGCAGCACAACAAACACAGGCAACAGCGATTCATCTTGCTGAGGCTTCTGATCATCAAGCACAACAAATCACCGGTGCCAGTGCGGCAATCAATGAAATGGCGGTATCCATCGAAGCGGTATCTAACCATGCGGGTGAGTTGGCGGATGAAGCGGATAAATCAGTTGGCATAGCAAACAAAGGTGCCGATGCGGTACAAAGAACCATTAACGGTATGGACACTATCCGTGAGCAGATTCAGGAAACATCAAAACGTATTAAACGTCTTGGTGAATCATCACAGGAAATCGGTGATATCGTTGAATTAATCAATGACATCGCGGAACAAACCAACATCTTGGCATTAAACGCTGCCATTCAGGCTGCCATGGCGGGTGAAGCCGGTCGTGGTTTCGCGGTTGTTGCCGATGAAGTACAACGACTCGCGGAACGTTCAGCGGATGCAACACGACAAATCGAAGCGTTGGTAAAAGCTATCCAGACAGATACCAATGAAGCGGTTGCTTCAATGGAACAAAGTACATCAGAAGTAGTACAAGGTGCGCAACTGGCACAGGATGCGGGTCAATCGCTTGAAGAGATTGAAAGTGTATCAATGCATTTAGCAGAACTTATTCGAACAATTTCTGATTCAGCTAAACAACAGGCGAGTGCTGCGATTAATATTTCTGACACCATGAACGTTATTCAGGAAATTACTACTCAGACATCAGCGGGTACTAACGAAACTGCTGCATCGATTGGTAACCTTGCTGAATTAGCAAATGAATTACGTAACTCTGTTGCAGGTTTCCGTTTATAAGTTGCTGGCTATTTTAAATAGCTTTCAACATTATTTCGGTGTGGTGTGATCAGAACATGGGAACCTGTCGGTGATTCAAGCTCAGGAAAACAATGTGTCTCAAACTCTATGGCAGTTAAATGAACTGATGCCTATGAGTGATGACGAGTATGCTTTGTGGTTAACACTGCTTGAAGAGCGAACAGGAATTACTTTACCCGAGTTACGAAAAAGTTTTTTATTATCAAAACTTTCTATTCGTATGCAGGAACTGGGTATAAACGAATACAAAAGTTATTTTGCTTATGTCACGCATGGTAAAGCTGGCCGTGTTGAATGGGAAACTCTGGTAGACAGACTCACCGTACATGAAACGCGTTTTTTTCGTGATACTCAGGCCTTGTCCTTAATTAAACGGGCCTGTCTTGAAAAGCTGAACTTTGAAAATAATACTCCCAACATTCATATTTGGAGTGTTGGTTGTGCAACTGGTGAAGAGCCCTATAGTTTAATGATGTATATCGATAAATACATGACAGATAGAAATGAAAAATGTTATTTGGCTGTTACTGCTTCAGATATTAGTCATGATGCATTAGCTGCGGGTAAAAAGGCACAATACCATCGTAACAGATTTACCAATGTGCCGACTGAATACATTAACAGTTATATGGAAGAAGTTGATAAAGAACATTACCTTGTTAATGAATCTTTACGAAAACGAATTTGTTTTAACCGACTCAATTTACTTAACCTTGATAGTAGTTCTGTCGGTAAAATGGGAATCATTATTTGCCAAAATGTACTTATTTATTTTAAACGTGAAACTCGTTTAATGATTATAAATCAGCTTGTTGAACATCTTGTACCGGGTGGATTATTAATTTTAGGTGCTGGTGAAATAACGAGTTGGCAACATCCTGAAATGAGTTCTATGCAATATGATGGTGTTTTAGCTTTTCAACGAAATCATGCTGAGCCTGGAAATATTCAAAAGCCGAGGTATGACGCATGAATACTGTTGATTCAAATACACTGCAATGGGTCAAGTCAGAAATTGATGAAACATTAAAGCAGGCGCAGGCTTCACTTGAAGCTTATGTTGAAGACACTGCTGATGAATCACAAATGCGTTTTTGCATTAACTATTTGCATCAGGTTCATGGAACGTTGCAAATGGTGGAGTTACATGGTGCTGCATTAGCTGTAGAGGAAATGGAAAAACTTGCGCAGGCTATTTTTGATGACAAAGTAAATAATAAAGATGATGCTTACGAAACATTAATGCGTGGTATTTTACAGGTGCCGGATTATCTTGAGCACTTGTTGGCAGGCAATGCAGATATGCCGGTGGTGTTATTACCTTTACTTAATGATATTCGCGCAGCAAGAAATGAAGCGCTGTTAAGTGAAGGTGCATTATTTACACCTGATTTAAGTGTAGCTGCCCCGGCAGTAGAATTTAAAATCACGAGTGGCGAAGAAGGCGGTTTATCTACACTTGCTCGTAAGTTACGCCACAACTACCACCTTGGTTTATTATCCTGGTTTAAAAATAAAAATCCTAAAGTTGGCTTACAAAAAATTGCAGATGTCATTACTGAGCTAACTCAAGCTGCTGAGTCTGATGAAGCGCGACGAGTCTTTTGGATAGCCGGCGGTCTGGTTGAAAGTTTAAAAGATGATGGGGTTGAAACCAGTGTTGCCGTTAAAATGTTATTGGGACATGTTGATCGTCAAATTAAAAAAATTATTGATGATGGTGCATTTGCACTTGATGAAGTTCCACCTGAAGAGTTAGAAAAAAACTTACTTTATTATGTTGCGAGTTCAACAACATCGGGTGAGTTTACACAAGATATTAAAGAAGCCTTTAAACTTAAAGATATCATGCCGGATACGCAGGCAGTGGAGCAGGCACGAGCTGATCTGACGGCACCAAATGCGGCCTTAATGGAAACAGTATCGTCAGTTATTATTGAAGATATTAATAAGATTAAAGACAATCTTGACATGTTTGTTCGTGCCGATGATAAGGAAATATCTGTTCTTGAGGATGTTCACACTTCCCTTACTCAAATGGCCGATACACTTGCAATGCTAAATTTAGGTGTGCAACGTGAAGCAGTAGTGAAACAAGCTGGAGTAATTGGCGATATTGTTAGTGACAAGTTAGCTGCCGATGAATCCGAATTAATGAATGTTGCGGCTGCAATGATTGCCGTTGAAAATTCATTGAGTGAAGTATCAACCGCTAAAGCGGCTTCATCAATTGAAGTTGAAGAAGGTGTTGATGCCGGTGATACTGCGCTTGCACAAATGCAAGGTGCAGAACAACAAAAATTAATGCATTCTGTTTTAGATGAAGCAAAAGTTAATTTAGCCAAGGTTAAAGATGCCTTAACAGAATTCAGTCAGGATAATGAACAGCGTGATCAATTAAAATCTATTCCTGCGTTACTTGAGCAAATTCAAGGCGGTTTAATGATTTTATCGTTAAGCGAAGCTGCAAACTTGCTCACGTTAACGAATAATTATATTCGCAGTAAACTTATAAAAGAAACAATTCCTCCTTCTTTAGATGACATGAACAACCTGGCTGATGCAATTAGTAGCCTCGAATATTACATGGAATCACTAATGGGAAGCTGGGGACAGCCAGAAGCTATTCTTAATGTTGCCGATCAAAGTCTACAAGCTTTAGGCATTAATACTGCGGAAATTGCTGAGCCAGAAGAAGATGTTGTTGAAGCAGTTGAAGCAGTTGAAGCAGTTGAAGCAGTTGAAG
>CAZSCK010000019.1:21991-40026 GCA_964605385.1 uncultured Thioalkalispiraceae bacterium
GTTGAAGCAGTTGAAGCAGTTGAAGCAGTTGAAGCAGTTGAAGAAATTGCTGAAATAATGGAAGAAGAAGCACCTGTCGTTGAAAATCATGATGAAGAAGAGTCAGAGCTTACCGCTGGTTTAGAACTTTCTCTCGAAAGTGATGAGGCTGGTGATGTTCTTGATATTGAGACAGATGAATTATCACTGGATGATTTAAGTCTGGAATTAACTGATGCTGTATCAGCAATAGAAGCTGATGAAAATGAAATTAATCTTGAAGAAATAACTTTAGATGAAGGCCTTGATTTAGGGCTGGAGAAAGATAGTGCTGCCTCAGAAGAAGTTTTAACGGATGATTTAACCATAGAACCTGATCTTGAGCTTGCAGATGAGGCGATGACAGCAT
Source organism: uncultured Thioalkalispiraceae bacterium (assembly GCA_964605385.1). Lineage (GTDB taxonomy): Bacteria > Pseudomonadota > Gammaproteobacteria > UBA6429 > Thiohalophilaceae > JAGLTQ01. The sequence goes on from CAZSCK010000019.1 coordinate 22,380, forward strand.
CAGCTGCGGTAGAAATAGAATCTATACAGGCACCGGTAGCCAAACCCGAACCGGTTAAAGAACCTTCTTTATTAGATGACACGATTGATGATGAGATTATTGAAATTTTCATGGAGGAAGCAGAAGAAGCTTATGCAACTATCTCAGAACTTCTTCCAATGTGGGCAGCAAATACAACGAATGAAGATCCCTTAAAAGAAATACGTCGTGCATACCATACTCTAAAAGGTAGTGGTCGGTTAGTTGGCGCTGTTGATCTTGGAGAGTTTGCATGGGCATTTGAAAATATGCTCAACCGCGTACTTGATAATACAATTAAAGTTGGTGTTGAATTACTTGAATTGATGGATATTGGTAAACAAGCTTTACCTGAACTGTTTGAGTTATTTAAAGTTGCTGGCAAACCAGGTCAGAATATTTTAGTGTTAATGGAATATGCTGATGCATTAAGCCAGGGTAAGCCGATAAATATAACAGCAGTAGAAAGTGAAGACATTGCTGTAGAGATTGAATCAGAGCAAGATCTTGAAATAGAGCCTGAAGTTGAAGCAGTAACGGAACCTGAGATAATTATTCCAATAGACGTTGAAGAAGAAGCTTCTATTGAGATTGTTGCTAATGAGCTGCCGCCTGTAGATATTGATGCCACATTGCTTGATATTTATCGTAAAGAAGTTGCAACGCATAGTAACTCTCTTAAGCAGTACATCATAGACTGGAATGACGGTCAAACAGAAGCGAACCAGGTTTTATTACGCGCTTTACATACTCTAACCGGAAGTTCACGAACTACCGGAGTGCAATCGTTAGCTGCAGTTTGTAATAGTTTTGAGCATTACGTAAAACATTTACAGGACATTGAAGCTGCAATGTCTCAAGTTGCAATAATTCAATTAGATAAGGTTGTTACCTTAATAGAACAAACGGTTGATTGCCTTGATCAACCTGGTGCCGAATTACCTGAATATGAAACACTGTTATCTATTATTAAATCTTTACCAAAAAACATTGCTGCTGAAGTAAACACTGTCAAAGTTGAAAAACCTGCTGTCGAAGCAGCTCCTTTAGCCAATTATGACGAAGAATTACTTGAGATTTTCCTTGAGGAAGGAACAGAGATTCTTGATGAAAGTGATCAAATTATACATGACTGGATATCAGATCCAAAAGAAAATAAGTTTGTAGAAGAGTTACAGCGCCAGCTCCATACCTTAAAAGGTGGTGCTCGTATGGCGGGTATTGCCGAGTTAGGTGATTTAGGTCATAGCGTTGAATCATTATTAACAGCGGTTGTTGATGGTCATATGAAACCATCGAAATCCATGTTTGAGCTTGTTCAGCGTACTCAAGATCGTTTAGTTCAAATGTTAGAGCTGGTGCAGGATAATAAAGGTTTAACTGCAGCGACAGATCTTATTAATGAAGTTGATAGCATGTTGCAAAATCGTGACAGCATTGATGAAGTAGAATCCTCTGAGGAAATCTCTGCAGAAGCTGAGCATGAAGAAGTTAGTGAAGTAAAAGATTTTTCTGCAATTGAAATTTCAGAGCTTGAAGAACTTGAATCTGAACTTTCAAACAGCCTGGATCTCGAAGAATCTATAACAATTCCCGATTTAGAATCAGTTGAAATTGTAGAAGAAATTATCGAATTAGTTGTTCCTGAAGTAGAGACGGATAATGTTATTTCTTTAGATCTTCAAGAGCAAGATATAGAGGAAGAACCAGGACAGGAAGCGGCTCAAAACATTACTGCTGAAAAAACAGAGACTAACTTACCAACAGAAGATGCACATGATCGACGTCAAAGCGGTCGTACTCAAGTTGAACAAGTTCGGGTTCGCGCAGACCTTTTAGATAACCTGGTAAATTTTGCCGGTGAAGTTAGTATCTATCGTTCACGTCTGGAACAGCAAACAAATAATTTCCGTTATAACATTACCGAATTTGATGACACGGTAAATCGTTTACGTGAACAATTACGTCAATTTGAAATTGAAACAGAAACTCAAATTGAATATAAGAATGAAGAGTCACTAAGTTCTGCTCAGGAAAATTTTGATCCATTAGAAATGGATCGTTTTACAACCATGCAACATTTATCACGCGCCATGATGGAATCATTAGGTGATTTGGATAGTTTACGGGGCATCCTGAATAACTTAACTCGTGAGTCAGAAACGCTTTTATTACAACAGTCGCGTGTAAATACAGATTTACAAGAAGGTTTAATGCGAACGCGCATGGTACCGTTCTCCGGGCAAGCTGCACGCCTGCGCCGCATTGTACGTCAAACTTGTGGCGAATTAGGTAAACATGCTGAATTACATTTAGATGGTATGGATACAGAATTAGATCGTTCGGTTCTTGAACGAATTATCTCACCAATAGAACATATGTTACGCAATGCGGTTGCACACGGCATTGAAACACCAGAAGAAAGAAAAAAATCTGGTAAAGCGGAAGAGGGTAATATTCATTTTTCAATTTCAAATGAAGGTTCAAATATTTTTATTAGAATTAAAGATGATGGTGCAGGTATTAATCTTGATGCTATTCGCGATAAAGCAATATCGAAAGGTTTAATTACAGCGGATGCTGATGTTAATAAAGAACAATTGCTGGAAATGATTATGCAGCCTGGTTTTAGTACCGCAGAATCAGTTAGCCAAATTTCTGGTCGTGGTGTTGGCATGGATGTTGTGAATACCGAAATCAAACAACTTGGCGGTATTTTTAATGTTGATACCAAAAAAGATAAAGGCACAACCTTTACTGTTAGCTTGCCACTTACATTAGCCATATCAAGAGCCTTAATGATAACCCTTGCTGATGATACCTATGCGGTGCCTCTTTTGAGTGTAGAAGGCGTTGAACGTATTACTGCCGGAAAAATTAAAGAAATAATAGCAGCAGAAAATAAAGTTTATAATTGGGTTAATGAAGATTATCAATTTATGCATCTTGGTACGGTAATGGGTATCAATGAAATAAAATTAACGGATGATGATCAACAGTTCCCAATGTTGATGGTTAGCAGTGGTGAACACCGAGCAGCAATTTTAGTAGATTCATTATTAGGTAGTCGGGAAATTGTTGTGAAGTCTGTTGGGCCACAACTTAGTACTTTGAGAGGTATTTCGGGTGCAACAGTTATGGGTGATGGTAGCGTTGTTTTAATCGTTGATTTAGCAATGTTAATCCGTCTTGCTGCAACCTCAAAAAATATAGAAGCTGTGACACCAATCTCAGTAGTGTCAGCGAAAGAAGAAGATACTACACCTTTGGTTATGGTTGTGGATGACTCAATTACAGTACGAAAAGTCACCACGCGTTTACTAGAGCGCCATGAAATGCGAGTTGTTGCAGCTAAAGATGGTGTTGATGCCCTGGCGCAGTTACAGGAAATTGTTCCTGATATTATGTTACTCGACGTAGAAATGCCAAGAATGGATGGTTTTGAATTAGCGACTAATATGCGGAATGATGAAAAATTAAAAAACATTCCTATTATTATGATCACATCACGTACAGGTCAAAAGCATCGTGATCGTGCTGCTTCAATTGGTGTGAATATTTATATGGGTAAACCGTTTACTGAAACTGATTTAATGGGCAATATAAGCCTGTTAACAGGGCAGGATTTATAAATAGTCATATTTATTGTTCATATATTTATCTACATACAGCTTTCAACACAGGCAATTAAGATACTTTTAATTAACAGGTATTACAACGCATTTGTTTCCTTCCCCTGATATGATGCAAAACGAAACTGACAATATACGCATTGCTATTACATCTGATTCCATTAGCCATCGAAATTATTTACAAAAATCGATGGAACATAGTGGAATCGAAGTTGTATTGAATGAATCATTAACTGAAAAGTTCATGAATAAGCTAGAACATATTGAAAGCGATGTTGTGATTTTTGATGTTGAAGCGATAAAAGATGAACACCTGGAATATTTAGATCAGTTACTAGAGCAATCAAGAATCCCTATTATTATAAATGATGTTTCTGCATTAACATTTAATGAACCAAAAGCATCATCAAAATGGAATAGTAAGTTACTACAAAAAATTGCCGATATAACAGGTAGAAATAGTTGGGAAGCAGATTTTTCAAAAGTAGAACTTTTTGAATCAAAGAATCTGGATATTGATAAAGGTAAAGATGAGTTAGCAAAAAATGTCTGGGTTTTAGGTGCTTCATTAGGCGGCCCAGATGCACTTAAACGTTTTTTGGCTGAAATCCCCGGAGATTTACCGATCGCTTTTATTGTTGCGCAACATTTAGGTGAAAATTTTGTTTCATTACTTGCTGAGCAATTAGATCGTTATACTGACTTTAGTGTTACTGTGCCTAATGCAGGACATGTTATTAGGCACCATGAAGTACTGGTTACTCCAACGGATAAACGTTTGCTTATAAATCCTATTGGTGCGGTTGAATTTGTAAATGTTACAAAAATAACAAATTATACGCCATCGATAAATAATACAATTAGTGACATCGCATCACGTTATAAAAAAAATGCGGGTGCAATTATATTTAGCGGCATGTGTGATGATGGCGTTGAAGGGTGCAAATATTTAGTTTCTAAAGGTGGCCAGGTTTGGTTACAAAGTTCTGAAAGTTGTGTGATAAGCGCAATGTCAGAGAGCGTGGCAAAAAAAGTCCCGGTTGATTTTAGTGGAACACCTGAAATATTAGCAAAGCAACTTGTGTCTTTATATAAGAACACACATTGAGGTAATAATTATGGCAGACACAAAAGAAATAGTAGCATCCGGTCAAATAAGCGGAGTTGTCCATTGTTTAACTATTCCATTAAATAATGAAACAGCTTTGTTACCTAACTCTGCAATTGCTGAGGTTATCGGTTTTAAAGAACCAACAGCTGTTGACGATGCACCAGAATGGTTTCTTGGCTACATTGAGTGGCGTGAAAAAAGAGTTCCTTTGATCTCGTTTGAATCTGTAAGCGGTAAAGAGCTAACCGCAGCAAAAAAAAATAGTCGAATATGTGTTTTAAATACCCTTAATGGTAATGCTCAGATACCTTATGTTGGAATTTTATCTCAAGGTATTCCCAGTCTTGCGATTGTGCAGGAACAAGGTCTGGAAGATAAAGAAAGCTCAGATGAAAACCGGCCTGCAGTGGGTGCTTTTGTTGAGGTAGGTGGCGCAGAGGCTTTAATCCCTGATATTGATGAACTTGAGCAACGTTTGATCCGCTTAAACCTGTTGTGATTTTATTCGAGCAAGTCACCCCAAAGTAACTGAATAGCAGTAATAGCTGAAACTGCAGCAGTTTCTGTTCGTAAAATACGCGAACCAAATTTCACGGTATGAAAATTTTCTTTTTTATTAAGTTCTAAAATTTCTTTAGGACTCAAGCCACCTTCTGGCCCTATTACTAAATTTATATAATCACTTTCTGGTTTTACTTGCTTTAAAGATGTTGTGGCTAGAGGATCAAAAACAAGACATGTTTTATTGATTGATTCAGCCCATTTTATTAAAGTCGTTGTTGTATTAATAATGGGTAATACACTTCTGCCACTTTGTTCACAGGCACTAATAATAATTCCTTGCCAATGCTGTAAGCGTTTTTGAATTCTTTTTTCATTAAGATTAACTACGCAAAAATCAGTAAATAAAGGCGTGATTTCTGTTACACCTAATTCCACTGCTTTCTGGATAGCAAAATCCATTCGTTCACCTTTAGATATTCCCAGGCCAAGGTGTATTTTTAAGTTCGATTCGATATTGTTATCGATAAAGCTTTCAACTTCTATGAACGCATTTTTTTTATTAACTTGTTGTAACGTGGCAGAGTACTCACTGCCTATACCATCAAAGACAAAAAGTTTTGAACCTTTTTTCATACGTAACACTTTTATCATATGTTGAAAGGCATAATCATTTAGCTCAATGCTATGATTTGTTTTTAGTTGTAAGGGCAGGTATATTCTTGGAATACGCATAAATAGAGCTTCGCATAGTTTTCTAAAGAAAACAAAAAAAGGCAGAATAAATCTGCCTTTTTAATTTTCTTACTAAAGAAATATTATAAGCCTAAGTTTTTCCAGATAGCTAATGTTGGTTTGCTAACATTCATAGTATAAAAATGTAATCCGGGTGCACCTGCTTCAAGAAGTTGTTGGCACATTTCACTAATGACTTCCTCACCAAAAGATCTAATTGAGTCTTTATCATCGCCATAACTTTCAAGACGTTTACGGATCCAGCGAGGTATTTCTGAACCACACATGTCAGAAAAACGAGCAAGTTGAATATAATTTGTAATAGGCATAATACCGGGAACGATAGGTGCAGTTATGCCTAAATCTTCACAGTCATCGACAAAACGAAAATAAGCATCAGGATTAAAGAAGTATTGTGTGATTGCGCTATTAGCACCTGCATCAATTTTTCGTTTAAAATTATTTAAATCATCTTCGGCAGAAGTTGCTTGAGGATGAAATTCTGGATAAGCTGCGACTTCAATATGAAAATGATCATTAGTTTCTGTACGAATAAACTCAACTAGCTCATTTGCAAAATGAAATTCACCAATATCCTGAGTGCCTGAAGGCATATCACCACGTAAAGCAACGATGCGGTTAATACCTTTATCCATGTAATTTTTTAAAACTTCACGAATATTTTTTTTGGTTGAACCAACACAGGATAAGTGTGGTGCAGCATCAAAGCCGGCTTTTTGAATTGCGCTAACTGTATCGAAAGTCCCCTGTTGCGTACTACCGCCTGCACCAAAGGTTACCGAGAAATATTTTGGGTTTAATGCACCCAGCGTATCTCTAACTTTTATCAGTTTTTCATTACCTTCCGGTGTTTTAGCAGGGAAAAACTCAAAGCTGAATTGTTGTGGGTATTCTTGTTGGCTTTCCATTTTGATTACCAATAATAAATTAATGAATAACGATAAAGCCGCAACCTATGAAACCAGGTTACGACTCTAAAGTTAATAATTGTTTTAGAGCTTAATAACGATAATGGTTCGGTTTGAATGGACCTTCAACCGGCACACTAATGTAGTCTGCTTGCTCTTTAGAAAGCGTACTTAAATGTGCGCCAACTTTAGCCAGGTGCAAACGTGCAACTTTTTCATCAAGAATTTTTGGAAGTATATAAACTTCATTCTTATAGTCTTTTGAATTTTTGTAGAACTCAATTTGTGCCATTACCTGGTTAGTAAATGATGCTGACATTACGAAACTTGGATGACCTGTTGCACAACCTAAGTTAACCAAACGACCCTTTGCTAATACGATAATACGTTTTCCATCAGGGAAGATAACGTGATCAACTTGTGGTTTGATTTCTGACCATTCGTATTTTTCTAAAGAAGCAATGTTAATTTCTGAATCGAAGTGACCGATGTTAGAAACAATCGCTTCGTTCTTCATTTTAACCATGTGGTCATGATCGATAACGTTCATGTTGCCTGTTGTAGTAACAAAGATATCACCTTGTGTACATGCATCGTTCATATCAACTACGCGATAACCTTCCATTGCAGCTTGAAGTGCACAGATAGGATCAATTTCAGTAACCCATACAGTCGCGCCCATACCTTTAAATGCTTGTGCACAGCCTTTACCAACATCACCATAACCTAAAACAACTGCAATCTTACCTGCAATCATTACATCAGTAGCACGTTTGATTGAATCGATTAATGATTCACGACAGCCATATAAGTTATCAAATTTAGATTTAGTTGCAGAGTCATTTACGTTCATTGCAGGGAAAAGCAGTTCGCCTTTTTCTTGCATTTCATATAAACGGTGAACACCCGTTGTTGTTTCTTCAGTTACGCCTTTAACGCTACCGGCGGTATCTGTCCAAAGTGAAGAGCTGTCTGAAATAGTGCGACGTAGGACATTAAGAATTTCTTTGTATTCTTCGTTGTCATCATCTTTAGTTGCTGGGATAGCACCGGCTTTTTCAAACTCTACACCTTTGTGTACGAGTAACGTTGCATCACCACCATCATCTAAGATCATGTTTGGTAATGTGCCGTCAGGCCAAATTAATGCTTGCTCAGTACACCACCAATACTCTTCGATTGTTTCGCCTTTCCAGGCAAATACAGGAATATTTTGATCAGCAATTGCTGCAGCAGCATGATCTTGAGTAGAGAAAATATTACAAGACACCCAACGCACTTCAGCACCTAACGCAATTAAGGTTTCGATCAGTACAGCTGTTTGGATAGTCATGTGGATACTGCCCATAATGCGGCAGCCAGCGAGAGGTTGTTCTTTGCCAAACTCTTCGCGAAGTGCCATTAGACCTGGCATTTCAGTTTCAGCAATTTTAATTTCTTTGTGGCCCCATTCAGCAAGTGAAATATCGGCAATTTTGTAATCGGTAAAATCGGCATTCATGCGTCATTCTCCTAGTAATAGTTAAAAGAATGAGCGCCGTTTCATCCAATCATCTTTCGATAAGCGGATCTGTCTTTCCTAAGCCTGACGGATTAAACCGCTGCAGCGCCCCTCAGAAAAAACAGTTTGTTCTTAATTTTGCAGTGCTATTGTAGCTGTAGTAAAAAATAAATCTACCGCCGAGGCGTAAAGGACGCAAAGTTTTACAATTGTATTGGTTTTCTTTGCGTACTCAGCTCAACGCTCCTTGCGGTGAAATAAATTTAGATTCCAGCTGCGTCGCGTAAAGCATCCGCTTTATCAGTTTTTTCCCAGGTAAAGTCATCATCTTCGCGACCAAAGTGACCATAAGCGGCTGTTTTAGCATAGATAGGACGTAATAAGTCCAGCATTTTAACTAAGCCACCTGCGCGTAAATCAAAATGTTCACGTACTAATTCAACAATGCGTGAATCATCTACTTTACCTGTGCCAAAGGTTTCAACACTAATAGACGTCGGTTCAGCAACACCGATTGCGTAAGAAATCTGAATTTCGCAACGATCCGCTAAATCAGCAGCAACAATATTTTTTGCAACATAACGACCGGCATAAGCCGCAGAACGATCAACTTTTGATGGGTCCTTACCTGAGAAAGCACCACCACCATGTCGGGCCATACCACCGTAGGTATCAACAATAATTTTACGACCAGTTAAACCACAGTCACCAACAGGGCCACCAATAACAAAACGGCCAGTTGGATTAATGAAGTATTTTGTGTCTTTATTGAGCCATTCAGCAGGCAGGATAGGCTTAATAATTTCATCCATTACTGCTTCAATTAAGGCGTCTTGTGCAATATCAGGGCTGTGTTGAGTAGATAATACAACCGCATCAATACCCACCGGTTTATTGTCTTCATAACGGAAAGTCACCTGGCTTTTTGCATCAGGACGCAACCAGGGCAGAGTTCCATTTTTACGTACTTCAGCCTGACGTTTAACCAAGCGGTGAGCAAATGTGATTGGAGCAGGCATTAAAACATCCGTTTCATTGCTGGCGTAACCAAACATTAAACCCTGATCGCCTGCGCCTTGCTCGTGAGACTCATCTTCATCAACGCCCATGGCGATATCAGCAGACTGTTTATCAATTGAGGTTAAAATGGCACAGGACTCATAATCAAACCCCATGTCGGAATGGTTATAACCAATTTCCTTAATGCGGTTGCGCACAACCTCATTCATATCCACCCAGGCTGAAGTAGTAATTTCACCTGCCAATACAACCATGCCGGTGTTAACTAAAGTTTCGCAGGCAACCCGTGCCTTAGGATCCTGTTCTAATATTGCGTCTAAAATTGAATCTGAAATCTGATCCGCAACTTTATCCGGATGACCTTCTGATACTGATTCTGATGTAAATAAGTGACTACTCATAATTTTTCATTCCTTCCATAAAAAAACCGCTTTAGCAAAAGACTAAAGCGGTTTTTGGAATTTGAGATCTTGTTTCGGATCTATTCTCCGCTTTAGCCGTATTTATTAAGCGCCCGCAATCTGAATTCAAATCGGCGCTGTAACTACGTTTATTATAGCGATTACTTTAGTGAAGTCAAAGGTGCTAAAAACGAGTTCACTATTTTTAACATTGTTCATGTATGCTTAAAGGCGTTTATAGAAATAAATACATATTTTAAAAGGGTTAATCTTAATGGTTAGTTTAGAAACACCAGTTTGTGAATTTGATAAATCTGCAATCGACTTTTCATTGCCGGGCGTTGATGGAAAAAAATGGTCGTTGGCCGATTGTGCCGGTGAAAAGGGATTGTTGGTGATGTTTATTTGTAACCATTGCCCTTACGTAAAAGCCATCATGGAAAGGTTAGTGCGTGATACGAAAGAATTAAAAGCACGTGGAATAAATACAGTTGCAATTATGTCAAATGATCCTACCGAGTACGCGGAAGACTCCTTTGAAAATATGCGGAAAATTTCAGCTGAATTTGACTTCTCTTTTCCTTATTTATTAGATGAAACACAGCAAGTGGCTAAGGCCTATGGTGCAGTATGTACGCCGGATTTCTTTGGTTATAACGCTGATTTAAAACTGCAATACCGCGGCCGTTTTGATGCCAGCCGTAGGGAAACAGCTGCTGAGGACGTTCGTCGAGATTTATTAGAGTCTATGACAGAAGTGGCTGAAACAGGAAAAGGGCCAGTAGAGCAGATTCCGAGTATGGGGTGTTCTATTAAGTGGAAAAATTGAGATAAATTCATTTATTTTAGTAGCAGTTATGCGACGTGAATCGTCCAAATCGAAAGAATAGAATGTGATTTGTAAGATTTGACCCTGACGGTGCTTCGGCCATTTTGTGTTCTCGGTAACTGCTCCTGTGTTGTTCTACCTTCGCCCGTCTGTGGGCTCGTACCTCCTGTGTCCATGCAGTCGTCGCAATGACGAGGTTTTACTCTAGTATTAATGGCTATTTTGTTAAGCTGTTGTTTTTGATTGATTTTATTCCTGATTTCATGGGACTTCCTCAGGATTTGACCCTGAGAGCCTGCTTCTTTTGCATAGGCTAAGCATGAGATCATAGATTACATAATTGGTTATTATTCTCAGGCTAGATTGCATTTATGCAACAAATTTTTGTGTACAAAAAATACACATAATTAACCTGCATGTAACTTTAAGCACATATAAGATTCTGCTGTTTTGCTAAAATATCCCACTTCATACCAATATACGCTTACTAATCATGGGGATAAATAATGAAAATTCGCATCGAAATTCTTTTTGTGGGGCTAGTATTTCTTTTTGTGCCAGCTGCACAAGCCATTGATGTTGAAATCAGTGGATATGCTTCATTTGCCGCCACAAAAGCTGATGCTTTGGATGCATCTGGTAACCAGGTCATATTTGCTGGTGGTTTAGCAAATAAAAATCTTAAATTTGACTCAGAAGACAGCTTAATTGGTTTGCAATTTTCATCGGCTGTTTCAGACGTTATTGATATAACGCTCGTTCTTCAGGCAGATGGTGGTAGCTCAAGTGACTATAATGTTGCTGCAGAGTGGGCTTATGCGACTTATAAATTTAACGAAGACCTTAGTTTACGTATGGGTAAATATAAAGCTTCTTTTTATATGGTGTCGGACTACCAGGATGTAGGGTATGCCTACCCATGGGTTCGCCCACCTTTGGAGGTCTATAGTACAAATCCAATTAAAGCCTTGAGTGGTTTAAACCTGGTTTACCAATCAGGCATTGGCAACCTTACTTTACTCACCGAGCTTTATGTTGGTTCTGGAAACAATAGCACTCAATATATCCCATCAACAACTGATGCAGCTGCAGGCGCGCCATACTTTGGGCTAGGAGATCCAAGTTTAAAAGGCCAGTCAATTAACTTTGAAACTGTAAATTCAAACGGAATAAACATATCACTTACAGGCGATGTAGGTAGCTTTCGTATCGGCTATTTCAGCACTGATGTAAATGCAGCTGTATTCAATATTACAGAAAAGCCAGGAACGTTTTTAGGTGTGGGATTTAATCTTGATTGGGAAAATGTTGTTATTTACAGTGAGTATATTCAACGTGATACCGATCCAACACTAGCGGGTGCATTCCCGGATCAAAATGCTTATTACGTTACACTTGGTTACCGTATCGGAAAATTTCTACCCTATGTGACATATGCAGATTTAGCTAAAGGTAAAGACGATAGTCCATATGCACAGCTTCAAAGCTCTGTAGCACTAGGTCTTCGTACAGAAATTACAGATACCTCTGCGCTTAAAGTCGAAATTATAAGCATCACACCAGAAAAAAACCTTCTTGCTGGATTTAATACCACTACCTCCGGTTACGGACTTTTTGATTCGCCAGTTGAATCTGGCACGGTAGCGACTGTTAAATTTGATCTAATATTTTAAGGATGTAAATAATGAAATTATTTTATCTTCAAATTGCTAAAATTCTTTTAGCGTCATCTCTTGTTATATTTTCTCAATCTATACATGCAGCTGTTGCCGTGATAACCCATACTGGAATTGATGAAATTGGGTTATCTAAAAGCAAACTGGCTAAAATTTATCTAGGGAAACTAAAACGTTACTCTAATGGTGAAAAAATAAGAGTCGTTAATTTGCCTAAAAGCTCAATGGCATATAAGAAGTTTCACAAAGTAGTAGTGAAAAAAACGGATGCTGTTTTAAACCGATATTGGTCAAAATTAAAATATACAGGTAAAGGAAAGCCACCAAAAACTTTAGCGACTACTCGCGAAGTAATAAAGTGGGTTGCCAACACTAAAGGTGCTATAGGTTATATTGACGGTAAATATCTCAACAAGTCTGTTAAAGTTGTATTGATTCTTCCCTAAATATTATAGCTTACGCGATTTAATTCAATAATTTTCTGGTAAAGAATATGTTTAACCGTCTACCGCTCCTTCTCCTATTTTGTATATTCATTTCTCCCGCTATATTTGCAGAAGTGGATACGATGAAAAGTCTTTTTAATTTTCAGCAAAAAATGGTAAAAATTGGCAAAGTTTCTGCAATGATGAAATTGGGTGAAATGTATGAACGTGGCGAAGGCGTTAAACAAGATAATGATAAAGCACTCGAAATGTTTCAAAAAGCGAATGCCGCTGGGCATTCAAAAGCTAAAAAAGCTATACAACGAATTAAACTTAGAAAAAACAGTTTTAACAAGGAGAAAAATGAAATATTAAAACAAAGACAGCTCAAACGTGCTCTAGCAACTGAAAAATTACGCAAACAACAAAAAGCAAAAATTGCTAAAGAAAGGGCCGCCAAAATAAGAGCTGAAAAAGAAAAAATTGCTAAAGAAGGGGCCGCTAAAATAAGAGCTGAAAAAGTAAAAATTGCTAAAGAAGGGGCCGCTAAAATAAGAGCTGAAAAAGTAAAAATTGCTAAAGAAAGGGCCGCCAAAATAAGAACTGAAAAAGCAAAAATTGCTAAAGAAAGGGCCGCCAAAATAAGAACTGAAAAAGCAAAAATTGCTAAAGAAAGGGCCGCCAAAATAAGAGCTGAAAAAGCAAAAATTGTTAAAGAAAGGGCCGCTAAATTAAGAGATGAAAAAGAATTTAAAGCTGATCCATGTAAAGGCAAAGCAGCTCGACTTTTATCCACTTGTCGTTAAAAGTTAATCGTTAAACATTTGAAATTTTTATATATTAAAGATATTGGAATACATTTTATGAAATTATTAGCCTCTTTATTCTGTCTCTTATTATCAACTTCCATATATGCTGATAGTGGTCAATTTAAGCTTGAGATGATTCAGGCAAAACGCGGAGACGTGTCTGCTCAATTTCGAGTCGCATCTTCCTATGAATTTGGTACTGACGTTAAGCAAGACTTAAACGAAGCATTAAATTGGTACCTCACAGCAGCAAATAAATCACATGCACGATCTCAATTTAAAATAGGCTATTTTTATGAGTATGGTATTGGTGTTTCAAGAGATCACGATCTTGCTATATCGTGGTACAAAAAAGCAAAAATAAACGGTAGTAGACTAGCCACAAAACGTTTAATTAAAATGGCAGACGCAAAGAAAAAAATATCGACTTATAATCAAGAGTTAGCTAGAGCAAAAAAAGTTGAAAAGGCGAAAGAGATTGCAAGGAATATAAGGATCTCGAAAGCTAAGGAGATCACGAAGGCTAAAAGGATTTTGAAAGCTAAGAAGATCGCGAAGGCTAAAACAATCGCCAGGACTACAAAGATAACTAACAGAAAAAATAGTGTTGCCACTAAAAATACCCGAAATAAGACCTTGATAAAATTCCCTAATATACAAAAAATCATTTTAAATAATAAGTGGAAAAATAAACATGGTTCTGCAGATTACATTCCATCTACAACAACAACATGCCTTGGTACTGGTGACCGCGAATTTACGTGCTTTTCCAGCGAAAAAACTCGAAATATAAAAGGCATTGATGTTACATATATAGTTAAATCTACAATCACAAAATTCAAATCTAACGGTAGTTTCAATGTTATATATAATTACAACGGGATAAATCTTTCCGGAGAACAAACTACAGCTTCTGACGTCTATGGTCTAACTATAAAGAAAGGCTGGCAACAACCCGCAATGAGGGTCAAATGTCAGGCTAGAAGCAGAAAAAATATTACATGTGCAAGAGGTAATAGAAATGTTGAATTTTATTACTAAAAAAATAGTTTTATAAGCACTCTAACATCACATGTAAGATGTTCACGCTCGCTAGAATGTCTTTTTTTGTAGTGTTAATGTCTTCACCGGAATCACTGATGCTAATGGTGATTTTTATATATTAAAAAAACAAACAGGACACAAACAAGACAGACGCCCTTGACGATGTTTACAGTTTTGGCCTGTTACATTCGTTTTACCACACAAAAAAGCACGGCGAACACAGCATGAAACATAATGATAGCAGGGAGTAGTATCAAGAGAAATTTGATTTTTTCGAGCGGCAGGCATGGTTTATTTCCATATAACTTAAGTGATTCAAATCCGTTGAATTCATAAATATTAGAATTGACGGTATTTCTTGTCAATTGTTAGTGTGGGTGTCCAGTTAAATTCTTTATTGTCTTGGCAGTAAATTAAATTCGTATGTCTTGTTGACAGGAGCTTGCTAATGAATGGGCTACCCCTGAGAGCAATTAATAAACCAGAAATTTCTGAAATAGGCTGTATTTGAATGAAATTTAGCTTCCTGGCTCACTAAATCTACATAAATTCAGCTTATCGATCCTGTCTAAAGTCTTATTAGAGGGCGGATTTGGCTTGCCCGCAGGGGGTAAAAAATGGGAGAATTGCCGGCTCCATTTTCCGCTATAGGTGTTGATTCGAAAAATCGGTTTTGGTGGGAAGTTAGGGAGAAATGGACAAAGATTAACGCAATATTTTTATCGGTTTTGACTCCGAAATCTGAAACCAAATTTAGTGTGGTTGCCCATGTTTACAGGTAATCATAAGGGCATTTTATATGTTTAAAAACAAACACATAGATGCCAGGAAAGTTTTTAATTTTAAATTTTAACGTTATGGAGAGAGCTATGTCATCTCGCAAAGACCTTGCTAATGCAATCCGTGCTTTAAGTATGGATGCAGTTCAAAAAGCTAATTCAGGCCATCCAGGTGCCCCTATGGGTATGGCGGATATCGCTGAAGTATTGTGGAACAACAATATGAACCACAATCCATCTAATCCAGACTGGACCAATCGTGACCGTTTCATTCTTTCGAATGGCCATGGTTCTATGCTTATATATTCATTATTACATTTGACGGGTTACGACCTTTCAATTGACGATTTAAAGAGCTTCCGCCAGTTACATTCAAGAACCCCAGGTCATCCAGAGTATGGTTATGCACCAGGCATCGAAACAACCACTGGTCCTCTAGGTCAGGGTATTACTAATGGCGTGGGCATGGCGATTGCTGAAAAAGCAATGGCTGGTCAATTCAACCAAAAAGGTCACGATATTGTTGATCACAACACTTTCGTTTTCTTAGGTGATGGTTGTTTGATGGAAGGTATTTCTCATGAAGCCTGTTCACTTGCCGGTACTTTAGGTTTAGGTAAGTTAATTGCATTCTGGGATGACAACGGTATTTCTATCGATGGTCATGTTGATGGCTGGTTCACTGATGATACTCCTAAACGTTTCGAGTCTTATGGCTGGCACGTTATTGCTGATGTAGATGGTCACGATGCTGATGCTCTGCAAAAAGCAATCGATACCGCGAAAGCAATGACAGACAAGCCAACCATGATTTGTTGTAAAACAACCATTGGTTTTGGTTCGCCAAACAAAGCGGGCTCTCACGCTTGTCACGGTGCACCATTAGGTGAAGAAGAAATTAACTTAACTAAAGCGGCTTTAGGCTGGGATTATGGTCCTTTCGAAGTTCCTGCTGATGTTTATGCTGGTTGGGATTGCAAAGAAAGTGGTGCTAAAGCAGAAGCCGCCTGGAACGAAAAGTTCGCAGCATATAAGACTGCCTTCCCTGAATTAGCAGCTGAATACGAACGTCGTATGGCGGGTGATTTACCTGCAGATTGGGCAGCTAAATCTGCTGAATATATTGCATCTGTAAATGCTGATGCGAAAAGCCCTGCAACACGCCAGGCATCATTAGCATCTATCGAAGCTTATTCACCAATGTTACCTGAAATGTTTGGTGGTTCTGCCGATTTAGGTTGTTCTAACCTGACGGAATGGTCTGGTTACAAGCCAATGATCAACAATGAAGATGCTAACTATCTTAACTATGGTGTTCGTGAATTTGCAATGTCTGCAATCATGAATGGTATGGCGTTACACGGTGGTTTAATTCCATTCGGCGCAACATTCTTAATGTTCTCTGAGTACGCACGTAATGCGTTACGTATGGCAGCATTAATGAAAATTCGTAGTATTTTTGTATTTACTCATGATTCTATTGGTTTAGGCGAAGATGGTCCTACGCATCAACCTGTTGAGCAAATCCCTACACTTCGTATGATTCCTAATATGGCAGTATGGCGTCCATGTGATGCTGTTGAAGCTGCAGTATGTTGGCAGCAAGCCGCTGAACGTAAAACAGGTCCTTCTACTTTGATCTTCTCTCGTCAGGGTTTAGCACATCAAACTCGTACAGATGCACAAATTGCTGACATCGCTAAGGGCGGTTACATCTTAAAAGATTGTGACGGTACTCCAGATGCAGTCATCATTGCGACAGGTTCTGAAATTGAACTTGCAATGGGTGCAGCAGAAGCTATGTCTGGTAAGAAGATTCGTGTTGTTTCAATGCCTTCAGTGAATGTATTTGAAGAGCAAGATGACGATTACCAAACTGCAGTATTAGGTATGGGTCTTGCGACAGTTGCAGTTGAAGCAGCAGTAACAGCCGCTTGGTACAAGTACGCGGATGTTGTTGTGGGTATTGACCACTTTGGTGAGTCTGCTCCAGCTCCTGAACTGTTTAAAGAGTTCGGTTTCACTGTTGAAAACGTAGTGAAGGCTGCTGAATCAGTAATGTAATTTGATAGGTCGAAGCTTGTATTGGCTTCGACCTGTTATTTAAGCTTTATTTAGAATTAAAAATTTTTAACTTTGAGGAAAAATAACAATGGCTATTAAAGTTGGTATTAACGGTTTCGGCCGTATTGGTCGCATGGTATTCCGTGCTGTATATAAAGAATTTAAAGACATCG
>CAZSCK010000020.1:0-39451 GCA_964605385.1 uncultured Thioalkalispiraceae bacterium
GTTATAGCAAGAATAAAGGTATATACAAGGTAAAAGGTTCGGGTGGGGTCAGTCCTATAAAGGCAGATCCAATTTTCCGCAAAAAAGAGGCACGTTATGCATCTGGTTGGTATGATAGTATTACCTCAGATAGCTTTAGTTGATTTATTGATCGCAAACATCATAAGATTGTATTTTCATTTTTTATGGCATTACTTATGTCTCTCATTATTAGTATTTTTAACGTTGGTCTTGTCAGTAATATTATTAGCCTATGGTTAAGCGCTTAGGTATTCACTTTTATGTTTGTATTCCCTTCTGTTATTTTAATCTCTCCATCTGTTCATAAACTTATTAGTTTATTTTTAAAAAACGAATCAACAAAATGAAAGAATGTAATCAGTGTGGCAAATGTTGCACAAAGTATAGTAATGGCGGCCTGTCTGTAACGGCCAGTGAAATAAAACATTGGGATATTTTTAATCCCAATATTTATAACTATGTTCACAATGGAAATATCTGGTTTGATCCTGATACTGAAAAACAGTTGGAAATATGTCCCTGGCTGAGGAAAGAACCCGGGCAGAATAAATACACTTGTGATATTTATTTCGATCGTCCCGATGATTGTAAATATTACCCCGTCACAATAGAACAAATGATAAAAGATGAATGTGAAATGCTGGAAGCGAGGGACTTGAGTAAACCAAATCAGGCGCAGAAAACTCTGGACAAGCTGATGGCGGATAGCCGTCCCCCTTTTGAATAAGGGAACTTGGTTTGAATAATCATATACAAATGTAACGAAAAATATAAAACGCTATAATTAAAAAATATGTGAATTTATTTCAGGTGAAGTATGACCAAACATCATGATGTACTCGAAACTCTTAATTAACATATTCCTTTACGTGATAAATTAATTGCCGCTCACAATTCAATTAGTGAAATATTTCCCTTTATTGTTCGTATTGCTATTACCATTTACGATCCAGAAACAACAATATTGAATACAAGAATGTGCTACGCAATATAGCGGAGTTCCATCATGAAGCAATAAATGGTGAAGGATACCCGTCTGGAATGAAAGGAAATGAAATACCTCTCGAAGCACGCATTGTTGCCGTTCCCGTTGCCGATGTCTTTGATGCTCTGACCAGTGTTCGCCCCTATAAAGAAGCATGGGGCAATGAAAAAGCAATTAACATGCTTAACGAACTTTCCGGAGAAACACTTGATCAGGATTGTGTTAATGCTTTAATAAAAAATATTGAACAAATTGAGAAAATACAAAAACAATTTATCGAAAATGCTTTTGGATAGTTTTATTAAAATTTTAAATAAATATTTTTATACTTCGAGGAATAAACGTCAACGATCAAAAGAAAATAAATTTACTCTTACCTTGAAGCCAGCTGAAAACGTTTAAAGTGCTTCATCACTTTTTTCACGTAACCCTGAGTTTCACGATAAGGTGGTATCCCATTGTATTTATTTACCGCATTCTCACCTGCATTATATGCCGCAATAACATATTTGAGGTTGTTGGGAAAAAGTGTCTTCAAATAGCGTAGGTGCTTAATACCCGCAACAATATTTTGATGGGGATTATAAAGATCACTCACACCGTATTTTTCTGCTGTTGCCGGCATCAGTTGCATTAAACCAGATGCACCTTTATGTGAAGTCGCATTCGGGTTGAAGTAGGACTCGGTATAAATTACCGCTTTTACTAATGATTCATCAATTCCATATTTTTTTGACTGGTGATAAATAAAGTATGACCATGACCGCATGCGGCGTTTCGCCCGCACAGTACGCCGCGCAACATAATGCCCCATATTCGTCAGTTCTTTGCTACGGCGAACCAGCTTTGCTTTGGTATTAATAAGTGGGTGGTCACTCACTAAACGACTGCCATCAGGCATTTGATAAAGATAAACCCGAGCGTGTGCAGAAGAAATTAATCCAAACAATAATGCCGCAGACAAAATTACCGCAAAGGGCTTAATTCCTGAAAATTTGTTCAATTTCTTGTCCATAATACGTTTATCGGTACCCGTTCACATTTCTAAAGAAAACAATCACATTAATTATGCGAATATTACCTTATTGCATCCAGTTGGTAGATACATTCATTCATGTAATTAAGGCCTTTCGCGCGAAATTTCTCATTATCACCAAGCACATCCTGTGCCGTTAGCTGGTTTACCTGATATTTGGCTTGATATAACGCCCGAACCTCATCTTCTGACACAGAAAAAGGTGGGCCATCCATTTTTGACTGCTCATATTCCAGCGTAACGAGTAATTTTGGTGCAGATTGAGCTAATTCTGCCATTTTAGCGGCATAATCCTGGCGCATAGCAGGCGGCAAGGCGATTAATGAGGCGCGATCATAAACGGCATCAACTTGCCCTAATGTTTCAGCTGTAAGCTCAAAAAAGTCACCACAAAACAGGCTTATTTTTTCAGATTGCCAGAGTTCCAGGCCACCGACTTGATGTCGCTCTACCTTTAATTGATTTTCAGAAAAAAAGGCTTCTACTGCCAGATGACTCAGCTCAATGCCGATAACCTGGTGACCCTGTTTCGCTAACCAGATTAAATCCAGGCTTTTTCCACAAAGAGGGACAAAAATGCGTGATCCCGCCGGTAAACTTAAAACAGACCAATTTTCTTTTAAATGTGGATTAACTTCATCCAGATGAAACCCGGTTAAGTTATTTTCCCAGCGGTTATGCCAAAAATCTGCTTCCATCTTAAACTCCTTAAAAACAGCCGCGAATTGTACCCTATTACGTAATGCCGTTCAGTTATGAGCATAAAATTAAAAAATCATTTCCCTCCCCTTCAAGGGGACGAGCCCATGGACGGGCGAAGGTAGAACAATGCAGGAGCTATTGTCGGGGACTAGGGAGGGGGAATAAAATTAACTTCTTAACTGATCGGCATTACCATTACGCCCCTATTTTTAATATTTCCCCTGCCTAGGAAGTACCTGAAATTTTAAAATTAGCCAAAGAAAAAGGTGTGACTATTACTGATATTTTACTCACTCACAGTCACTTTGATCATATTAATCGTGTGGAAGGTATTTTAAAAACTCATGATGCTCAATTACATTTACTTAAAAGTGTGAAGGCAATCCTTTTATGTTTTTTGATAAGGCCGATGACTTTGTTGAGTACCGTATGCATACTCACGATAAGACACGTGAGTCGCCTTATCATGCAGAGTTAAAATCTGTACAAAAATAAACAACTTAAGAATTTAACGCAAAGAATTATGTTTTTAGTAGGTCGGCATTCATGCCGACGCAGAGGTAAAAAATACCACATGATGTAGAAATATACTCCTCGACTCTTAGTTTTCTACTTCTTTCTCATTCGCAACACAATACGCCAAATTATTACACCAGCTAATATTATCATGACCAAAACAAGGTTATAAAACTGTGTATACGTTAATGTAGGTGATGATACCGCAATCACTCTATTACTCGCATGAAAGTGCTTCTTTGATACCCGCTGAATATCCGCCAATGAAACTTTTTCAATTTCATCCTCAAAATTCTTTAACGCACCATACTTTTTAATTTCAAAATCATTGTGCACATAGTAGCCTGAAAAATCTTCATTAGTTTCATAACCTCTCGCGGCATTAAGAAGGATTTTTAATTTCGTTTTTTTTAACTCTTTTTCATCCAAATCGCCTTTTTTAAATTTTTCCACAACTAGACTTATAAGTTCCAGGTTCGTATCAACATCATTAATTTCTGAGTCACTACTCAATAGAAATAATCCAAATTTATCATATGCCCCTGACTCAGCAGAAGGAGCATATGCAAGTCCTTTCTCAACCCGCAAAAGTTTATACATCTCACGATAAAAATATTCTTCTAGTACATCAAACACATACTTATCTTTATGATGTTTATCAGGCATACGATATAAATGGTAAACTGTAGCCTCTGTTCCTAATAAAGGTGAAAATTTACCCGTGTATACCCTGGAAGGGTCAAGCTGATTATTAATATCAGAAACAAGTATAGTATATCTCTTACTATTATTATTCATCTTCATCATGCCAAGAGTTTTTTCAATAAGTTTCTTCGCTATAGGTATCTCAAAATCACCAACAACTGACAAAGTCATATTGTCAGGTGTGTAATAATTATTTAATGTGGAAATAATTTCATCTCTTGTGACTAATGTTGAATGATCAACTTCATCACATAAGCTCCTTATATTTGGAAATAAATCTTTCATCGCCAACAAGGTTGCTGAAGAAATAATTCCATTTTTATGTAGCCAGTTTCGCAAATGGCTAGGCTTTCCTCCTGCTTCACGATTAATAATATTTCGTGATTTTTCTACATTTTCGTTACTTATTAAGCTATCAGTGATTATTTCATGCAAAATACTAAGGCCGATATCTAAGTTTTTATTGTAGATATCTATTTTATACATAGTGTAATCATTACCCGTCTCTGCGTTCCACGAACCACCATGAGATTCAATTATATCATCCAGTTCATTTTCACTATGCTTTGACGTTCCGGTAAATAAAAGGTGTTCAAGAAAATGTGCGGTTTCTTTTTTACCACACGAAAAATGATTAACACCTACATTGACATTTAACCTTATAGATACATTACGTGCTAAGTGACGTGGCTTTAGAATAACTCTGAGGCCGTTTTTAAGTGTGTAATAGTTTACATTATAGAAATCGGGTTGGGAGTATTCGCTGGCATATAGAGTACTGAATGGCAATAGCAGAGATATAGATAATAATTGGTAGAAGTTTTTCTTTAACATTAAAAAATCTCACAATATATATTTGGTAAGACGTTATTTACTAATCGACACTAGCTCAAAAGTTTATCGAAAATGACTAACATTAAACTTATCATGCTTAATTTATGTAGAAATAAATGATTGTTTTCCTGTTACGACATTTGAAGGATGCTGAGGCCAATGAGCAGAACCAGAAGGTGCCGCAAGCTGAATAGTGCCGGCTATATAGTGCGCACATAATTTTGCAAAACCTCCTTTATATGGTGACAATGTGGCTTCTTTCATTACTTCTTCGGCAAAGTTTGCCGCATCATTGAATTGAATGCGGCCACCCCAAAAATGAAGGACAATACCAATAGTTATAAGAGCCGCCCCGATAACCCAATTTAACCAAATGGTAACTGTTGCAAGAATAAATAGTAATTTACCAAACCCTTTCCAGATATGATATCGCTTGTATTCAGGGAAATTTAAACCAAGTTGTAATGGATCAACTTGCACGGATAATGAATGGTTGGCGATAAGTAAGCGAAAAGACGACCAATTATGATGGAAGTCTTCTGCTGCTGTTGCAGCAGAAGTTGTAAGTTGTTGCCCGAAGATGGTTTCAATATTTTTCTTGAACTCATCAGCAGTAGGGATGTTATCTGACATTACTTTTCCCCTTTGATTTTTTTAATGAAGTAACGCCTAAACAATCTGCAATCATAAGTGAAGATCTGATTTCTAGGCCATAGCTCTTGGTTACCAGTATTAATCTTATTGTTAGTCAAATTTATCTGAGAGCATTTCATCTATTAAATCACTATGTTCTGAAAATTTTTTCTTTAATTTTATTCTCAGCGTATTTAACTGCGGCTCATCTAACAACCTGTCAAATTCTGCTGCCGTCAGATTTAGCTGGCGGCAATATTTATCAAGCACGGTCTGTGGTGCTACGCCATATTTTTTAGCAACAATACGTGTTGCATCAGGACGAGTCTCACTATACTTAAATACGAGATCTACCACTTCTAAAATATGGCACAAGGATTGAGGTACATCTCGTGATAGTGAAAGACCTGAATATCCTTGAGATCGACTTACAGAAGAAAAAAGCTGCTGTTTCAATGCTTTATCTGAAAGACCAAGTAAGCGTTTGATTGTACTGTTAAAATTATCAACAAGAGGCTCTGCATGCTGCTGTACATACAAAAAAAGCTCTTCATCAACTTCGACTTGATAATTTTGCATAGTTGCGTCCTCTATTTCTAACACTATAAAAAGCATAGCAAAACACTTCCTATACGTCAAGTGCTTGCAAGTATTTTAAGTGAAGGTTAGAGGAATCAGAAAAAACGGTCGCGAATTGTACCCCATTACGCCTAATACCGTTTAGTTAAGAGAATAGAGGGTTCCCTCCCCCTAGCCCCCTCCCTCAGGGAGGGGGAATAAAATTAACTTCTTAACTGATCGGCATTACCATTACGTCTCTATTTTTTAATATTTCCCCTGCCTGGCAACTACAAGCTACTATATGATTAATAACGCTTAATTAACTGGAATTCAAAGATGACCCTTATTGTTGATAATGATCGCTACAGCATTGATGCCATTGAACTTGGCCCAATGGAAAATTTTATTTATCTGATCAGTGATAAAAAAACTCATCAAGCCGCAGTGGTAGATCCTGCCTGGGAAGTACCTGAAATTTTAAAATTGGCCAAAGAAAAAGGCGTGACCATTACTGATATTCTCCTCACTCATAGTCACTTTGATCATATTAATGGTGTGGAAGGTATTTTAAAAACTCATGATGCTCAATTACATTTACTTAAAGATGAAGCTCAGTTTTGGGGAGAAACACTTGCTCACCCATCACTGCATCATGGTGGAGACACCATTAAAATTGGTGATAGTGAAATTAAGATCTTGCATACTCCCGGACATACACCCGGCTCAGCGTGTTATCACATTGATAATAATTTAATTGCAGGTGACACCATGTTTGTTTTTGGTTGTGGCCGTTGTGATTTAGCCGGTGGCGATCCAAATGTGATGTATGACACTTTAAATAAACTGGGGAAAATGCCCGGCGATACATTAATTTTGCCCGGCCATAATTACGCCGAGAAAACCACTGCCACCATGCATGAACAGTGTGAAGGTAATCCTTTTATGTTTTTTGATAACAAGGATGAGTTTACAGAGTATCGAATGCATACCCATGATAAGACACGTGAATCGCCTTATCATGCGGAGATAAAACCTAACGCAGAGGCTTAATGATTTTTATATTTTTATTTTTTTATTTTTCAGCAACGATATAAATCATCCACGACTCCTGGTTCTCTACTTCTGTCGTTTCGTAGTATTCACCGGTGCCTTCTAACTCATCATCATCTTCGTCATCTGACTCAACGTATTCTTCCCAGTAAACACGACTCTTACTGTAACCGGCTTCTTCAAGTAATTCTAAAATTTCTGGAATCGCCCATAAACGCCAGCAGTATGTAAAGGCTTCATCCATACGTGAACCATCATCAAATTCAAAATGAATCGCACATTCCATATGATTATCAATTGGGTTAAACGAAACATGTTCCCAAATATAAGTTGCATTTTGATCTTCAAGTTCTGTTTCTTCTTCAAGAACATCAGCACACTCTGTTCCGCCGAATAAATCTAATACTAAGATGCCATCATCATTTAAACTTTCGCGTGCTTTTTTAAAGTAATCAATCAACTCATCACGCTTTTCAAAAAGACAATAACTAAAGTTAAATGCGCAGGTAACATCAACTTTATCTGTTTTAATACGAACATCGTCTTCAATTAAAGTAACTCGACTTGCAACATTTTCACCTGCAGTTTTAAGATTATGCTTTCTACCCCAGTCTAGTGTTGGGCCGTCAAAATCAACACCAATTGCTGTGCGCTCAGGATCACTTTTACACCATTCCGTCGCTAAATAAGCAGTACCACAAAAATCTTCTTTCATGCTCAGGGCTTTACGGCCACGCAGCTTTTGGAAAGTTTTACTCATGAAATCAACTTCAGCTTCGGGGAATTGAACTGATTCTTGATATAGCGTGTGGCGATCAGCCTGTTCTGCCATAGTTGGTTTATTTTTTCCTGACTGCTTACTCATCTCACCTTCCCCTAAAAATTATACGAATTTAGACTGCTTATTTTGAATATGCTCATTATATTTTATTACGCAGAGTTACACTAATTTTTCCATCTCTGGGTAATCCTGATCAGACAAAAATGCTATGATTCGCGCTTAATTTAATTAATTTTACGGTTTTAATATGGCTAATAAATCAGGTTCGACCACCGCAGTTCAAATTGGTACTGCTGAACACAGTATTATCGTCGGTGGCGATGCGCCAATCGTCGTGCAATCAATGACCAATACCGATACTGCGGATGTCTATAGCACCGTAAAACAAGTCATGGAGCTGGCAAAAGCAGGCTCTGAACTCGTGCGCATTACCGTAAATTCTGCTGAAGCTGCCGAGGCGGTTCCAATAATTCGAGCCGATTTAGATCGACAAGGTTGTTTTGTCCCCTTGATTGGTGACTTTCATTTTAATGGCCACAAATTACTTAATGACTACCCTGAGTGTGGCCAGGCCTTAGCGAAATACCGAATTAATCCGGGCAATGTTGGTAAGGGTAAAAAACGGGATGAACAATATGCCAGCATGATTAAAGTGGCAATTAAAAATGACAAGCCGGTAAGAATTGGTGTGAACTGGGGCAGTCTGGATCAAGCTCTTTTAGCACGTATCATGGATGAAAATAGCCAACTTGCAGAACCACTCGAACCCAATGAAATTATGCACAAGGCGATGGTGACTTCGGCATTGGAAAGCGCACAACAAGCTGAGGCGCTTGGATTAGCTAAAAATAAAATCATTCTCTCGGTAAAAATGAGTAGCGTTCAGGATCTCATAAGTGTCTATAGGGATTTATCTAAAGAATGTGATTACGCATTACATCTTGGATTAACTGAAGCAGGTATGGGATCAAAAGGTATTGTTGCTTCCACCGCCGCGCTAGCTATTTTATTACAAGAAGGCATTGGCGATACCATTCGTATTTCATTAACACCGGAACCGGATGGTGACCGCTGTAATGAAGTAATTGTGGCACAAGAAATTTTACAATCTATGGGCTTGCGATCATTCACCCCCATGGTTGTAGCTTGCCCCGGTTGCGGTCGAACTTCGAGTACTTACTTCCAAACCTTAGCTCAGGATATTCAAAGTTACTTACGCCATGAAATGCCTAAGTGGAAAGATACTCACCCTGGTGTAGAAGATATGAATGTTGCCGTAATGGGCTGCGTTGTTAATGGCCCTGGTGAAAGCAAACATGCCAATATTGGAATTAGTTTACCGGGTACAGGTGAAAAACCTGTCGCGCCTGTTTATGTTGACGGGCTAAAAACGGTGACCTTGAAAGGTGACAATATTGCAGAAGAGTTTCAGAAGATTGTGGCTGATTATGTTGATGAAAATTATAAGAAATAAGATCTTTTTCCTATTTTCTGCCGGTTACATTAAGAATGAAAGGAATTACTTACACCGCTGTCGGCCTGAAGGCCGACCTACAAGCTAGATATTTACAGTGAATTTTCTTTCCTGATTTTTTTCTAATACATCCTGGTAGTCACGAATATTTTTCACGTAACTCACAGGCTCACCACCACGAGCATAACCGTACTTTAAATTCTTATAGTATTTTTTCTTTGACAGTAAAGGTAAAACTTCAGATAGATCTTGCCAAAGGTCCGGATTTTTATTGAGTTGTTTTGCTAATTTACGTGCATCCCAAATATGTCCCATCCCAACATTATAGGCTGCTAAGGCTAACCAGGTACGATCGGGTTCGGTAACCGTTTCAGGTAAACGTTTACGTAATTTATTTAAATAGTTGGCTCCACCCATAATACTTGATTCAGGATCTAAACGATTTTTAATGCCTAACTCTTTCGCTGTTATTCGCGTTAACATCATCATACCGCGAACGCCCGTTGGACTTTTTGCATAAGGCCTCCAATGTGATTCCTGATATGCTTGCGCCGCCAAAAGAGTCCAACTTAACTTATATTTTTCTGCTGCAGTTATAAAAACTTTTTTATATTTTGGTAAATGAGATTTTATTTTTCTTTGATAAGCACGGGCATCAACATAATCAAAAAGATCAATATAACCGTAATAACGATGTATCACTTCATCGAGCTTGCCACTATCGACATAGTCGTCAAACCAGTCCTCTAAACTATCTTGTAATGCACTGGCATTATTTGGTAATACCCAGGCTAATGGTTCAGGCTCAGTCATATCAAAACGAACAGATAATTCCGGAAAATAACGGCGATTGATTGCAACAATATTGGCATCGGCAACAGTACAATCAACTTTCTTTAACCATACATCTTCTAATAATGTTTCGGTATCTGTATCTTCAACTTCGACCCAATCAACTTCTGGATGACTATTTTTTACTCTTTTTAATTGTTCAACATAGCTACTATGAACAGGAACTTTAATACTAACACCCACCAGGTCTGCAAATTTCTTCGGCCGCTTACCACCACGGCGACAAACTAATTGTTGCGCTACAGTCTGGTATGTTGGTCCAAATAAAAAACTTTTTTCACGCTCTTTTGTCTGTGTTAATCCTGCTGCTGCTAAATCACCCTCTCCGTCATGTATGGCATTAAATAAATCAGAGACATCGTCTTTAACAATAAAGCGTACTTCTACACCAATAGAGTCGGCAAAGGCTTTGACCATGTCATATTCCATGCCCAGTTTGCCTTCACGCGACTCATAGTATGTCGTCGCCGCATTACGTGTTAAAACAACCAACTCTCCTTTTGCTTTAATTTGTTCTAAACGATCTGCTCCGTTTGAACAGGAAGTTAAGATTAAAACAATACTTATAAAAGAGATAAAACCACCAAACATATAAACCTCTCGTTATTAATTGAGCTTACGAAAAAGCTTATCACTCCATTGATAAAAACTCATGCCCAACATGATCATCGCTGTGCCTATCCAGACAGTCACATTTAAAATTTCATTATTTAAAGCATACCCTAAAAACAAAGCCATAACAGGTGTGATTAAGGTAATTAAAGAAACTCGACTTACCTCAACATGCTTTAAAATATAAAAAAACAATACAAAGCCTAAAACAGATCCAAAAATACCTAAATACATTATTGAGCCAAGACTACGCTGACCAATATTTTCAGGCCATGTCCCTTGAAAAATAAACCAGGTTAATAAATATAATGGAACACTCACCATTAAGCCCCCGTGCGTAATTTCAAGCGCAGACAATTCAATATCCAGTTTTTTAAACCAAACACTGCTCCATGAATGCAACAGTACCGATAAACACACAGCAGCAATCCCTATAACAGCATGATGTCCCGACTGCATACCCTGGCTAAATATCACTAACAAACCAATAACGCCAAATGTAACGCCCAATATTTTTGCCGGTGTTAAACTGCGCTCATTCAACCAGATCGCAGCCATTATGCCAGTGACAATCGGGTTCAAACCAAAGATCACAGAAATAAAACCGGAAGAAATATATTGTGAACCCCAGTAAACACTTAACATCGCACCATAAATGGCAATGCCGGCAACAAGATAAATTTTACGTGATGATTTATCCCACGGCAAACTACGGCGTGATAACAGCATAATTAAAACACTGCTGAATAATAAACCGATCAACATCCGTGCAGTCACACCAAATAAAAACCCTGCATCAACACCACTCCACTTAATTGCAAGTGGTGTCGTAGACCAAATTATAATAACGCCGATATAGGCTAGTGGGACTGACATCCTTTCTCCTCGAGCCATTACACGAATGCTACGAAGCTTGATAACTACGTTGAAACTTCTTCAAAATACTCACTTACAATTGTAAGCTCTGCTTTTTCATCAGTTTCGCCTTGTTCTCAAACTTCTCGCTATCCGTGTAACGGCTCTCTTAATAATATGTAACACAAGCAAAAACATTTATTCCAATAGTCCATAACAAAAAAGGCCACAGTTCTTTTGAAACTGTGGCCTTTTAGAAATCTTTATCAATGATAATTTTACTTAATAATTTTTTCCTTTAGCACACAGTTAAAATGCCACGCTAGTTTGCGTGCCACTCGAATGTTCAGCATGTGCATTGAAATTATCATGCAGACGAGTCTGCGCTTTGTTTTATAAACTGTCAACAGACGAAATGAAAGTTATTGTATATAAAAATAATTCCACTCTACGCCGCTTACTTTTTTTAGGGTCAGTAATAAGCTTGATGTAGGAATTGCTTCTTGCGGATAAATGCCATGCAAGCTCATAAAAAAACGTCCACAGCCCGCGGTATTTTTCCAGTCATATTCCGACAAGTGTGTTTCAACTCCACACTTATCACAAGCGTAAGACAAAGACTCAGGAATAGTTTTCCAGTTTGTATGCCGTTGCCGGCAATGAGGGCAACGTG
Source organism: uncultured Thioalkalispiraceae bacterium (assembly GCA_964605385.1). Lineage (GTDB taxonomy): Bacteria > Pseudomonadota > Gammaproteobacteria > UBA6429 > Thiohalophilaceae > JAGLTQ01. The sequence goes on from CAZSCK010000020.1 coordinate 12,291, forward strand.
AAATTAAAAAATCACTGCCGCGAATAAATTCTACTGTATTTTTAACTGGCTCAATTTCAATATGACAAAATTCTGTTGACTCTGGTTGCTGTGCAATGGGTTCAAGTTCTATGGCAGGTGCGCAGCCTAAAAATGTCACCAGACTCAGAAAAGATTCTCCAATCAAATATCGCTCCCCCGAAACAGTTTCCGGGCTTTGCCATTTTGCGCCCAAAAAACCTGTTTTTTGTAAAGCGGCAACAATTTCTGCAACATTTTCTGGAACATATTCAGGACTGGTTGCATAGAAGACTAACCTGGGCATAAGTGATTCTCGAGGACTAAAGTGGTTAATTATTATAATCCAAAAAACTAAAATATTATCCCACTATCATCAAGGTTATTGGACATGTGATATAGCGGGTTACACCGCACTTAGCTCCTAAAACTGCTAGAATACAACCATAATTTTATTGTTATATGGACTATCCAAATGAGTAAAGAAATATTTTCTAAAGAGCAACAAATTTTACAAGTGATGAAAAAGGTTCTCACTGATATTGCAAAAGATACCTATACACCGGCAGATTTAAAACACCCTTTATCTGAAAGCACAATTCATAGCATCCGGGATTGCTTAACCCTAATTACTAGCCGTGAAGCAGAATTGGCAAAAGAGGCTGGCAACGAGAACAACATGCGCCCACGATATGTTGATGAGCCATCAAGTTCTGTTGTGGTTAAACTTGATCCCAACAATTTCAAACCAAACAAAGATTAATCACCCTCTAAAATAGCGGGTATATACCCGCTATTTTTCTTAAAGTTCTACATTTCAAAAAAATATCAAATTCTGTCCCCTTTTTACCCATCATTTTTTAAAGCCAGGCCCAAAAATGCCGCTAAATACAGTATGTATCTTAGGGTTATATAAAATAATAATACACATCAGCCTCAGTTGATGACTAAGGGACTCTCTCATTTATGAAATGGCTCAATTTAATAGTCTGCGAAAACGCTATGCAGCATTAACATTACTAATTGCCATTATCATGCTTACGCTTAGCTGGTATGCACAAAACAAAGTAAATATGGTAAAGAAAAATATTGAAACTAATATTGAATCTCGTAATGTTTTACTGCAACAAAACCGTCAAATAGATCCGCAATTACTCAATCTCGAGATCTCTTATTAAAATTTCAAATTAATCCAAAAAAAGATGAAGCTCAAAAATTTATATCAATAACAATTTCTGAATTAATGCAACGTTGAATGATCTTGACCAGATAACAAAAAAATTAATAGAAATCAAGCTTAAACCTCAAGATTTATTTCCCGCATTAAATATTGCCAATTTAGAAATGCAGCCTCTTTATTCAATTGTTGGTGAACACGTTGGCTTGGCGATAAGAGGGCTTGAAGATAATTATTCACACGAAAACTACGAAGAATATCGATTACTAATTGAATTGCGTTTTTATTGGGTATCAATGATTTCTAATTTAAGAATGTATTTATTGAATCAATTATATTTAATCGAGCAACTTCATCTAAGCATTAAACATAAATTATTAGAAATTGAAACATTAAATCGTAAAGAAGATTTGAGCTTTTCAACTAATTGCTCTGGAAGAATTTCATCCCGCGGCATTAAAGTGGATTAATGGCATTAACGAAGTACAAATAGTAAATGAATCGGAGGAATGGAGAGCTGACACTGTCTTATATCAAAGAGAACTGGAACCCAAGCTTGAAAAAGTAAACACCTTGCTACATGCTCTTGATTTAGGTATTCAGAAATTCAGTCAAAAAGATTTAACCACCCTTTCCAGTATTTCTCAGCTTCAGGTTAATTCAATATGGACTGCTGTAATAGCAGGCTTAATTATTCTTTTTTTAGGTTTTGTTTTTTTAGTAAGGCTTATACTTACCCCAATCGCAATAGTAACTCAAGCATTAGCAGAAAAAACCATCGATATATTTAACAAAAATCAAATTTCAGCATCCGAGTTCATTATGGAAGTGACCGAAAGCATTGTCATGACAAACCCTCAACAATCGATATAAGTGTTAAATCGCCTGCATAAATCAGGCATTGAGATTGCGGTTGATGACTTTTGAACAGGCTATTCTTCACTAGTTTACCTGAAATTATTGCCTTTATTAAAACTAAAGATTGATAAATATTTCATTATGGATATGATTAAAGATGATAATGATGCCATGATTGTTCGCTCAACTATTGATCTTGCACATAATCTTGGTATGCAAGTTATTGCAGAAGGAATCGAAGAAAAAGAAATTTTAGAGTTACTCTCTATTCTTGGCAGCAAATTAGGTCAGGGATATTTTATTAGTCGCCCAATATCTGAAAATGATTTTGAAAAATGGATCGTTAAACAAAATAAACGTATAGATAACAAAAATGGATAATAAAGAGATTAAGTATAGAATTAGCGAATTAAGTCTTGAACATAAAGATCTTGATGACGCACTGCATCTCATGAAAGAAAAACCCTTTATTGACGAATTGCAAATGAGACGATTTAAAATTCGAAAATTAAAACTAAAAGATGAAATACAGTTATTAGAAAGCAAACTTATCCCGGACATAGAAGCTTAAATAAGTGACCAAAACATGATGAACAACAAACGAGACTCCAACCGGGTAGGTTTGGTAATAGATATCAAACTTACTTATGAAGACAAAACTGAACGCATACTAAAATCCCGAAACATTAGTAACAACGGTGTTTTTCTTGACTATGATGATGAACCTCTTAACTTGCCTGTCGGTACACGTGTTATTCTCCAGGTTTGTTCACTACTTGGTGATGAAGCACCTCCTCCCGTTAATGCCGAAGTTACACGCATTACTGATGAAGGAGTGGGACTTCAATTCATCTTATAATCAACATCTCAATTAAAGAATATTACACAATATGAAAACTTCTACACCCTCTTCCGCAGAGTTATTTATTGCAACAGGCTGCCGTCACTGTCCTATTGTATTAAATAAACTAAGTGAACAATTAAAAAAAGGTGAGCTTTCATCACTAAAAATCACAAACATTGCAGTTGATAATAAAAGAGCCGAAGAATTAAATGTTCGCAGTGTGCCCTGGTTTTCTCTATCAAACAAAAATTCTTTTATGGTGTTTTCAGGAGCTCATACAGTTAAAGAAATACAGCAATGGTTAATCACATCACAAACTGAAAATGGCATGCAAAAATATATTGAACAACATCTTGCTAGTGGCGAGATAATGACGATCGTACAAGCTATCCAAATCAATCCGGAAATATTTTCTCATGTGTTGACAATGATCGAGGATGAAGAGACCAGTATGGATATTCGTATTGGCCTAGATGTCTTAATCGAAAATTTTTCTGCAAGTGAAACATTACAAAAATATACTCCTGAACTAAAAGTAATAGCATCATCTGATAATTTACGGTTAAAAATAGATGCTTTGCATTATATTGCTCTTACCGGTGATATAAAAAACAAAGACTTTTTACAGGGAAAAACGAAAGACGCTGACATGCAAATTAAAGACGCTGCAATTGAAGCACTTGAAACCCTGGATGATTTAATTAATTAATTCTCAAAAACAAGAGCTGCTTTTAATTTCTGTTTGTCAATCGGGTATGGCAGTTCTGCATGGAATGAAAAACGTGCGCGCAGTTTGTCAAACTGATGTTCATATTCTTTTTCATAAAAAATAATAACATTCACACCATTCATTTGCTGAACCACAGCCATTAACGTTTCTAAACTGCTGGTGCGATCACGAAAATCAGACTGGAAATTAAATTCAGCAACAATAACATCGTAGTTATTTTTCTTAAAGCACCGTAAAGCTTTACGCATGCTATCTACAGTTTCAGTCTGAAAACCTGCCTTTTTATACAGCTCACTAAAATCAGGATATCCACCAAGTTCAGTGCTAATAAAGATTTACTATCCACTCTACAAATCAACCTTATAAAGTTAACGATACTCATATATCGCCAATTATTTTACAAAAATGCTGTAAAATATTGTAACACGCCATTAGATTCTATATCCTTGGCGGTTCCATGAAAGTGGAATAAACAGGTGAATTTCAACACTTACACCTTTCCATTTCACTCATTCCATTCCAGGAGTTATTTTATGCCTTATTTCGTTTACAAAATTGCACCCGGTGTCAGTAAAATTGTAAAAAATCTGAACCCCCTTGATAACTTTGAAAAATTCAAAGATGCTAAAAATTTCGCTAAAGAAAAACGTCAGCAAGAAGATGCTAATACAGGCAATATTTATAAAGTGATTTTTGCCGAAAACAGTATTGATGCAGAAGAAAAGCTGCAAGAACAACGCGAAGAAAGCATTGTCAGAGAGTGGGAAAAATAAATTAATTTTTATTGAATTGTTTAGTAATGGATGAAGATAAATACAGAGAAACCTACCGCACAGTTAATCCGCTGCAATGTCCGTTTGAAAAAACATTAAATTCTCGCCGTTGCCAGTGTAAGAAAATGAAAAAAATTCATTTAGCTGATCGAGAATGTGTTGGCTGTTTAGAAAAAGAAGCATGGAAAAACTGCTGTGATTTTTTAGCGTTACTCAGAAAAAGTGCAATGTTCGCATTAAAGGTGACAGAGGTTGAAGGCCCGCTACCTCATGGCAAAGAAATAAAAATTCAAAACGGCAGCATCATTGGCTTAGATAAATTATTTAATCCTGACAATGAAGATAAACCTGATATTTATAAATTATTAGAGCAAGCACTCTCTAAATATCAAACATTCGACAAATTACCACTTGATCAGCTAATGCAATCTATTGTGCACTTCAAAGCCAGAGAGACAAGAAAAGATAAAAAGAAGTAGTTTTAACTTAAATATATCGAGCTAAAAACAAAGCAGAGTATACGTTTGAGTAAATATAGTTTGCTCCGAACCTGAAACAGGTAGAGTCAAATCAAGGCGCGCTAAATGCCATCCTTGGCCGCTCGACTGCCACATCCGTGTGGCAGACGGCCTTAATTTGACTCTACCTATTCCATGTCCTCATATTAAAACTCGCCCATATATTAATCGGACAGCAATGAAATAATATATAATACGTTTTCACGGATAACGAGAAGTTAAAGAACAAGATTAAAATTAATGAGAAAGCGGAGTTCACACGTAGTGAATGAGCATTTTGAATTAGTTTTAAGCGCAGTAATTTAGCTTCTCGTTATTCGTGAAAGGGTATTATGGATTTTTGTGCCAATCGTAGGAACAGTCAAGATGACTTCTAATTTCGATAATCCCCTCCAAACCATTTTCAATAATAATTTGTAATGGAATTTGATTATTCAATTTTTTACTACGTTGACGAATCCACATTTTTCCCATATTCGGGTTATGCGGATAAGACGTTCTTAACGCATCAGTGATACCAAGAATATGTCCTAGTCTTTCTTCTAATTCAGGAGAAACAGGAAAAGCTGTATTTTCACGATAACGACGTAAAGCCCGTGTTGGTGTTTTGTCCGGTAAAGCGATCAACGAAATTATTTCAGTAGATGACATTCCCCAACCATCCAGTATTTCCATAATACGGACGGTTAAAGCAATTTGTTCATCCTGAGTCATATTAATCATTCTCTACCTCAAATCTATTCTATAAACGTAATAAACCTACAAACTACCTGATAATTATATCCAGCGTTAAATCATTCCTCATTTATTGTACAATAACGGCTAACAATTTACTTTTATTACTTGAGGCTACAGCGTGTCAGAAACAGTAAAAATTGCTGATTTAAATGATGTAAAACAAGGAAAAATGTTCCGAGCGAAAATTAATGACAGTGTTATTTTACTGGCAAATATTGAAAATGAAATATTTGCCATTGATGACATGTGTACACATGAAGATGCTTCACTTTATAAAGGCGCGCTAAAAGGTTTTTGTGTTGAGTGTCCACTGCATGGCAGTCATTTTGATTTTCGTACTGGAAAACCAGATGGTGACCCTGCAACCGTTGCAGTCAAAAAATATAAAGTAGAAATAAAAAATGACGAGATATTTATTTTTTTATAATTAATAAAGTCGAATAAATGCAGGTGAGAAATCAAAGTTCATCATCGTTTGTTCCGATAAAGCATTATAAACCACTTTCAAAAACTCAAGATTTTGATCAATGTTTCGGGCAAAGTTATACATGATATAAACAATTCTTTGTTTAACCTGATGCAATTCTATTTTTTCTTCAGCAATGTCCAAATATATTAATGTTCGTAAAATCGAAGTTCGAACCAGTAGCATTTGAATATAAGTAAAAGGATCCGGCATGGTTACAAACCATTCACGATAGAGACAGTTGAGTATATAACGTGTGATCGCCTTATCAATATATTGCTTATTTTTATTGTCTATTGCGGAACTAATTTCAACTAATTTCTCTGAAAGTACCTCAGCAACATTATCATTTTGTTTAGTATATTTATTAATTGTTTTCTCATAAAGCTGGCTAATATTTTCATCATTCGCTTGTTGTAACTTAATCGATAATATTGAATGTACGACAACCATGCTAAGTGGTGAACTTGCATCATATTCTTTTATAAAAACATCCAGCTTTGATACAATTTTATCTTCCGATAGATCTTTTAATGCCGCCTCAATCCAACCTTCATCAGGTTTAGAACAGTCTCTGTGATAAAAATCTGATATTTTATGTGCTAAATTTGCCATTACATATAAACGTGTTTCAAGCTCTTCTTTTTCATTCGCCATAATATGCATTAAGTTTTCGCGGACAAGATTAAAGTTTTCAGAGTAGGCATCATCATCTAAATCTAATAACTCACGCCGAATAGGATAATTTTTACTTCGAGGAAGATCTGAAGTTTTAAAACGTTTAAGTTTTAACGGTGTTTTGTCATCAATGCAATTTCGGACCACTTCTGGGCAGGATAAAGCTCCACTTAATTCAACAGTATCTCCACAGCGAGAAATCACACGAGGAAACATCGTGCAAACATTACCTAAAACAGTAACCCCATGTTTTGCATGAATAGAACATAAACCCTTGTCATCTAACATGCCACAGTAGCCATTTACCCCCATACGAATAAAAGCATAGTCATAATCACTGGTTATTGAATTTTCATTTAGATGAACATATTGTTCAAACATACTCTTTTCAGCATCATCTTTAGATATTACTGATTTTAATAAATCAAAATGTTCATGATCGAGTTTAACTTCCCAGTTACGACAACAGGTATCTTCACATTCACCGCCTAAGCAGGAAAAACCTGAAAAATATGATGGTGTCTTATATGATATTGACATTATAATCTTGAAGAAGAGATATGCTTTGAACCCAGATAATTCATACTAAGGGGTTGTTTGTTTTGAGAATCAATAAAATTAACCAGTATCATACCGCTAAATTTACTCCCTTTATAAAACTCAACGCGGAATATCCGTTCATTTTTATCAATTGAAAATCGAGACCTGATTTGTTTACGCTTAATAAGCAGACCATTTTCATTCACCCTGCCTCGTTTAGAATAGCCAATAATATTAACACGATAATCATTCTCGGCTAAAATACGAAAGTGTTGTTCTACATTAACTTTATCACCTATATTTATTTTTTTATTTTCCCCATCAATCTCTATATTCAGTGAATTTAAACTGTAGTCATAATCAAAGTATTGTGGCTTGAGTGAGGTGACATAACGGTTACCATAACGGACTCGTATTGTTTTGTTGGTTTTTATGACCGCAATTAAAGGGTTATTCTTTTTATATTTTAAAGATGAGTGTTTTTTTAAGGGCACATAATTTAAATAACGCCGCGCTTTTTCCACGTCAAGATTTATTCGGTTATCATATAAAGATATTTTAAGATTATTTCCTATTTGTTTGGCAACATTTGTTCGTGTCATTTGGAAATCACGCTTATACTCTATACCCAACTCATTCATAAAACCTTCAACAGCTAAAAGATGGTAGTAAGTTCGCTCATAAGTTAAAAAGCTTTTACTTGCTTCAACAGCAAAGGCAGGCCGATTATTTTTAATGGAAAAATAGGTTAATGATTTCTCCATTTCAACATCACCTTTTTTTGTTTCAGTGTTTTTCACATAAAAGAATTTACTTTTTCTACGTAGTTGCTTGTTAATATGTTTTTGAACATTAGTAGCAATTTTTGACAACTCACCAAACCTTGCAATATCTATATTTTCCTGATCGATAATAATACTTTGACCCCAGCGACTGGGATTATGCATTCTGTTAATATATTTCTTTTTATAAAAACCACTACCATCATGTAAATTCACAACAACATCAACATCCTTACTCAATATTATTTTTTTTATTTTTTGCACTTCCGCAAACTCAGGATCTTTTTTAGAAAGGATATTAAACTTACGATTCATATCGCCATGAACCCCCCGGCTACGCCTGATAATACTTTCAAAATTAAGATTAGGTACAACCCATAAGCTGCCTGTTTTTACTTTATAGTTTGTCACCAACATTGATGCTGCAGTGAACCCACCCGGCTCATCACCTTGAATGCCGCCAATCACCAGCAAAGTAGGCCCGGGAACTCCTGATTCTATTTTGTGTAAGGAGAAACGTAAGGGCTCTGCAGAAACAAACTGACTAAGAGAAAAAACAATAAATGTAAGATAGATTTTCATCCCCATCTCACACCACCTTAATATGCCAGGGTTCATAACGCACTCCAACCTGGTTATTTTTTGTATAACGCAGATCAACATATTTAAGTTCAATCAAGCGTTTATATTCTTTTGTTTCAGAAAATTTAGAGGTGAAATTAAACTTGCCGAAACCTTTTTTACCTACATCAAAATCACCTATGCCGTGGTATGAATGTCCGGGTGGAGCAAGTGAACGAGAAGCTAAAGAAAGATTGCCGTTGCTTGATTCAAGCTTGGATAAAAAAAGTTGAAACTGTTTAACAACACTGCGAACCCCCGAGGTTAATATAAGGTCAGGGCCAACATCTTTTTTAAGCTGGGAAAATTTAGTTACTGCATCACCTTGAAATAAATAATGGCCACTACCTGAAATTTTAATCGTTTCTTCTTTATCTATTTTCGAAGTCAGTTCTTTAATTACTTTGCTTCCATAAAAGCCATATTTATGTGCATCGAAGAAAAACATCTCATCAATAAAGGCAAGTTCTTCTTTTGTAAAACGTCCAATTTCAGGATAACGACGTGCATAAAGAAGCATATCGTCAAAACTAATCAAATTAAAATTTGCATAACCAATGAATTTTTTAACCCGTAAGATTTTTTTAAATGTTGTTCGAAAAGTAGCCTGTTTTTCTTTTGTTAAAAAAATATCTTTAGAAGATGTCTGATCGAAATTTTTTACTTTTTGCAGGTTATCTCGTACCGCTAACTCATGCTCTAACTGAATTAATTCAGAACTTACTTTTTTTAACTTTTCAGGTTGATCCCGGTCAATTAATAAAATACCCGCCGTCCCCGTCAATAACGTAGCCGCACCTGCTTTTAAGATATTTCTTCGTTTTAAATCAAAGCTCATATTACGATCCGTATTAACACCTACAACTGAAAGGGGATTGTCACCCCATAACAAATTATTTTTTACTTTAATAGTGCATTTGCCTATTTACGTATTACACTTACATTTAAGCACAATTAACTATCTCACAGATGGCACAAGTAAGCCATATTATAAAAATATGTCATATACACTTATTCATCAGTTTAATACGCAACATGCCCATTTTGAATTTACAGGAAATTTTAAGAGCAAAACAGTGACATGGGATACGAATTTTTTCACCCTGGAGGGCTTTCTCACAAAAGAAAATAGTAAAGACACAAATTTGAAACAATTTATCGATATAACACCTGTTCGAACTGGTGTTATGAAGTTAACCGTTGTACTAAAAATTAACGAAGTGAATAATCCAAGCATTCAAAAGATGATGATAATGATCAAACAATATAAAGAACTATCCCTTGGTCGACATGAATATGGATAATTTTATCGCACATTAAATAAGGACTCACTACTATGCCCAGACTCATTTCTCTCTCTCGTGCGGCAAAACTTGTTGGATTATCTCGTGGTGCATTACAAAAAAAAGTGCATGATCTTGAACTGGAAAGCTTTGAAGGACAAGTCAACCTTAATGATATTGAACTGTTGTTTCCAGATGCGGAACTTGAAGATAATCATATTATTGAAGATTTAGAAAGAATTGTTGAGCAAGCTCTGAAAAAAGCACATGGCGCAAAACTGGCTAAACTTTTAACTCCTGATCCTTATACTTTAGCAGCAAGACTGCAAACAATCACAAAAGAACATGCTCGTTCAAAATCACAGGTGAAAGATTTCATTGATTTTTTTTCAAAATTACAATCTCAAATTAGTCAATTATCTACCACATCAAACAAGCCTCATCTCTTTGAAGACTTAAACAACTGGATTGTCGATGCTATTGACAAAATTCAAACGCCTGAAGTAAAACTCACACCATTATTAGAAAAAGATACCGTGCTCCGTGTAATGGCTGCACAAGTTCACATTAAAAATACCGGACATGAATTTTTTGTTGAAGGTACTAATAGTATCCTTGAGGCTGGTTTAAGTGCTGGTTTAGCTTTAAATTATGGTTGCAGTAATGGTAACTGCGGAAATTGCAAAGCAAAACTACTATCGGGTGAAATTAAAAAGATCAAACCACATGACTATGTTTTTTCTGAAAGAGAGAAATTACAAAACTATTTTTTATGTTGCTCAAATACAGCTATTACGGAAATTGAAATAGAGGCTGATGAGGCAGGTAGTGAAAAAGATATCCCGCAACAAAAAATCGCAGCTAAAGTTAAAAAAATCGACAACCTCTCTGATGAGGTGCTTATTTTAAATTTAAAAACACCACGCACTAATCGCCTGCGTTTTCTTGCCGGACAAAATGTTATTTTAAGTCGTGCTGACTTACCACCATTAGAAATTCCTATTGCAAGCTGCCCTTGTGATGACATGAATATTCAATTCCACATACCTTACGATGACACCAATCACTTTATCAATTATGTTTCAACAGAATTAAAAAACTCTGATTCCATCCATATAGAAGGCCCAACAGGATCATTTGTGCTTGATGAAGATGCAAACAATGCCATTATTTTTATTACCTTTGATACGGGCTTTGCGCCGATAAAAAGTTTAATAGAGCATGCGGTCACACTTGAACATGCAGAATTTATACATCTGTACTGGTTACATACGGAAGAAAAGCCTTATATGCATAATCAGTGTCGAGCATGGGTCGATGCTTTAGATAACTTTAAGTATGAACAACAACAATGTGATATTCCAGATGAAAAGAACTTAGAGGAAAAATTAGATAATTTAATAAAGGAATATAAAGATTTCTCAGATAAGAAAATTTACATCTGTGGTACAGAAAAAATGGTCAAAAAAACCCAACAAATTTTACTTAACCATCATGCTGATAAAGACGGTATAAAAATACAAAGTCTTTAACCTTTCTCTTTCTCTTTCTCTTCATCTTCACCTATCCAGCCTTCAAGTGCACTCATGATTTTTCGTGCTTGATCTTTACTGGAGATATTAAATTTTGACTTAAATTGATATTCACCATTACGTTTTTGATAACGGCGAATACTGTACTTATCCGGACCAAACTCACCTTTGGTTCTATTTAAGTCCTGATACTTAAAGATAATGGTTGACCAGGCACCGCGAGTTAAAATAACTTTATCCAGTTCTCTGGATACCAACTCACCACCATCTTCATAATTTACTGTAAGTTCGTCAATCTCGGTTGCCATATGCAAGTACTCCTAATATATTTAAAATGCTAATAAATCTGATTATAACTAAAAATATTACTCTACAACAAACTAAATACTGGCTATGCTGCCTGAAAGACATAAAAGGAGTATTTATGCGTATATTACACACCATGATTCGAGTTATTGACCTTAAAAAATCAATAAAATTTTATACCGATATATTAGGCATGAATTTATTACGTCAGAAAGATTATCCAGATGGAAAGTTCACTTTAGCTTTCGTCGGTTATGGAAATGAATCTAACGAAGCTGTAATCGAACTTACCCATAACTGGGATACGAAAACCTATGATATGGGTAATGCCTTTGGCCATATCGCAATAGAAGTTGATGATGTATACAAAGCCTGTGCAGCAATGAAAAAAAGTGGCGGGGAAATTATACGTGATGCAGGCCCGATGAATGCTGGTGCGACCATTATTGCCTTTATAGAAGATCCAGATGGCTACCAAATTGAACTCCTTGGTAAAAAGGAATAGAACTAAACTTCAATTCTGAAGACTAACAGCTATAGATGCATTTTAAATAGGGTATCGTCAGCAATAAAAAAGAGCCTTATTATAAAGAATTATTACAAACGGCCGATATAAATAGTATAAAAGAAATCATAGCCACATCAAAAAATTATTTTACTGAATAAATGGAGCATGTCAGCCAATGAAAGCATCAGATTTATTTGTTAAGTGTCTGGAAGAAGAAGGTATTGAATATATATTTGGTATTCCCGGTGAAGAAAATGCTGATTTTATGATTTCACTCGAAAAATCAGATAAAATTAAATTTATATTAACGCGGCATGAACAAGGTGCCGCTTTTATGGCTGAAGTTTATGGCCGCTTAACCGGTAATCCTGCTGGCTGTTTAGGCACGTTAGGTCCCGGTGCAACCAACTTGATTACCGGTGTTGCCGACTCAAACATGGATCGTTCACCGATGTTGGTTTTAACAGGGCAAGGTGCTTCCACTCGCTTACATAAAGAATCACATCAAATTATGGACGTGGTTAAAATGTTTGAACCTGTCACTAAATGGGCACAAACAATATTACATCCCAATAGCATTCCTGAAATTATTCGTAAAGCCGTTCGACTCGCCCGGACAGAAAAGCCCGGTGCTTGCCATATAGAGTTGCCCGAAGACATTGCCAAAATTGAAACCGATTCCAAACCATTAAAACCACTACGATTCCGTCGTCCTGTTGCTGGTGATAAAATCCTAAATCAAGCTATTGAGAAAATATTAAAAGCCAAACGTCCGATCATTATCGCGGGTAACGGTTGTATTCGTAAGCGTGCCAGCAAACAACTTCGACTCTTATGTGAAAAAACAGGCATTGGTGTCATTAGCACTTTTATGGCAAAAGGCTGCGTTGATATGGATGAAGACTACTGCCTTTATACCATTGGCTTACAAGCAAAAGATGTTATTGCCTGTGCACTTGATCATGCCGATTTAATTATAACACTCGGCTACGATATGGTTGAGTACCATCCCAGCTTATGGAACAAACATAAAGATAAAGACATTATTCACATTGATTTCTTACCAACCGAAATTGACGAACACTATCATCCCGAAACTGAAGTCATTGGTGACCTCGCCCATACCTTATGGATGATGAATGAACGTTTCAATAAAGTTAAAAACCTGGATTTTGACTTTCGCCAACAACTCGCAACACGCGAAACAATGCAAAAAGATTTAGCGACGCACAGTGATGACGATACCGAAGACCTGATTCGACCACAAAAAGTATTATGGGATGTGCGGCAGGTCATGGGACCAAATGATATTCTATTGTCTGATGTAGGCGCGCACAAAATGTGGATCGCACGTCATTACCAATGTCATGAACCCAACACATGCTTAATTCCAAATGGTTTTTGTTCCATGGGTTTTGCTTTACCTGGAGCCATTGCTGCCAGCATTGTGCACCCGGATAGAAATATACTGTCAATATGTGGTGATGCTGGTTTCTTAATGAATGTTCAGGAAATGGAAACGGCAAGACGCCTTAACTCAAACATTGTTATTATGGTTTGGGAGGATCATGCCTACGGTCTTATTGCATGGAAACAAGAAAATGAATTTGGTCACCATACCGATCTTGCTTTTGGTAATCCAAACTGGTTAGAGCTTGCTAGCGCTTTTGGTTGGCATGGCCATAAAGTTAATAAAAGCCACGACTTGGTATCAGAGTTAACCGCAGCATTTAAAGAAGATGGACCTAGTCTAGTTATTATACCCATTGATTACCGTGAAAACATGATGTTGACTAAACGGTTGGGTGATATTGCTTGCCCTATTTAAAATTTTTCGAATAAACTATTGTTAATATTGCAGGACAGGCAATGGAGAGAAACAAATAAAGACCGTCTGCCGAAGGGACTCGACAGTCGAGCAGCCATGGATGACAATCTTTTGCGCGTCTTGATTTGCTTCCCTCTGTTCTCTAGCCAATAAATTTATTCTAGTCATCCGAACAAATGAACTGACTTTAGAGGGAAAAACTTTGAGCAACTACACCCCATTAATGATTGCCAACATTGAAAATACGGATAGAGAAACGATTACCATTACCGCCCCTTTTGACGGTTCTGAAATAGAAATGTTAGATGCGGCAAATCCCAACGATGTTGAAAAAGCATTAAGCACAGCTTTTAATTTATTTACTAATAAATCAAAATGGTTATCCGCTTCACAACGCATAGACATACTTAGTAAAACAGCCTCATTAATGCGAGAGCAATTTGATGAGCTCGTTATTATTGCTGCAGGTGAAGGTGGTAAACCTCTAATCGATTCAAGAGTCGAAGTAGAACGTGCCATTGACGGTGTATTAAATTGTATTGAATGTATTCGTACCGATCATGGTACAGAAATTCCGATGGGGATCAATCCATCATCAGAAAAACACATGGCATTTACGCGCAGCGAACCTATTGGTGTTGTTGTTGCCATTAGTGCTTTTAATCATCCGTTAAACTTAATTATTCACCAGGTTGGCCCTGCGATAGCAACTGGCTGCCCTGTTATAATTAAACCTGCAGAAGATACTCCGTTATCCTGTTATCGTTTTATTTCAATATTACGTGAAGCAGGTTTACCTGAAGAATGGTGTCAGGCGCTTGTTGTTTCAGATTTAGACGTCGCAACACAATTAGTTACCGATAGTCGTGTTGGGTTTTTCAGCTTTATTGGAAGTGCAAATGTGGGTTGGATGTTGCGCAGCAAACTTGCCCCCGGTGCACGATGTGCACTTGAACATGGCGGTGTTGCGCCGGTTATTATTGAAGCTGATGCAGATTTAGTTGAAGCATTGCCCGCAATCGCAAAAGGTGGCTTTTATCATGCAGGTCAGGTTTGTGTATCGGTACAACGTGTTTATTGCCACAAAAATATCGTTAAAGTTGTTTCATCTAATCTTGCAAAAATGGCAAATAAATTAATCGTTGGCGATCCAATAAACGCAGAAACCGAAGTCGGGCCATTAATACGTCCACTGGAAGTTCAACGTATTAGTAAATGGGTTAACGATGCCATTAAAGAAGGAGCAAAATTATTAGCGGGTGGTAAAGTTAAAGGCAGTTGTTATCAACCCACTGTATTATTAAATCCATCGGAAAGCTCAATGGTATCAACCAAAGAAATTTTTGGTCCTGTTATATGCATTTACACATACGACAATATGGATGATGCAATTAAAAAAGCCAATGCTCTTCCGTTTGCCTTCCAGGCAAGTATTTTCACAAAAAATATCGACAATGCATTACATGCTTACAAACAACTTAACGCCAGTGCAGTAATGGTGAATGATCACACTGCATTCCGTGTTGACTGGATGCCTTTTTCAGGATTACGTCAATCCGGGTTAGGTGTTGGCGGTATTCCTCATACTTATCATGATATGCAAATTAAAAAGATGATGGTATTAAAGTCTAATAAAATATAATCAGAAGGTGTCCAACATAAAATTTATTCATACTCGTTATATTTTTTAGAGCTACCTTGCACCTTTTCAACAGGATAACGTTCTTCATTAATTTTTATTTTGTCTTCAACATATTGAGGTAAATCAACTTCAAGTTTTGTTGCAAGACGGGTTAAATAAATATAAATATCCGCCATTTCAAAAGCAACCTCATCCAGTTTTTCTTTGCTGAGATTATTACTTTGCTCTTCTGTTAGCCATTGGAAATGTTCTGTGAGTTCAGCCGCTTCAACACTTAATGCCATGACTAAATTTTTGGGTGCATGAAACTGGTCCCAATCCCTGTCCATCGCAAATTTAACTAAACGCTTTGATAGTTTTTCAAAATATTCGTTTGACATAATTTTTCTTTATTTCAACCCATTACTGATAGTATTATTTGACACATGACTATTATTATAGAGCGAATACTTCCATCAAACGTCAAGAAATCTGTTCAAGCATAAAATTTTCACAATTCTTACAATATGTAATATATTCCTTACCACCACATTGTATATTAGCCAGACCACCTACATCGATACTCCACATGCAATTATTTCCTTTATAGACAAAATCACCATGCACCCAACATGAGTAGTAGTCATGCTGGTAATGTGCTTCAGTACTATCTATTTTTTTTGTCTTTTTAAAATAGGTTTTAACCTGAGACTTATTGAGCTTGAACATACCGCAAAGTTTACCGGCTTTTTCACCTTCGTAACCAGTGCCTTTTATTTTGATGTTTGAAACATCACCAAACTCTTCAGTATTGCAGCCGGACAACAGAAAAAAACACACGAGTAAGATAGTATTTTTCATATCATCACCATGCGGCTGTTGAAGCTTCAGTTACGTTCTTACGTGAAACCTGAGGATGGGTATAAACGTCGTCATCTTTAAGATTTAAATGAATATATAATTCATTGACTAGCCATTTCAGTGATGTAATTTGATCTTTGTTGATTTTTTCATATACCTTTGAACCTGCTTTTGTACCGAGTTTTGCTTTACCAACTATTTCAATTCCTATTGAGTCTTCGTTCATAGGGTAGCGGTCAGGATATGATTTCTTCTTCTCATGGTTATATAGGTTTTTCACCCGAACACTGAATCTAAGGCCATGCTTATGGTATATGGAGGTGGCCAAAGAAAGGGCAGGCTTACTACAGACTTTAGTCTCATAGCATTTGCTCAATATTTTTCCAACATGAGCACACTTCTGGGTAAGGAGTGCTGTTTGAGTGATATTTCTTTTTTTGTCAATCAGGAAATGAGCTCCAGTGGTGCTCTTGGCATTGTATTTATTAAAAGTCTGTTGGGCAGTATCACTGTCTGTCTGGTGAACAATAATAGCGTTTACTTTATTAATATTACCTTTATGTAAACCGGGATAGATTTTTACAATAACTTTTGTGTCAATAAGCTTTCCGCTCACTATTGATGTCATACCTCCTCCTTGAGCTGATTTCCGAGTATTTTCGAAATTAAACTCAGAGACTACAAGATTTAATTAATGCTTTCCATAATAATGAAGGGATCAATATTTTAGATTAACGTTACCGACCTCTATTTAATTCACCAGTAAAATCCGCAAATAAAAAATCCTGGATTATCCAGGCTATTAAAAATAGTAATCTTAATTTAATGCAATTGCATCGTCATACCCGCTTCATGGATATGTTTATTGAGTTTTAAACAAAACCAATCATCTTTATTTATTAACTTTGTATTTCCATCCAAATATTGAATTAATACACGGTCTAAACTCTGCTCATTAAACATTACCAACTTAACTTTAATCAGTTGTCCTGTCAGATTTACAAACCATGAACCTACAATCGGATCTTGTACACGAAACATAATAAATACTCTCTACAGTTTTATTATTAACATCCCTACAGAGTAAAAATATTCCCATTCTACTCATTCCCCATACGCAATTTTAACAAACTTCATATCCAAATAACGGTGAAATGTCACAAAATGTGTCTTGACATTGGATTCTATTGCGAACTGTACTCATTTCATTTTGCAATAAAAAACCCCGTGTACCTTAAAAATACACGGGGTTTTGTCATTTTCAGGTACTTGTCATGAGATTGCCACGGTCATTTCATTCCCTCGGCAACTGCTCGGTCTTCGTTCCCAACGCGACTCTACCGATTCCATCCATGGAATCGTCCTGCGTTGCTCTACCTCCTACATCCGTGTATGTCGTGTGCTACACGGCACCTGAACATCCTTGTTCAATGTAAGTAAGCATTTTGAGGAGGGTTTCGTCCTGACCCACATAAAAAATATTATGGAGGGTGCAACACCGTAATCTGGCTTTTTTGTCGAGCTACAAAAATCTTTCCACGGAGTCTGAGAGGCTAGAGAACAAGGCAAAACTGATGAAAAAGCGGAGTGCACATTAAGTGCATGAGCATTTTGAAGAAGTTTTCATCGTGCCCCACATTCAATATTATGAGAGGGTAAACGCAGTAATCTAGTCTCTCAGATTTCGTGGGATGGTTTTTATTCGTCTGTGACGCAACCGTGAGACGCATCTTTAACTGACTTAATGAACTTATACAAAGTCCCCCGCGTTGCCTTGTACGCAGGCATAACCCATGCACCTTTACGCTTCGCCATTTCAGCATCTGACACATCAACCGACAAGCTATTAGTATTGGCATCAACAGTAATCACATCGCCATTTTTAACCAAAGCAATCGGCCCGCCTTCCTGTGCTTCGGGTACAACATGGCCAATAATGAATCCATGAGATCCACCGGAGAAACGACCATCCGTGATCATAGCCACATCTGAACCTAAACCTGCACCCATAATAGCTGAAGTCGGTGTCAGCATTTCAGGCATACCGGGGCCACCTTTTGGACCTTCATAGCGAATAACAATAACATCGCCCTTCTGAATTTCTTTGTTCTCCAAACCTGCAAGCATGTCTTCTTCACAATCATAAACTCGCGCAGGGCCAGTAAAAGTTAAACCTTCTTTACCGGTAATTTTAGCCACAGAAGCACCCGGGGCCAGGTTGCCTTTTAAAATACGAATATGACCAGAAGCTTTAATCGGTTTATCGAGCGGCATAATGATGTCCTGACCTTCTTTTAAGCCCGGCAAGTCCGCCAGATTTTCTTTAATGGTTTTGCCCGTCACGGTCATGCAGTCGCCATTGATTAATCCGGCTTCAAGTAAATACTTCATTACCGCAGGAATACCACCCACGTCATGTAAATCTTCCATGACATATTTGCCACTTGGTTTAAGATCTGCAATAAACGGAATACGATCACTGACACTTTGGAAGTCTTCAATATTCAACTCAACATCTACCGCGCGCGCCATGGCGAGTAAATGTAAAACGGCATTCGTTGAACCACCCAGTGCCATAATAATAACCATGGCATTTTCAAAAGCTTCACGCGTCATAATGTCGCGCGGTTTAAGATCTTTTTCTAATAAGTTCAGCATTGCTGCGCCGGCACGTACACATTCATCCATTTTTTCAGGATCAACCGCAGGAGTACAAGAACTGTATGGCAAGGTCATACCCATTGCTTCAATTGCTGATGCCATAGTGTTCGCGGTATACATTCCGCCACAGGCACCTGCACCCGGGCAAGATTTTTTCACGATATTACTGCGTTCTTCTTCTTCAATTTTGCCAGTGATAAATTCACCGTAACTTTGAAAGGCGGAAATAATATCCAGGCTTTTATCACCTAAATGACCCGCGCGAATGGTACCACCATAAACCATGAGTGAAGGACGGTTTAAACGCCCCATTGCAATCATCACACCCGGCATATTTTTATCACAACCCGGAATTGAAATATTACCGTCATACCATTGCGCGCCCATGACTGTTTCAATCGAATCTGCAATAACTTCCCGTGACTGTAATGAATAGCTCATGCCATCGGTCCCCATCGAAATACCATCACTCACCCCGATAGTATTAAAACGCATGCCGACCATACCAGCCTTTTGCACACCTTCTTTTACCTTGGCGGCTAAGTCATTCAAATGCATGTTGCAAGTATTGCCTTCCCACCAAACGCTGGAAATACCAATTTCAGGTTTTTTCATATCGGCTTCGGTCATTCCCGTGCCGTAAAGCATCGCTTGAGATGCACCTTGTGATTTGGGCTCAGTAATACGTTTACTGAATTTATTTAACTGACCGCTTTTATCGCTCATGAAACTCTCCGTTAGTCATTCTGGTGGGACATAAATCTTATTTAAACCCGTTCTAAATAAGGTTTATAAAAATAAAGTCAGGTATTATAAGACAAAGTTGGCAAATAACTGAATGAAACATTAAATTTTAGACATTTTGGCCGATAATTATAATAAGTTTTAATCTTACGGGTGGTTTTTTGCATTTATTAGCCAGATCTTGGACAAAGATATTCATTACCAGCAGCATTTTATTATGCACAAGCTCATCTGTGTCTATTGCATTAACGCTTGCAAACATGCCGCCGCAATTAAATTCTAATACCTCTGTCCCACTCAAAAAAACAGCACAATTAGAGAAACAGCGAAAACTTTTTATTCAGGCTGAAAGAGCACTCAAGCTCGGGCGTTATACTCAATATAGAAAACTCGAACACCGTTTAAATGATTACCCGCTTTATCCTTATTTGCGTTTTATAGAACTCGAACGCAATCTTAAAAACACCTCAAACAAAAAAATTCAAAATTTTCTCCATACTTACCACAATACACCTTTGGCAAATAAACTCTATTACCGCTGGATTAACTCATTGGCACGCAGAGGAAAATCTGCAGCACTTATTCAATACTTTCGTCCAACACAAAATACTCGTCTTCTTTGCCATTACGCTAATGCGTTACATAAAACAGGTAAAAAAGGCACCGCCTTTTCACTCATGGGCGAATTATGGCAAACCGGTAAATCATTACCCAAAAGCTGTGACCCTATTATAAAGAAATGGCGTGATGCAGGTTACATGACATCATCTCGTTTGTGGGCGCGAATTCATTTAGTGATGAATAAAGGCAAACGCCGCCTCGCCACTTATATTGGAAAATCATTACCTAAAGAAGAACGTTTCTGGTTATCGTTATGGAAAAAAGTACAGCGAAAACCAGAGTATGTGCTTAAAGCTGATGCGCATTTTAAAGACCAGCATTCACCCATCATGCACTGGATTTTAGTGGATGGCATGACTCGCCTGGCTCGCCGTAAGCCTTTAATGGCAGCCCAATACTGGAAAAAAATTCGTAGTAAATATCACTTTAACGAGGAAGAAAAAGAACGTATTGAACGCCGTTTGGCTTTGTCTTTAGCGCGTGCCGCCACGCCGTTGAGCCGTGATACCCTAAAAGAATTAAAATTAGACAGCCGTGATACCCGTGTCATTACTCCCCATATTCTTTCTGCTATTGCTGATAAAGATTGGGAAGGTGCGCTCTCCTGGTTAAATAATTTAAAAAGTAATGAGCGCAATAGTGAACGCTGGCATTACTGGCGTGCTCGTGCACTGGAAGAAATGGGAAGACTGGATGAAGCGCGTTCGCTCTATTTGCAAATCACCGATAACCGTTCCTATTACAGTTTTTTAGCAGCTGATCGTATTGGTGATCGTTATCAATTGACGCACCGGCCAATTAATACTCCCGCAGCCGAGCTCACCAAACTCCAACACATTCCAGCAGTGGCACGAGCTGGAGAACTTTATCAACTTAAACGTATTGTTGATGCAAGACGGGAATGGCATTTTGCGATTCAACAAATGGATAAAAAACAATTACTCATGGCCGCACAACTTGCCAACAAATGGGGCTGGCATGATCGCAGTATTATCACACTGGCCTTAGCACAATACTGGGATGATCTTGAATTACGCTTCCCGCTGGCGCATAAAAAATACATTGAGAAACAGGCTAAACACGAAAAGATCAACCCGGCCTGGGCCTTTGCAGTCATTCGCCAGGAAAGTGCTTTTACCGCCGATGCACGTTCCTCTGCAGGTGCGCTAGGCTTAATGCAGCTCATGCCTCGCACGGCACGACAAGTTGCTCGCTCATTACGTATTAAACGCCCTAACCGACGTGATTTACTCAAAAGTAATATCAATATCAAGCTGGGAGTACGCTACCTGCGCAAACTTCAGGAGCGCTTTAAAGGTAATTCTGTGCTCGCAACGGCGGCTTATAATGCAGGTGGATGGCGGGTAAAAAGCTGGCTTCCAAAAGATGAAGCACAAAGTGCAGATTTATGGATAGAGAATGTGCCCTTTACCGAAACACGAAAGTATCTCAAGCGAGTGCTCACTTACACGATTATTTATGAGCAACGCTTAGGATTGGATAGTAAGCCCTTACTAGAGCGTATGATGCCTATTTCTACAGCATCGAGTCAGCGCAAAAAAATCTAAAGCAGAATTAAAGTTAGGTGATTTTATGGTCGATATAAAGGTATTAGTTAAAATAACTTAGTGGAGTCTCGATATGTCGTCTATTTTCCTCACTACCCTTTTTGCTCTTATTCTTTTTGTTATGGGCTGTTACATAGGCTACCAGGTTGGCAGTACGCGCCATATTCGTCAGCAGCTCGCAAAAGTCCGAGCAGACGAGCAAAATTAAGTCAAAACTTGGATTTCGTCGAAATTAGAATATCTTCATTACTGGGCACTAATAAGTTGGTTGTGTGATCCATGGCGTAGCCATAAAAATCTTTTAAGTAACGAAACACATGTTTCTTATCAAAGTCGAGGTGTGCTTCCATGCCTTCGATTACGCCTCGCGCCAATTCACAAGCTTCTTTGCCTTCCCGGTTAATAATAAACACTCTATTATCCAGTCGAAATCCCGCATCTAACATTGCCTGCTTAATAACATCCCAGATTTCCTGACATGTTTCTTCCAAATGGCTTTCATAATCAAGATTAATAACAATGGCATAGCTCATACCTGTTCTCCCATTCACATTGTAAAAATACAAACATTCATTCAGATTAATTTACAATCAAATCAATAAGTTAAAGATAACTCTTGATAAACAATCTAGGTTTAGTGTATAAATACACTCAATTAAGGTAATTATAGTATCAAATTTGAAGCTTAATCGTTAAAAAAGCCTCACACACCCCACAGAAATAATTTTATTTCATTTAAAATCAATAGCTTAAGATGACCACTTTACAAGTTACTTTAAGTCAGTTATATTAACTCCAGACATTAGGAGGACATATCAATGAATGAACAAATCACACTCCCTATTTATGAAGTTACAGAACTTAGCCTTGAACAGGCTATTTTGCTAATGGCTTCAGAGCAAGAGAAAGAAAGAACAATTTATAAGGAATCAGCTGAGCGAATGCTCAAGCTTTGTGCATAACGGAATTCATTTCACCCCCGGTCGATTTAAGGTGCGACGGCATCTGGATCGGCCACCCTTTTTAATCCTTCAAAAAGTTAAAGCGAAATACCGACAAGGGAGCTGTTTTTAAGCTTCAGCCTTTTTATCACTCTTCACGCTAAAAGCCGAAATCACCTGGTCTTCATATAAAATTCTATCAGCAAGAATTTCACCCAGGCTTGATAAATCCTTATCTAAAGATAAAAAATGCTGACCTTTTTGTTCAGCCTCATATTTATCATTAAAATCAAGAAACTGTTCCGTGGTATTAGAGATATCTGGATAAATTTTCTCAGCAACATTGCGTACAGTCGCTCGACGCTCAGTACCATCTTCAATAAAACGGTATAACTGAAAATGTGCACTTGCAGTGTAGTCCATTAAAGTTTCACAGAACTCTTGCAGAACAACAGCAACATCATCTTCTTCTTTAAAAGGACGTAAAGCCGCAAGTTCACTATAAAGTGATAATGTTTCTTTTCGTGCCCCTAATAACGAACCCATAGTTTGTCGTGATTCAGCACGGCTTTCATTTACAGCATTCATAACTTTCTCCAATTCCTTACTTATGTATTTAAAAATCGCTAAGCAATATTTTTATAGTCTGAGAACTATCTAACGTTCACCCGTTTATTGCAATACTTCAAATGTAATAAAGTATTGCAAGATCTATACCCAGGAACTTTAGTGATTACTAATTTAAGTAAATACTTAAATTAATAGGCAATTTTTTCTGCTCGCACTCTAACTACGCTATAATTTAGCTCAACTTTATTAGAACAGCTCGCTGTAATTATCCCACAGATTACCCTTACGCTTTAACAGGTTTAAATCCATGTCTATTAAATCACACATCCCTGAATTACTTTTGCCCGCAGGCACAATTCGAAATATGCGTTACGCTTTTGCCTATGGTGCAGATGCCGTTTATGCAGGACAACCTCGATATAGTTTACGCGTAAGAAATAATGACTTCACTTTAGAAAATCTTGAGATTGGGATTAATGAAGCACATGCTCAAGGTAAAAAATTCTTTGTTGCCAGCAATCTGATGCCGCACAACAGTAAAATTAAAACCTACATGGCAGATATGGCACCAGTAATTGCAATGAAACCCGATGCCTTGATCATGGCTGATCCCGGTTTGATTATGATGGTAAGAGAAAAATGGCCAGAAGTACCTGTTCATCTTTCAGTGCAGGCGAATACGGTTAATTTTGCTGCGGTAAAGTTTTGGCAATCCATGGGGGTTAGCCGAATTATTTTATCACGTGAATTGTCACTGGAAGAAATAGAAGAAATAAGACAACAATGTCCCGATATGGAACTCGAAGTGTTTGTGCATGGCGCATTATGTATTGCTTACTCCGGGCGTTGCTTATTATCAGGCTATTTTAATCATCGAGATCCAAACCAGGGCACCTGTACCAACGCATGTCGTTGGGAATATAAAGTGCATGATGCCGATGAAAATGAATTAGGCGATGTCAAAAAAGTTGAAAAAATAGAATTTGATGCCATGGCGGTGATGAATACACCCGAAGCCTTTCCTGAAGTAAAAGTACAACGTCACCCGTTAGCCGATAAAACATATTTAATAGAAGAAACGAATCGTCCCGGACAATACATGCCGATCATGGAAGATGAGCATGGCACGTATATTATGAATTCGAAAGATTTACGTGCTATTCAATACATAGACAGGTTAACTAAAATTGGTATTGATTCATTTAAGATTGAAGGCCGTACTAAATCACATTACTACGTTGCACGTACCGCACAACTTTATCGCCAGGCTATTGAAGATGCGATTGCCGGTAAAGAGTTTGATGCCAATTTATTTGGAAAATTAGAAGGTCTTGCCAACCGTGGTTATACCGAAGGTTTTTATGATCGCCATCCGAAACAAGCTTATCAAAACTATTTAAGCGGACATTCTATAAGTAACCAACAAAAATTTGTCGGTGAAATTAGAAGTTATGATGCAGAAAAAGGCTTAGCCGAAGTAATGGTTAAAAATAAATTTGCTGTTGGTGACTCACTTGAAGTGATATCTCCATCCGGCAATCAAACAATTACCTTGGATCACATGGAAAATTTAAAGGGTGAAGAAATGCAGGAAGCGCCTGGAGGTGGTTATGAAATACGAATTCCGTTGCCACAAGCTAATTACGAACAAGCCTTAATTGCGATCAACTTATAATCATGACTAGTAAGAAGCCAGATAACGGCGTTGCACCCTCCAAAATATATTAATTGTGGGGCACGACAAAATCCTCCTCAAAATGCTCATTTACTTATCGTAAACTGCGCTTTTTCGTCGAGTTTCGCCTTGTTCTCTGGCTTCTCACTATCCATGACAAGTTAAAGATTATATGGAAAGGGTCGATATACTTACTAATATGGACTTTCTTACCCCCAATTCACTCTATCTTTGCATTGACCAGGGCGGTCACGCCAGCCGTGCGATTGTTTTTAACCGTCAAGGCGTCATGGTTGCTAGTGCTTACTGCGAAATTGAAACTGAGTACCCTGCCAAGCATTTTGTTGAACTCAATGCTGATAATCTCATTGCATCTATAAAAAGTTCAGTCAAACAGGTACTGGAGGATTTAGGTGATAACAAAAAAAATATTGTTTCTGCCGGACTAGCTACACAGCGTTCAAATATTGTTTGCTGGAATAAAAAAACAGGTAAAGCATTATCTCCTATCATTAGCTGGCAAGATCGACGTAATACAGAATGGTTAGAACAATTTAACGATCAGAATGAGCATATTCATAAAATCACCGGTTTATTTATGTCTCCTCATTACGGAGCAAGTAAGTTGCGCTGGTGTCTTGATCATATTCCAGAAGTTAAAGAAGCATTAAATGACGACACACTAGCTTTTGGTCCCATGTCCAGTTTTATTGTTTTTCAACTCGTCAAAGAAAAATTTCTACTGGCAGATCCTGTTAACGCTTCACGCACCCAGCTATGGAGTCTGAAAAAACATAGCTGGGATGATGAGCTACTTAAACTATTTGATATCCCTTTATCTGCATTACCCTACTGCGTTCCCTCCATACATCATTATGGCACCATTGAGATGGATGATATAAATATTCCATTACGTCTTGTTACGGGTGATCAATCAGCTGCCCTTTATGCTTACGGACATCTCCAGCCTGATACTGCCTATGTCAACACAGGTACAGGTGCTTTTGTTTCTCGGTCATCAGGGCCTTTAGCTTTATACAGCCGACGATTACTCACCAGCCTTATCTTTCGTGATAGTGAACTTAGAGGAGATAGTCAAAACCATTTTGTACTTGAAGGAACAATTAATGGTGCAGGCAGTGCTTTAGACTGGCTAGCAAAACAATATCCTGATACAAATATTTATGACAAGTTATCAGAATGGTTAGATGATGTAGAAATCCCCCCTTTATTTTTAAATGGTGTTTCCGGTTTAGCCGCACCATTTTGGTTACCCAACTTTATTAGTAAATTTGATCGTCAGGCAAATGTTGACGAAAAAGCCGTTGCTGTTGTTGAGAGCATTATATTTTTATTAAAAGCATGCCTGGATGAAATGGCAAAACTATCTTCACCACCTGAACAAATTCAAATCACCGGTGGCTTAGCCTCGCTTAATGGATTAAACCAGCGGCTTGCCGATCTTTCTGGCCTCCCTGTTTATTGCCCGACCGAATGTGAAGCAACTGCACGAGGCACTGCATATTTACTCGCCAACCAGCCTGACAGCTGGCCAGAAAAAGAGGCAGGTATATGGTTTGAACCAGAAGACAATGCTGAACTCGAAAAACGTTATGATAAATGGATAATTTTAATGCTTGAACACATGCGTAATGATTAACATATATCTATCATATTAATTTTTGCCAGAACTGAGCTCGGCCTTTTTTGGGATCTAGTT
>CAZSCK010000021.1:0-7819 GCA_964605385.1 uncultured Thioalkalispiraceae bacterium
TCCGCGGCGTTAGCATGGATATCGCGAGCTTTAATCAGTATATGTATGGTGGGATTATGCGCTAAACGAATATCGTTATTTGCCTATAAAAAAGCCCCGCTAAACCAAATTAGCGGGGCTTTTTTGTTCTAATTAATTATAATTCAGTTACAGCTCTCCGTAAGAATGCAGGCCTGAAAGGAACATATTTACCCCAACAAAAGCAAACAAAGTAACAAACAAACCAATGACTGCCCACCACGCTAATGGCGTACCACGTAAGCCTTTCATTAAACGCATGTGTAACCAGGCTGCGTAGTTTAACCATACGATCAACGCCCACGTTTCTTTTGGATCCCACGACCAGTAACCACCCCAGGCTTCTGCTGCCCACATGGCACCTAACACGGTTGCGATGGTGAAAAAGGCAAAACCTAATGCGATGGATTTGTGCATTATATCATCCATCATATCGAGAGAAGGCAAACGTAACGCAACCAGTCCTTCGGGATTTCTTTTCACTGCAGCATCTTTAATTATGTATGCAACACCGATCATCGCCGCTAAAGCAAACGCCCCATAACCAACAAAGTTTGCAGGCACATGTATTTTCATCCAGTAACTTTGTAATGCCGGAACAAGTGGTTTAATTTCAGAGGCACCTTTTTCAAAGTGATACCACAGTAAAAAAACAACCGACGCAGAAATAACAAGTAATACGAAACCACCTAAGGCACGTGTTTCATAACGGATTTCATAATAGAGATAAATTAAAGCGGTAATAATCGCAAATAGAATAAACACCTCGTATAAATTACTAACCGGGATATGACCAATATCTGCACCGTGCAAATACGTTTCACGCCAGCGCACTAATAAACCAATAAAGCCCATTGCTGTGGCAGACCAGGTCATAGCAGTAGCGACTTTGCCGGTGAATTCATTCGCTGTAAATAATTCAATAAAATAAGCAACGGTTGCCATTACAAATAAAGCGCTCATCCACATGGTGGCAGATTGACCTGAGAACAAAAATTTCAAAAAGAAATTATTTTCACCCGCTGCTAAATCTGTACCATATAAATTAATTGCAAATAAACTTAAGGCAGCGACATAAAACATTAATATGCGAGCAGGTTTCCATAACCAGCCAAAAACAATCAAAGAAATTGCAGTAGCAAACAAAATACCAACTTCATAAGCATCCATTAAATTTGAATACTCTTGAAAAGCATAAACACTGCCCACAATTAAAAGAACTGCAAAGATCCAGTCTATAATGTTTAACTGTTTAAAAAATGACGGCTGTATTTCGCTACTTATAAATTCATTCGGTACTGACATTTATATCACCTATCTTTAGTCTTTTTTTTCAGTTGTAAAATTTTTAACCTTACTGGCTAACTCTTCAAACACAACTGCAAAATCACGTTGGTTTCTGTTTCCTGAACCTGCAAATATAATTTTTAATTGTTCATCTTCCGGTTTTAATATTATCCATACACGCTGGTATGAAATATAAAACATCATAAAGATGCCCACAATTAACATTAAACAGCCCAGGTAAAAAATATTTTGTCCCGGGTGGCGCGTAATTTGGATACCTGAAGATTCACGTTGTTTAAATTCAGCAAGCTGAAAATAAAACGGTGAACCATAAGCACCTATACCTGCGAACGCAGAAATAGCGTCTTCAAAGAACAGGCTGTCTTCATCACTTACGCCTTCCTTAGTATCTATGCCTTCCTGCTTTAATATGGCAAGGAAAGTATTCTGTAAAAGGCTTTGTAAAATCTTAACATAAGCCTGAGCGACATTAACCTGCTTGTCTTTAGGGACTTTCTGTTTAATGTCCTGATCAATGGCAACATATCCCCCTTTATTGAACAGGGCTAATAATTTCATCATTGATTCCACTACATCGACTTGCATTTTTTTATCTAATTTAGCTGCCTCAGCCATTGTTGCTCTAACACTATTTTGGGCAATACGTTTAACCCTGTCCCGATCATGCAATAAAGCATGAAAAGTCATAAAACGATCCAGGCTATCCTCTTTATCCGCAGGTATGTGCAGATAACGGAAAGACTCACCAACAGAACTACGCATGCCCGTGAGGAAAAAACGCCGTTCGTTTTGTGTTACTGGCAACATGTAGTTGTGATACTCATTGGCAGCACCACTTGCATCACGCACTTTAAAAGTAAAACTTGGGCCAAAGTTTTTAAAACGTTTACCCGTTTCTGCTTTCTCTTCTTCTGTATTCGGAAAAATATTAAACATTTTAAAATCATCAATCTCAAGTGTATATTTTCCCTGCAAAGTATTCAGGCTGCGTTTTTTATTAACTGAAACATTCACATCCAACGTTTGAATTTTTTGACTTAAGAAAGGCCATGCCTTTAATGAAAGGTTTGATCCACCATCACCAAAACTGGCCTGGTATAAAGCATAACCTCGATATATAAGTGGATGGTTTACCGATATAGTTTGTTCTAACGGTTTGTCAAGTTGGTCGTCATGAATAACAAGATCACTCTCAAATGACT
Organism: uncultured Thioalkalispiraceae bacterium; assembly: GCA_964605385.1. Lineage (GTDB taxonomy): Bacteria > Pseudomonadota > Gammaproteobacteria > UBA6429 > Thiohalophilaceae > JAGLTQ01. Next base: position 2,529 of record CAZSCK010000021.1, read on the forward strand.
TTGGCATACCTGATTCGTAATGTTCAATCCGAAAATCTTTTAATTCAATAGCAAAGGGAAGCTCCTGAACCAGGTAGCCATCACGTATATTTAAAAATACAAGGTTGCTTGATGATCCTTCCTGTAATGAAATTGAACCTCTAAACGAAAGAGATTCATCAGGTTTTAAGCGTGCTGTTGCTGGAACTTCATCTGCTCGAATATCCCGGGTCTCAGGAATAATGCGACCGGTCCATTCTTTGATGGTTAAACCAAAACCACCATCAAGAAAACTCCCTATACAAAGAACAATAATGCCCGCGTGAGTAAAGATATAACCTGAACGATTCCACGCACCTTTCATGCCAGCAATAACACGATGATCATCATGTTTTTTGATACGAGTACGGAAACCTTTTAACTTTAAAAAATATCTCAGGTTTTTTTCTATTTCTTCTGGATCTTTATCTGTTGACCAGGACTCGCTGTTACTCATTAAACGTAATGATTTTTCTTTTACGTTTAATCGAAATTGTTGCATATCTCGCAACATCGTCGGTGTGTTTCTATAAACACAAACACCTGTACTTAAAACAAGAAAAACCAGTAACAGCAGAAACCAGATTGCACCATAAATATTGTATAAACCGATGGTTTGAAAAACCTCATGCCAGAAAGGACCAAACTTTATAATGTAATCATTATAAGGCTGGTTTTGTTGCAACACGGTTCCGATAACGGAAGCGAAAGCAATCGCAACTAATATAGTAATAGCAAGATTCATTGAGCCAAAAAACTCAAGCAGAATATTTAAACGAGAATGTTTTTTATTGGTCGTATTCACAGGTTTATTCTTACAACTTTTATTTATAAATTATTAAAATACTTACATAAAAAAGGACGGCTATTAACCGTCCTTTTTAACTTACTTATTCTAATAAACCTTTTAAGGGTTTAATAAAAACAGCTTAGTGCAAACCAGAAATATATGAAGCAACGGCTTTAATTTCTTTGTCACTCATTTTTTCTGCAATATTTCGCATCATATTGTTCATGTCGTTACTACGTGCACCAGAACGAAAATCTTTCATTGCTTTTTCAACATACACTGCATGCTGACCGCTTAACTTAGGAAAATTCGCTGCTGGGTTGCCGGCACCGGTAGGACCATGACATGCGATACAAGCTGCAACACCTTTCTTTTTGTTGCCACCACGATAAAGTTTTGCACCTGCTGCTGCTAACTTCTTGCTAGCTGCACCTTGTGAACCTGTTTGCATGGAAAAATATGCCCCAAGATCAGCCATATCTTGTGAGCTCAGGCTTGCAACCTGGCCACCCATTAATGGGTCGCTACGTTTTTTGCCTGCTTTAAAGTCAGCCAACTGCTTCGCAATATAACCTGCGTGCTGACCTGCAAGTTTAGGCCATGATGGATTTGCACTGTTACCATCTACGCCATGACAACCGCCACAACTTACCGCTTTCGCTTTACCTGCTGTTGCATTACCAGCGGCAACACTTACACCTGTCAGCGCAACCATTGCACAAACAGCAATCAAAGTTTTATAAATCATGAGATATTAACTACCTTTAAATTATTTAGATTCGCCAACCATATATTCAACAGTAGATTTAATTTGTGCGGCTGTTAAATTAGGACGGCCACCTTTAGGAGGCATTGCACCTTTACCATTAATTGCATTTTTTACCATTGAATCCATGCCTGCAGCAATACGTGCTTTCCACGCCGCTTTATCTCCAAGTTTTGGTGCGCCTGCTGCGCCTGATACATGGCAAGCCATACATGCAGTACGGTAAGTCTTAATGTCTGCTTGTGCTGAAGACATCATTCCGAATAGAGCAACTGTAGCGATTGATACTGATACTAATTTTTTCATTTTTAAAACTCCTCAGTCTTAATTCAAATACTCAATATTAAATATTAAATTCTGTGCACATGTTCTATATACGACATGCTAAAATAGCTTTTGTTCTCATATTTAGACGGGGATTATAATACCCATTCTGCAAAACAGCACTTAAATTTTGGTTATTGTACCCCAGAGCATACTTATCTCATAACCGGTAGCAAATAATTGACTAAAACACACAACAATCCATCACGTTATAATATTGCAGAATTTCTGATCAGCGTTCCAAAACCTGAACAAGCACCGGACGATCAAGGCCGCGAAGTCGCCTTTGCAGGACGCTCAAATGCAGGTAAATCCAGCGCCCTTAATCGGCTAACAGCACACAAATCACTCGCTCGAATCAGTAAAACCCCTGGTCGTACCCAGCATTTGGTGTTTTTCCGCTTAGATGATGAGCGCCGACTCGTCGATTTACCCGGCTATGGCTTCGCCAAGGTTCCCGATAAAGTAAAACGTGAGTGGGCAATTTCCTTAGAACAATATTTAGTAGAACGTCAATCATTACAAGGACTTATCCTATTAATGGACGTGCGCCACCCACTCACCGAATATGACCAAAAGATGCTGGAATGGTGCCTACACACCAATATGCCCGTCCACATCCTACTCACCAAAGCCGACAAACTTAAACGTGGCGCCGCCCAAAACAGCCTACTAAAGGTAAAACGAGACCTCGCAGACCTACAAAACGTAACCGTACAACTCTTCTCCTCCCTAAAAGGCACCGGCCTGGAAGAAGCCCAAGCTGTACTTGATAACTGGCTGGATTTTCCTGCGAAATAATGAGTTCTATTCCAAAGAATTGCACTCCGAATTCGGCTATGTAGTTGGGATGTTAAATTAAGACTCGCAAAAGATGCCATCCTTGGCCGCTCGACTGCCACGTCCATGTGGCAGACGGTCTTAATTTAACATCCTAACCCCATACCCTTGCTTGTGAGTAAATCGAATTTCCAAATGGATTCCGGCTGAAATCACGCCGGAATGACGAACCTGCATAATTAATTCTTCCCGAAGGGAAGAGAGCTCCTCTCACACACCATAAAAGTTTGAAACGTCCTGAGAGCTTGAAGTTCAAGGCGTAAATTTGTTCGAAAAAGAGGGAACTTACTCCAGTAAGTGACCTATTTTCGTGAATTTCAACACTGAAATTTCTTTCCATAGACAAACTTCTGAGACGTTACGAGAATTGAAAGTTCAAGGCATAAATTCGTGCGAAAAATTGGAGCTTACATCAGTAAGTGACTATTTTGAGTGAATTTATAACGCCGAAATTTCATTTCTCGTGGCGATCTCAGGGCAAAAAAAAACCCCGGAAAGGGGTTAGATGGGGAAGAGTAGAAGTAAACTTCATACTACATATTCCGGGGCAAAGTATATGTTTGGTATTGGGGACCAAACACTCGATACCACTAAGGGATTAGAAGTAATATCAAGTAATGTAACTATAGGCATCTTGCCTGCAACTTTAAACCCAACATTTGTGAACCTTTGTAAATCCTTAAGATATAAAAAACCCCCGGAACGAATGGGGTTACGTATCCGGGGTAATAAATTTACCTGATTGGGGTAAACCAGGTAAGCGCTCTTACAATCAGGGAAAATTGTAAGAAACATGTACTTTCGTACTATAAATATGACGCCAGTTTGAACATAAAGTTCAAAATAAATTTACATTAAATCGACTAAACTTGCGTTAGCTGTACTTAACTTTTAGCCGCGGTTACAAGAAAGACAGGATAGCTTTTCTCTTCTTTATTAACGGTATGCGCAGTAATAAATTGAATATCTTTAAAGCCATTTTTTTCTAATATTTTTTTCAGGTTATCGCGATCAAAACCGTCATGAAAAACACCTTCTATGTCAGCAGGATGAAAACTGCCATCTTCAAAATCTAAATCAGCTAATGCGACTTTAGCACCTGGCTTCAAATGCTCTGAAAAACGCTGCATTAATAAGCTGGTGTCTTTTACGTGGTGCATTGCCATTGCACTAATAATGACATCAAACTTTTGTTCTAATGGTTGTTTAGTAATATCCTGACAAACTGTTTGTACTTTATTATTTAAATTTATTTTTTCTGCTAACTTATCCAGCATAGATTGCGAAATATCTACAGCAGTAATAGAACCAACATGTGCAGCAACTTGTGATGTAATTAACCCTGTCCCTGCACCAAAATCCATCACCTGCATTTGATCGTTAAACTCAATATTTTCTAAAATGGCGGAGCTTGTTGCGTTTGAAAGTTGCAATACCATTTCATTCTTATCCCAATCTTTTGCTTTTTCATTAAATAAATCTGACATTAATTTTTCCAGTTTGTTTCCAGGATTCTATTGATACCACAGTATCAGCTCTAATGTGCTTCATCCCAGTTAAGACCAACACCCACATCAACAATTAAAGGCACGGATAACTCGGCTGCATTTTCCATTTTTTCTGTGATAAGTTTTATGGCGTCATCAACTTGTGATTCTTTTATTTCAAAGATCAATTCATCATGCACTTGCATAATCATGCGCATATCAAGATTGCCTGTTTGAATTTCTTTATCTAAAGCAATCATTGCTCGTTTAATAATATCTGCTGCGGTACCTTGCATAGGCGCATTGATTGCGGTGCGTTCTGCATATTGTCTACGCATGCCATTTCTTGCATTGATCTCATGCAAATATAAACGCCGGCCAAAGACTGTTTCAACATAACCCTGTTCTTTGGCTTTTTCTTTTGTTTCATCCATATAATTTTTAACGCCCGGGTAGCGTTTAAAATAAAGATCAACATATTCCTGCGCTTCTGGTCGAGAGATATCTAACTGTTTAGCTAAACCAAAAGCCGACATGCCATAAATTAAACCAAAATTAATTGCTTTAGCTGAACGACGTTGATCTTTGGTCACTTCTTCTGTGGTTACCCCAAAGACTTCTGCTGCAGTTGCGCTGTGTACATCTAATCCTTTCTCAAAAGCATCCAGCAATCCTTTGTCACCCGAGAGGTGCGCCATAATACGTAATTCAATTTGTGAATAATCGGCTGCAACCATTTTATAACCTGGCTCTGCGACAAATGCCTGACGTATACGTCGGCCTTCTTCTGTACGCACCGGAATATTTTGTAAATTTGGATCGGAAGAAGATAAACGACCCGTTGCTGCCACCGCTTGATGATAAGAGGTGTGTACTCTATGGGTATTAGCATCAACCTGCTTGGGTAGCTTATCGGTATAGGTTGATTTAAGTTTGCTTAAACTACGATATTCTAAAATTAATTTTGGTAACGGGTAGTCATGCGCGAGCTCTTGTAACACTGACTCCGCCGTTGAAGGCTGACCTTTTGGTGTTTTAGAAATAACCGGCAGTTCTAGTTTTTCAA
>CAZSCK010000021.1:7919-35708 GCA_964605385.1 uncultured Thioalkalispiraceae bacterium
GTTGAAGGCTGACCTTTTGGTGTTTTAGAAATAACCGGCAGTTCTAGTTTTTCAAATAAAATAACTTGTAACTGTTTTGGCGAACCAATATTAAATTCCTGGCCGGCTATTTTATAAATGTCCTGTTCTAACTCAGCTAAACGTTTTGTTATTTGACCACTTTGTTTTTCTAACATAGCAACATCAAGAAAAACACCATTGCGCTCCATTCGAGATAATACCGGCAACAGGGGTATTTCAATTTCTTTATAAACTTTTTCTAATGATTTAATTTGTTCCATCTGTGGCCATAAAACTTTATGTAAGCGTAAAGTAATATCTGCATCTTCAGCGGCATACGGTGCAGCGGTTTCTACTTCAACCTGGTTGAAAGTAATTTGTTTTGCACCTTTACCGGCAACATCTTCAAAATGAATGGTGCTGTAACTTAAATGCCTGACGGCCATGTCATCCATGTTGTGTCGTAAAGTACTATCGAGCACATAAGAAGCCAACATGGTATCGTGCTGAATGCCTTGCATGTGAATGTCATAGTTGCCTAATACATTCATATCATATTTTAGGTTTTGACCAATTTTGCAAACCTTTTCATCTTCTAATAAAGGTTTAAATTTTTCTAAAACTTTATTGCGGTCTAATTGTTTTGGCGCATCTAAATAATCATGGCCAACAGGTATATATGCTGCTTCACCTTCTTTAACTGAAAAAGACAGACCAACAATTTCTGCTTGCATGTAATCAAGGCTTGTTGTTTCTAAATCAAAGCTAAAGCAGTCTGCTTTTTTAAGTTTCTTTAACCATTTATCCAAATCTTTATCGCTGAAAATAGTTTCATACTTTGCGCTGATTTCTTTTGTTTCTGCTGGCGCTTTATTTTCTGTACCTGACCCTCCACCGGTAATATCACTATTACCCGCTTTGGCTTCTGCTAACCATGTTTTAAATTCTAAACGACTATACAATTCACTTAACGCAGTATGATCCGATTTTTGTCGTTTTAGCGTTTCAGGATTACCTTCTAGTTCAACATCACATTTAATCGTAACCAGATCACGTGATAATGGTAACTCACTCATAAATTCACGCAGATTTTCACCGACCTTGCCTTTTATTTCATCGGCATTTTTCATTACGCCATCAAGTGAATCATAAAGGCCTAACCATTTAACTGCTGTCTTTGGTCCAACTTTTGGTACACCGGGCACGTTATCAACGGTGTCACCAATGAGTGCGAGATAATCAATAATACGCTCAGGTGGCACACCAAATTTTTCTTTTACTCCATCAATATCCATATGCACATCTGTCATGGTGTTAACTAAGCTGACATGCTTATTGACCAACTGCGCCATGTCCTTATCACCGGTTGAAATAACGGTATCAATACCTAAAGCCGTTGCCTGTTCCGACAAGGTTCCGATAACATCATCTGCCTCAACACCCGAAACACAAATCAAAGGTAAACCCATTGCTTTGATAACTTCATGTATTGGTTCAATTTGCTGACGTAAATCATCCGGCATCGGTGGGCGGTTGGCTTTATAGTCTTTGTACATATCATTACGAAATGTTTTGCCTTTGGCATCAAATACAACGGCAAGATATTCCGGGTCATAGTCTTTTAATAAACGGCGCATCATATTTATGACACCATAAACCGTGCCCGTTGGTTCGCCCCTGGAATTACTAAAACCTGGCATAGCGTGATACGCACGAAATAAATAAGATGATCCATCAACTAATATAAAAGGTGGTTTTGATTTTTTTGGCATATACTTAAACTTATAGAATTTAATTTACCCTCTACAATACAATAATTGTGAGGCACAACATCAACGATACAAGCTATTTTACGCTAAGACCGGCTCATGCGCCCAACTTTAAAGCTGAAAATCAACAATAACAACACTGTAAGGCATTATGGAAGATAAAATGACACACCCCAGTATGAACCCGATTAATGATTCGATGCTTAGCCGTGAATCATGGAAAATTTTCCAGATCATGGCTGAATTTGTTGAAGGTTTTGAACGCATGGCCTGCGTTAAACCTTCTGTCAGTATATTTGGTTCAGCGCGGACTTCTCCTGAGCATCCTTATTACAAGCTTGCAATTGACATTGCACGTGAACTTTCTGACTCCGGCTTTTCTGTTGTCAGCGGGGGTGGCCCGGGCATTATGGAAGCAGCAAACAGAGGTGCTTTTGAAGGTAAGTCACCCAGCATTGGCCTCAATATTCAATTACCACACGAACAAGCAGGTAATCCTTATCAGGATATCTCGTTATCATTCAAACATTTTTTCTCCCGTAAGGTCATGTTTGTAAAATATGCATCTGCCTATGTCGTGATGCCGGGAGGCTTTGGTACACTTGATGAGCTTGCGGAGATACTTACCTTAGTACAAACAAAAAAATCTCGACGCATACCGATTATTTTAGTTCATCGCCCTTTTTGGGAAGGTTTGTTAAACTGGTTTGCAACCACAATGGTTGATGAAGGCGTAATTAATAAAGAAGATTTAAATTTAATACAAATTATTGATGAGCCTAAACTAATTGCAAATGCCATTTTTCAACATTATGAAACAAGTGGTTTCGAGCCTTCAGCTGAAGAAGCAGAAGTATTGCTTCAATTATAGGAATATTTATTATGCCGTTCTTAAAAGTTATTACTTTATCCAGTTTATTTATTTTTTCTCATGCAATTTTTGCAGTGAACGATATTCCTCCATCATTAAATAAAGAAGAACAAAACTTTACTGCAACAAGCAATGAAACAGCACCCGTCTTACCAAATGAAGCCGATGACAGCCGTAATATTCCACAACCCGAAGTTCGTATTATTCGAAAAAAAGATGCTGTGATTGAAGAATATCGCGTTAATGGGCGTTTACGCTTTATAAAAATCACACCTTCAGTTGGCAGCCCATATTACATGGTCGATACCGATGGTGATGGTATTCTGGAAACGAGAGAAGACAATTTTTCTAACCCGCCTATCAATCAATGGATTTTATTAGAATGGTAAACCTTTAGCAGGCTGTGGATAACTTAGTGGATAAAATATAAGCACTCATCTTTTGAATAAGACAAAACGTGCCACTCCATGCTTAACCATCTTGAAAGCTGGCTATAAAACACATAAAAATCAATGGGTTATATTGTTTTCATAGTGCATAAGAAGCATAACCTCCAATACATACCGGTTAAATCAGTATTTTTCGAGTATTGTGCATAAACTAGCCATATTGCTCATTTATGCATCAAGCAATTGACGTAATTTTTCTGCTAACTTACCACGATCATACGGTTTTGAAATAAGCTCAAAGCCATACTTCACGTACTTTTCATTTCCACCAAATTTATCAGCAAAGCCTGAGGTTATTAAAACCTTTAGTTTTGAATTCTTTTCAATCGCTTGCTCTGCCAGCTCATAACCATTTACATTTCCTGGCATTACCACATCAGAAAATAATAAATCAATTGCGGTGTCTTCCAATATTGTAAAAGCATCTGCCGCATTCTTCGCGCAGTACACTTTATAACCCCAACCCTTCAAAAGCTGTTCTGCATAATCTAACAATGCCGCTTCATCATCAACTATCAAAATATTTTCATGCCCTTTTGGATAGGTTTTTACTTTTTCTGAAGCATCTTCCAATTTTGAACCCGCTTCAACTGAGTGAGGCAAATAAATTCTAAACGTTGCACCCTCATCTGGCTTAGTTTCTAATAAAATATCACCACCATAACGATGCACAAAACCATATACCATCGATAAACCTAAACCCGTACCTTTACCAATATCTTTTGTTGTAAAAAAGGGTTCAAAGACATGATCATAAACTTCCTGCGTCATACCTTTGCCTGAATCAGATATCATAATCTCAACATATTCACCCGCAGAAAGATTCGGGAATGCTAAGGCACTGTTTTTATTTAAAATAATATTTATCGTTTCAATCGTTAAAGAGCCACCATCAGGCATTGCATCACGCGCATTTAAAACAAGGTTTAATATCGCATCTGTACATCCACCTGGATTAACTTCAACCTGCCATAAATTTTCAGCCTTAAAATATTTAATATCTATAGCGGGTGTTAATGAACGCTCTATCATTACTTCCATTTCTGAAAGCAATGCATTTACATTAACAATTTTTTTATCAACTTCACCATTACGAGAAAAAATCAATAACTGCTGCGTAAGTTCTGCACAACGATCTGCAGCAACTTTAATAGCTTTAATCCACATTAATTGAGCATCTGATAAAGATTGTTCTGACAACAAATCGGCATATCCCAATATAACGCCTAACTGATTATTGAAGTCATGTGCAATACCTCCCGACATTTGACCAATCGCATCCATTTTTTGTGAACGCTTTAACATTTTTTCTGTTTTTAATTTATCAGTTATATCTTCTGATATGCCAAGCAAATATTTAGCCTTACCTTTCCTATCAAATATAGGGCTTTTTTGGGTGTGTAACGTACGAACACCTTTTTGTTTTGTTGTTAATGGTTCTTCTGCAATATCAAATAATTTACCGCTATTAATAACTTCTTTATCTTTATCAATAAAAATCTGTGCTTCTTCCTTTGGCCAAAAATCATAATCAGTATTGCCAAGCATCTCTTCTTTTAATAAACCGGTAAGTTCTTCAGCTGCTTTATTCCACTCTATATAGCGATGGTCATTTGCATCTTTTACAAATAACATAAGAGGTAAGTTTTCAACTATGGAATTTTTTAAAATATCTAGTTCATTAACTTTATCTTCCGCTCTCTTACGCTTGGTAATATCACGAATAACTTCAACCGTGCCATCTAAATCCGATGCTCCAACTATAGGAGAAAGAGAATAATCAAACCAGCGACCTTGCCCATCAAATTCCAGCTCTAAACCTTTTAACTCCTCATTGTTTACGATTGCCTGACAAACAGGGCACTGCTCAACAGCTAAATTTTTCGGATGAAATAATTCATGGTTCTCTTTTCCGATTATTAATTCGAATTTGTCATCAAGCAGGTCTTGAACCTTATTATTCACCTGACGAATAATACCATTCTCATCAACAACAATAGTTGCATCAGGAATAGCATCATAAGTACTTGAGCTCCTGGACATCGCAAGGAAAGGTTCTTTTAATGTCGTCCTTATTACGGCCATAAAAATCAGCCAAAAAGAAAAGAGTTTGAATATATGCCCGGCGATATTAGATAGGCCATAAATACTCACATAGAAGGTAAAGGAGAGCTCAGCCATCATGGTAAAGACAATTGAAAGAACCATGACCTTTACGATGTTTGGTTCTAATAATGATTTTTGTTTTATAAGATAATAAATAGCGGCGACTAACAATGAAATAATTAAATATTCACTATAAATCTTAAATGGAGTTAAACCTTTTTCCTCAATAAAACCAACGGGAAATAATCCTACCTTAATCGATAAAATAATAAAAACCGCACCGATCCCAAAAAAAACAAAACCGGAAACCCGATTAAAGGTATGCCTTAAAAACCATGGCGCACTTAAAAGTAATATCGCCTCAAGATAACGTGTGCCTATCCAGATTTGAACTCCAGCATTAGCACCACCATCTGCAAAAATATTCATCCCCTTATAATTTAAAGTATGCATTAAATCCAGCATACCTATCCAAAAATATCCTGCCCCTAAATACATTAAATAATTATTTCGGGTAAAGGGGTACATGTTCCATGCAATTACACACATCAATATTGCAATCGTAATTGCAAAAAATTCTGCTAAAGTGTGAAAAAATAAAAAATTATAGAAGCTCAATACAGCAAGAAAAATAGCTAATGCTATCGGTACCAACCAGGCCGATAATTTAAAATAACTACTTGTTAACCCTGCTTCATAACCAGCGTTCATATACTACGTCCTTAAAAACTATAATGTAAATCACGCTTATATTTTATTATTAAAATACCAATTCGTTTCGTTTATATCTTGTTTGAATCAAATTCACACTTATTGAGGTATTTAAAGTTAATATCCAATTTAAACACATACTTATTAGGCGTGTATTTTATGTAACTATATTTGTTGCTGCTAAAACCGCTGCAGACCTTAAATGATTATCGGCAGACCTTTCGGAAAGCTGAAGTAAATCTATGTACTGCAAAAAACTCAACGGTTAAGCACAGTAATTAATTAATATTATTTCAGCATATATATTGCCAATAATGATGTCGCCACTATATTATTACCCATTAATAAAAAGCCTTTAATAGAAAACAATAATGCAGAACCTCATTAAAAAACTAGAAAAAATAAATGAATTAACTGGCCGTTTCATTGCCTGGTTTACCCTTTTAATTGTTTTAATCACTTTCCTTGTCGTGGTATTACGTTACGGCTTTAATATTGGTTCTATCGCCTTACAGGAATCTATCTCTTATTTTCACGCTTTTATTTTTATGTTGGGAGCAGCCTACACCTTAAAACACGATGGTCATGTTCGAGTCGATATTTTTTATCGAAAAATGAATAAAACTAAAAAAGCCTGGGTTGATTTACTTGGTACGCTGTTACTTTTATTTCCCGTTTGCTTATTTATCCTTTTTAGTAGCTGGGATTATGTTTTTACTTCGTGGAATCTGCTTGAACAATCAGGTGAAGCAGGTGGTTTGGCCTATGTTTATATTTTAAAAACAGCCCTTTTGATTATGCCGGTTTTATTGATGCTACAAGGCTCTGCTCTTGTATTAAAAAATTTATTATTAATAAAAGAGAATGATCATGGCTGAATTAATGGCTCTTCTCTTATTCATATCGGTTTGCTTGATTCTTTTAACCGGTTACCCGGTTGCTTTTGCTCTTGGTGGCACCGCACTACTTTTCGCTTTTATTGGCATACTCACCAGTACTTTTGATCCTGCATTTTTAACCGCACTGCCTAATCGACTTTACGGCATCATGACAAACATGACGCTAGTCGCTGTACCCTTATTTATTTTTATGGGAGTCATGCTCGAAAAATCAAAAGTTGCAGATAAACTTCTTGATACCATGGCACTTTTATTTGGCTCACTGCGTGGAGGTTTAGGTATATCCGTTATCCTGGTTGGAATGTTGCTCGCGGCAAGTACTGGTATTGTTGGTGCAACCGTTGTCACCATGGGTTTATTGTCTTTACCGACCATGTTAAAACGCGGTTATGATCCTGCAATTGCAACAGGTACCATTTGTGCGTCCGGCACCCTGGGACAGATTATTCCACCTTCTATCATTCTTATTTTATTGGGTGATGTTTTATCTTCCGCCTATCAACAAGCTCAATTAGACATGGGCATCTTTAGCCCAAAAACAGTTTCAGTTGGTGATTTATTTGCCGGTGCTTTAATTCCCGGTTTGCTGCTTGTTGTTTTGTATATTATCTATCTCGCAGTAATGGCCTATCTTAAACCAAATTTAATGCCTGCCATTCCAAATGATGAACGCAACATTAATAAAAGCGAGCTCTTTGTTCGTGTTCTCAAAGTTTTATTTCCTCCTTTATTTTTAATACTCTCTGTTTTAGGTTCAATTTTGGGCGGGCTAGCAACCCCCACTGAAGCAGCCTCAGTGGGTGCAATAGGTGCCATATTACTCGCAATCAGCCAACGTCAATTTACACTTGATATATTACAAACCGTTATGCGTGATACCTTGCGCATAACAAGCATGGTATTTCTAATTTTTATCGGTGCTTCTTTATTTTCACTCGTCTTCAGAGGTTTTGGTGGAGATGATGTTATTCGAGAAATATTAACCGACTTACCCGGTGGTGTAGTTGGTGCAATGTTTGTTGTTATGCTGGTAATGTTTTTATTGGGCTTTATTCTCGACTTTATTGAAATCACTTTTGTTGTCGTACCTATTGTCGCACCCATTTTATTCGTTATGGGAATTGATCCAGTCTGGCTAGGCATTATGTTTGCAATTAACTTACAAACCTCCTTTCTCACCCCACCCTTTGGTTTTGCTTTGTTTTATTTACGCGGCGTGGCACCTAAAGAAATCCCAACCAGTGCAATCTATAAAGGTGTAATACCCTTTATTGCAATACAAGTTTTTGCAATGATTTTATTAGTATTTTGGCCAGAGCTAGCAACGTGGTTACCAAATCTGATCTATGGAAGCTAATTGTTGTTTTATTTAATAAAAGTTCTATGATTAAACTGTTTGCAAATAACCTGACGGATTTTCCATGGATGTAAATAATATCAACCCCGCTCTGAGCTCGATTGTTAATGTATTAACTACCATGGCCGGTATCACTCCTACTGTTGGAAAACCATCTATAAAAAAAGATAAAAAAGCACTCGGAGTGGTAACAGGGCTGATCGATTTGGTTGGGAAAGACACAACAGGATCGCTTGCCATCAGTTTTTCCAAACCTGTTGCTCTTGAGATTGCTCACAATATGTTAGGTACAGAAACCAATGTCATTGACGATATGATTCAGGATCTTGTTGGTGAAATAGCTAATATGGTGGCGGGTGGAGCCAAAGCAATTTACGACCAGCAAGGTATTGATTTCGAACTAACCCTCCCGACAGTTTTAACTGGGGAAAACCATCAAATTATACATACTTTTAAAGGTACAACTATCCTGTTACCTTTCACCACAAGTGCCGGAGATTTTTATATTGAGGCCTGCTTTAGTAAATAAATTTAACTTAGCCAATTTTGCGGCTTAAGATAACGCTCATATAGCTCTGCTTCTTTACTTCCGGTTTCCGGTTTCCAGTTATAACGAAACTTCACTAGCGGTGGCAATGACATCAAAATTGATTCGGTACGCCCACCGGTTTGTAAACCAAATAATGTGCCTCGATCATAAACCAGATTAAACTCAACATAACGACCACGACGATAAAGCTGGAAATCACGTTCACGCTCACCGTACTGGATATCTTTTCTTTTATTTACAATCGGAACGTAGGCCGGCACATAGTGATTGCCCACGTTTTGCATGAAAGCAAAACTTTTTTCGAAGCCTTCTTCATTTAAATCATCAAAAAATAGTCCACCCACACCTCGAGTTTCATCACGATGTTTTAAATAAAAATATTCATCACACCATTTTTTATATTTTGCATAAGCATCTTCACCAAAGGGCTCACAGGCTTGTTTCGAAACTGTATGCCAATGAATAACGTCTTCTTCAAAAGGATAAAATGGTGTGAGATCAAAACCACCGCCAAACCACCAAACCGGATCTTCACCTTCTTTTTCGGCGATAAAAAAACGTACATTGGCATGTGAAGTTGGTACATATGGATTTTTTGGATGTATCACTAATGAAACACCCATCGCCTGAAAACTGCGCCCTGCTAATTCAGGACGATATGCCGTAGCAGATCCTGGCATTTCAGGACCAAAGACATGGGAGAAATTAATCCCTGCACTCTCAAAAACATCTCCACCATCCATTACGCGAGTACGGCCACCCCCACTTAGGTGCTCTCCTTCCGGTCGCTCCCAATCATCATGGATAAATTTTCCAGTGCCATCTTCTTTTTCTAAAGCCTGGCAAATGGAATCTTGCAAACCTAATAAATATTTTTTTACTGCTTCTGTATCTGGTGTGCTCATTTTTTATTCCAATTCTTTTTATTAAAATATTTTTAACCGCCAAGAAAAACTATTAAGGTTGTTATTTTTTGTAGCCTGGATGCAGCGGAGCATAATCCAGAAAACCCAAGCTCATCTCATTAAATTTCCCAGATTATGCTACGCTTCATCTGGGCTACAAGTTAAAAACTTTTTTTAGATTTTCTTGGCACCTTGGCGGTTTAATCTTTGCTTTAATTCTGCCTAATAACTTCATCGGTTAATGCATCACGAATTTCACTAGGTTGTGCATTAAGGTTAGTTTCACCTTCAAGAATAAAATCAATTTTATTTTCAAAGCTTTGTTTCACTTGTTCTTCTGTTCTTGCTGCTTCTTGTGTTGATATATTTGCACTGGTCGAAACAATCGCACCACCAAAGCTTTCACATAATTCTTTTACTACGGGATGATTGCTGACTCGAACTGCAAGGGTATCAAACTGTCCTTTAAGGTAATCTGAAACAGATTTTTTTACAGGTACTAACCAGGTTACCGCACTGTTTTGATTTTCCCAACTAGCAAGTAATTTTTTTTCAATGTCTTTTTCTAAGGATAAAAGATACGGCTTAAGCTGCTCAAAATTTGCAGCAACAAGAATTAAACCTTTTTCTTTTTTACGCTGTTTAATTTCAAGGATTTTTTTTACTGCGGATAAATTTTTTGGATCACATCCAAGGCCATAGACTGCTTCTGTTGGGTAAGCAATAACACCACCTTGTTGTAATACTTCAACAGCCTGATCAAGTTTCTGTTTCTGATTCTTCACTTTCTTCCACTGCTTCTGTGAAGTTACATTCTTTTTGCGGACAAACTTTTTCCGTACCACGACGTTTTGTTGTTTTAATGGTTAACATTGGCCAGCCACAGTCCGGGCATTTTTCATTAATGGGTTCATTCCATACCGCATATGTACAATCTGGATAATGCTCACAAGAATAGAAAACTTTGCCTTTACGTGATTTACGTTTAAGCATTGTTCCTTTTTTACACTCGGGGCATTCAACTTCCATATCCTGAGGCTTTTCTAAAGGTTCAATGTGTTTACATTCCGGATAATTACTGCAACCAATAAATTTACCGTAACGACCATGTCGAATAATTAAATCAGATTCACATTCAGGACACTTACGATCGGTTATAACTTCAGGTTCAGCATCCGCATCTTCGTTAACATTACGAGTGTAATCACAGTCTGGATAATCATTACAACCTATGAAACGACCACGTCGACCTAAACGTATTGCCATACCTCCGCCACACTTAGGGCATTTTTCTTCTAATTGTTCGTGAGTAACATCTTTACGATCAACCGATGCTTCTTTATCAACAACCAAATCTTTAAACGGTTGCCAAAACTCTTTCATCATTGGCACCCATTTTTCTTCACCACGGGAAATCGCATCTAAATGATCTTCCATTTTTGCAGTAAAGTCATAATCAACATATTGAGTGAAATGTTCAGTTAAGAACTTCGCGACTATGCGGCCCACATCAGTTGGAATAAATCGTTTTTTGTCCATTTCAACATATTCACGTGATTGTAATGTTGAAATAATCGAAGCATAGGTTGATGGACGACCAATCCCATATTCTTCTAATGATTTAACCAGACTTGCTTCTGAAAAACGCGGTGGTGGCTCAGTAAAATGCTGTTCTGGTACTATTTTATTGAGTTTAATTTTATCGCCTTCTTCCATAGGCGGTAACAAGCGATCTTTATCATCCGCGGGGGCTTTTGTGTCATCCTGACTTTCCAGATAAACCGCCATAAAGCCTGGCTTAACCAGTGTTGAACCATTCGCGCGGAAGATATTACCCTCACCTGCAGACATATCAACGGCAACAGTATCTAAGGTTGCATGTATCATTTGACAGGAAACAGTACGCTTCCAGACTAAATCATATAAACGAAATTGATCTTTGGTTAAAAACTTTTTAATTTTTTTAGGTTCATGATAAACCGATGTAGGACGCACCGCTTCATGCGCTTCTTGTGCATTTTTTGCTTTAGTTTTATATGTCCGCGCTTCTTCTGGCAAATTTTCTTTACCGAAAGTTTCTAATATATAAGCACGTATTTCATCTAAAGCATCTTGCGCCAGATTAACAGAATCAGTACGCATGTAAGTGATTAAGCCTACTGTCTCACCATCAAGATCAATACCTTCATATAACTGTTGTGCAATACTCATTGTTTTACGTGTAGTAAAACCTAACTTACGTGATGCTTCTTGTTGAATGGTTGAGGTTGTAAACGGAGCCGTTGGGTTACGTTTACGTTTTTTCTTTTCAATTTTTTCTACTATTAAACTACCTGTTTTCGCACCTTTCTTTAAAACTTTTTCTGCGGCCTTGGCCTTTTCTTCAGAGTTAATGGTGAACTGACTGATCTTTTGATCTTCAAGTTTAGTAAGCTTCGCTGTAAAGACTTGTATATCACTTTCAAGCTCTGATTCAATCGTCCAGTATTCTTTTGGCTCAAACTTTTCTATTTCAAGTTCACGTTCAACAATTAAACGTAGTGCAGGACTTTGCACCCGACCTGCAGATAAACCACGGCGAATTTTTTTCCATAATAAAGGTGATAAATTAAAGCCAACCAAATAATCCAGGCCACGGCGCGCTAACTGTGCATCAATCATGTCTTGTGAAAGGTCACGAGGATCTTCTATAGCTGCATTTACCGCACTTTTAGTCACTTCGTTAAATGCAACTCGACCAACTGTTTTGCCTTTTAATAATCCACGTTCTTTTAAAATCTCATACAGGTGCCATGCAATAGCCTCACCTTCGCGATCCGGATCTGATGCGAGATATAAAACGTCCGCTTTTTTTAATGCCTTGGCGATAGCATCAACATGTTTCGCATTTTTTTCAATGAGTTGAAACTTCATATGGAAGTCATTAGCAGGATCAACAGCACCTTCTTTCGGTAATAAATCACGGACATGGCCATAGGAGGCTAAGACTTCAAAACCTTTACCAAGATATTTTTTTATTGTCTTGGCCTTAGCCGGTGACTCTACGATGACGAGATTTTTTGCCATAACTTTAAACCATCATATAAAAGGAAATGCCCGCATGATGCGGGCACTAAATTATTTTTGTTATCTTTTCAACGTTCTCAATAAAACTCAGTGGATGATGCCCGGCATTTCATCAAAAACTAAATCTTCCATCCAGGCATATGCCGCTTCTCTGCCTGGTTGATTAAATAACACCATGAGCACAACCCATTTAAGTTGCTCAAGATCAATTTCTTCTGATTCTAATGCCATCACGCGATCAATAACCATTTCACGTGTATTGTGATCTAGCACACCCGTTTGTTCTAAAAACATTAAAAAGCCTCGACTGTCTAAATCAAGCTTTTCAGTTTCCTCATCAGTATAAATACGAATTGATTCAGCACTAAAAGCAAGTTGCTCTGTACCATCTTGTAAGCCGGCTAATCCTTCCAGCCACAAAAAAGCTTTGCTGATTTCCGCATTGTGAAAACCCGCTTGCTCTAACTCTGTTCTGAGTGACTCTTCATCTGTATCAAACTCAATTTCATCGTTCATGTAGTTTTCAAACAGATACATCAACACTTCGAGTATATTTTCTTTCATTTTACTTCCTCTTACCTGCCTTGACAGTAGTAGCCACCAGATAAGGCTGTTACGTAACCTTGCAATTCCAATACCAATAGCATGGAGCAAACCGCATCCGCAGTCAATCCACTTCTTTCAACCACTTTATCCACTGATGTGGGCTCAAAACCAATACATTTCAAGACCTCTTTATACTCATCATCCACATGAAATACGGAATCTGTTTCAGATTGGCCACTTTCTTTATTTAAGCCTGTTGCCGGATCATTCTCATTCAGCATTTCTACAAATCCCCCTAATTCCTCAAGGATATGTTGTGCTGTTTCGACTAATTTTGCCCCCTGGCGAATCAAAACATGGCAGCCTTTTGCCAAAGGATGATGAATGGAGCCGGGTACTGCAAAAACTTCTCTGCCTTGCTCAACCGCTAATCGGGCGGTAATCAATGAACCGCTTTGAACTGCGGCTTCAACCACTAAAACACCCATGCTGAGACCACTAATAATACGATTTCTACGTGGAAAATTACCCGGTAGCGGCGGTGTTCCCGGCGCATATTCTGAAACTAACACACCATTTTCTGCGATATTGTGTGCAAGATCCCGATGTTTTGCCGGATAGACCCGATCTAAACCAGTACCGGCTACCGCCACTGTAAACCCATGGCCAGCGGGACTTTTTTTCATGCTATCGAGCGCACCTTGATGTGCCGCCGCATCAACTCCCATCGCCATACCGCTGGTAATGCTTAAACCCATTGAGGTCAAATAAGCCGCAAAATCATGCGCAATATCTTTTCCAGAATGAGTGGGGTTACGACTGCCCACGATAGCGAGTTGCGGTAACTTTAATATCTCTGCCTGACCTAAGGTGTATAAAACGGGAGGAGCATCAGGGATATTTTTTAACATTGGCGGATAACGCTCATCATCCAAGGTTAAAATATTGGTATTTTCCTGCTCAAGCCACTTTAAATCAGCATCCACTTTATCCCAATCTGGCGCAGATAAATTCTCAATCATTTTTTCAGATAAACCAGCCTCTTTCCAGGCAGATCGACCCGCATCCAAAATTACCGATGGATTATCAAAAACTTCTAAAAGGGAATGTATTCGAATGGGCCCAAGATTAGACACATGAGTAAGCGCTAACCAACTGCGTAAAGAATTTTCTGTTTGTATCATTTAATCTGTCCTCACCAATTCCGTTTGGTAAGCAGAGTGTACCACTGATTTTGACTTTAAAAGTAACTAGATTTATTTGGTGCTTTTAACTCGGACATGGAACTGGGAGAGCAACGCAGGAGCAGTTGACGAGTTTACTATTATGCTACGTGACACCTAACTACTTTAAATATTATTGATGCCTTTGCACGGATAGCAAGAAGCCCGAGAACAAGGCAAAACCGATGAAAAAGCGGAATGTACATTAAGTACATGAGCATTTTGAAGAGGTTTTAACGCAGTAATCGGGCTTCTTGTTATTTGTGCAATGGTATCAAGGGTTCTCGAAACGATCGTTGACATGCATTGCCCTATTCGCTTCCATAATTAACGCATAACTCAAGTTCTTATACGTTTTAAATACCATCATAATTCCCGCACGTTCATCAGGTAAGTCAACACGGCTAAAAACCCACTTTCGAGAATCGTTAACTGTTGCACCTTTTTGCAAAACCGCAAGAACATGTCCTGGTGCTAAACCATCTTTTTCACCACGATTTAATACAACAACCATATGCTGGCCAATTTGCGAAACACCGTTGAAGACCGCCATGATTTGTCCTTTAACCTTAGTCTCGGGCGAACGAGGCGTAAACTGGAACATTTGCTCGCGTTCTTCATGCGGAATCAAAACATCATTATTCAATACTTCTCGCAAAGCCTTTGTCACAACCAGCGTTGCAGGCTCATCTTCATCTTTTCCGACTTTAACGAAGCGAGCATCCGCAAGATAAATTGCTTCATAACCCAAAACATCTCCTGTTTCCGGATCAACATATTCTATACCTGGACGTACAATATTATAACCGCTCAATGGTTTTGTCAGATTACGCGCATAAACCCGATTTCCTGTACCACTTATAAGGTGTCCTTCATAACTGGAAACAATATAAGGTGCACCTTCAAGTTGATCCTCAGTCACTACACGAGGACGATCCAGGAAAGGACGAATTGCATTCATTGGAATAGTTGATATTGCTTTATGAATACCGCTTACTCGTGAAGAAGGAGAAAGCTTCACGACTTTTAATCCTGCTTTAACAGGCTCTAACATTTTTGGTTTTTGTGAAGAGGTAACGTGAACAGGTATCACCCCAGCTTGCCCGTCTAAAGTTATGTAAGGTTTACCATCAACCACATACATAACAATAATATCACCAGGATAAATTAAATGTGGATTTCGAATGCTTGGATTAATGTGCCAAACAGATGGCCATAACCAGGGATCATTAAGAAAACGTTTTGAGATATCCCATAAGGTATCACCTTTTACAACAACATAACGCTCGGGATAATTTGCTACCATCACACTAGAAGATATTTCTGCACCCGGTTGATCTTCTATTGCTGCCAAATCAGATTCAGGAGCCGGTTCAGGTTCCATCGGCTCAGGTTGAACAATAGGTGCGGGCTGAATAACCGGCTGTGGAGAACTACAACCATTCAAGCCGAAAGTAATAAGCGCGGGTAAAAGAACAGACGCAAATCGCAAGCCAGTCATTTTAATCTTCATATAAATCCCTTAAGTAGAGGGCCAAAAAGTTAAAAGAGTAGAATTAAATTCGTATTTAATATATTTAGTGCAAAATTTACACAAAATCCAGTTATTTTTCTTTCTTTTTAACACCGTCTTATCTATTAGTATCATCATGTTAGCAGCTTTTCCTACTAATGTACTAGAGAAAGATGTGATAAAGTTAATGAAAATAGGTTCTGGTGTAAAAACACTTCACAAAATATAATAATGGGTAAGTTTGCCCCCATTATTAATTACCCAGGTTAATTTAGATAAAATCATGGCTATTTTAAATATTTTACATTTTCCCGACGACCGCTTACGCACTATCGCAAAGCCGGTCACGACAGTGACGGATAAACATCGTGCGCTCATCAGCAATATGCTCGAAACGATGTATGATGCTCCGGGTATTGGGCTTGCTGCAACTCAAGTAAATGTCCATGAACGTATTTTGGTCATTGATATATCTGACGATAAAAACGACCCAATTGTACTTATAAACCCCGAAATTCTGGAAAAAGATGGCGATCAGGAATTTGATGAAGGCTGTTTATCCGTTCCGGGCATATATGAAACAGTGCATCGAGCAGAAAATATCCGCGTAAAAGCACTCAATAAAGAGGGCAAAAGTTTTGAAATGGGTGCACATGGTTTACTTGCGGTTTGTATTCAACACGAAATAGATCATTTGCAAGGCAAGCTCTTTGTTGATTATTTGTCGCAGCTTAAAAAACAACGTATTCGTAAAAAACTCGAAAAACAACGAAAGAACGCCATGTAACTATTTGGCTTTATGATAACCAAACTTTAACGAAACCCATTAAATGTCATCACTTCGAGTTATTTTTGCCGGAACACCTGATTTTGCCGCCAGCGCCCTCTCTGCACTGATTGAATCAGATCATGAAATTATTGCCGTTTATACTCAGCCTGACAGGCCAGCAGGAAGAGGACGTAAATTACGCGCCAGTCCGGTAAAAGAGCTCACTCTTGAAAATGATATTCCTGTTTTTCAGCCTGAAAACTTAAAAGAAACTGAAACCCAGGATGTACTGCGAACATTTAATGCAGATGTAATGGTGGTGGCCGCTTATGGTTTAATTCTGCCACAAGTCGTTTTGGATATTCCTCGTCTTGGCTGTTTAAATATTCATGCTTCTTTATTACCACGTTGGCGTGGTGCTGCGCCTATTCAGCGCGCGATTGCTGCGGGCGACAAAGAGTCCGGCATTACCATTATGCAAATGAATGCCGGGCTTGATACCGGCGATATTTTACAACTCTTTGCTTGTCCTATTACAGCAGAAGATAGCGGCGGTGACTTGCATGATCGATTAGCAAAAATAGGCGCAGACGCTATTGTAAAAATACTCAATGATTTAGACAGTAATAAATTAAAACCAACCGTACAAGATGATTCACTCGCAACCTATGCACACAAGCTGGATAAGAAAGAAGCGTTAATTAACTGGCAACAACCGGCAACTAAAATCGAACGTCTTATTCGCGCATTTAATCCCTGGCCTGTTGCTTTTACTTGTATCAACGAAAAAACCTTACGCATATGGCAAGCACAGGCACTAGCTGAAAATTCTGATCTTGAAGCAGGAACTATTATTGCCTGTGATAAAAAAGGTATCGATATTAGTTGTGGGGAAGGGACGTTACGTTTACTTAAGCTACAGCCCTCTGGCAGTAAAGCCATGGATGTCGCATCATTTATGAACGGTCACGCTAAACAACTCCCTGTTGGTAGCCTGTTACAAAGTCTTACAACAAAATGAATAGTCGACTCGCGGTTGTAAAAATTTTATTGCAAGTCACCCAACATGGCCGCAACCTTCCTGATGCCATTGCACACTACGCAGATAAAATTGAAGAAAATGATCGTGGCTTAATTCAAGCCATGAGCTATGGTGTTGTTCGATTATTGCCCCGCCTGGAATATATTGCCGATCAACTCATCAGCAAACCGCTTAAAACCAAGGATTACGACATTGTTCTACTTATTCTTAGCGGGCTTTACCAGTTAATTGAGATGCGCATACCGGATCATGCTGCGGTTTCCGAGACGGTCAAAGTGACTAAAGTATTAAAAAAACCATGGGCTAAAAACCTGGTTAATGCAGTATTAAGAAACTACCAGCGCCAGGCTGAAACACTGACCAATCAAATTAAAAATAATGAAGTTGCAGAATTTGCACACCCGCAATGGTGGTTAAATATAATCAAAAAAAACTGGCCTGAAGAAAAACGCTGGCAACAAATATTAATCGCAAATAATCAAAACCCGCCGATGACTTTACGAGTGAATACCAGTCACATAAAAAGAGAAGATTATCTTAAGCTATTAGAACAAAATGAGATCACAGCAAGCGCAGCTAAATATTCACCTCATGCTATTTATTTAGATAAACCTGTTCAAGTGAGCCAGCTTCCTTTATTTAAAGAAGGTAAACTGTCCATTCAAGATGAAGCAGCACAACTTGCAGCTATTTTATTAGATCCACAAAAAGGTGATCGCATACTTGATGCTTGCGCAGCTCCCGGCGGCAAAACCATTCACCTGCTTGAGCTAGAAAAAGAAATTGATCTGCTTGCATTGGATATAGAAGAAAACCGTTTAGAAAAAGTACAGGAAAATCTGGATCGTACTCAACTAAAGGCTCAATTACTTGCAGCAAATGCTTTTGATCCCGACTCATGGTGGGATAAAAAATCTTTCGATCGCATTTTACTTGATGCACCTTGCAGCGCCAGTGGCGTAATTCGCCGACATCCCGATATCAAATTACTTCGACATCAGGACGACATCCCCAAATTAGTGCAAGATCAAGAGCAAATTCTTAATGCACTCTGGCCTCTATTGAAGTCAGGGGGTATGCTGTTATATGCAACTTGTTCCGTGCTGGCAGAAGAAAATACATTACAAATACAACACTTTCTTCAACAACATGTCGATGCCGAACTTCAGCCCATAAATTCAGACTGGGGACAACAGCAAATTGCCGGTAAACAGATCTTGCCTGGTGAACATGGAATGGATGGTTTCTTTTATGCACTTATACAAAAGCGATAAGCCAAATAGAATAATATTTGCCGCTTTACTGTGCCTCCTGTTTAATGGAATTTTTGCAACAAAAAGCCATGCCGAAGGCTTTAGAATTCTTGCCGCAGAAACAAAATTAAAAAACCACGTTTATCATCTTGATGCCAATATGGATCTAAAGTTTTCAGATGACGCACTTGAAGCACTTCGCAGTGGCGTACCTTTAATCGTACTGGTAAATATTGAAATACAAAAAGATCGAAACTGGTGGTGGGATAAAACAATTGCAGAACTCGAACAAGGTTATTTATTGCTTTATCACGCCTTATCCGAAAAATATATTATTCATAATTTAAACAGTGGCGCGCAACAAAATTTTACCAGTTTAAACACCGCATTATATTCTTTAGGTAACATTCGTGACTTCCCTTTAATTGATAAAAATTTACTTGAAGAGGGAGATAATTATTATGTACGTTTACGTACCTATCTTGATATTGAATCGTTACCTGCGCCCATGCGTCCCATTGCTTATATTTCTTCACAATGGCAACTGGAAAGTGATTGGTTTTCATGGCCATTAAAACCATAATCAAACGTTTTTTCTCAGGTAACACCCCCATTGCTATTGTTGTGGTACTGTTATTATCTTCACTCTATTTAATGAGTATTGCGACTCACAACTCATTATTATTTGGCCGACTATATTCTTTATTGCTCGGTATAAATTTTATCGCAACAATATTATTAGTCGGCTTAATTGGTAAAAGTGTCTGGCAACTTATACAGCAATATCGTCAGGGCAAAACGGGGTCACGTTTAACCGTTCGGCTGGTTATTATGTTTGTTATTCTTTCTGTCACACCCGTTTCTGTTGTTTATTACTTTTCTTTAGATTTTTTACAGCGTGGTATTGATAGCTGGTTTAATGTTCGTGTTGAAGATGCATTGAATGATGCGCTTGAACTAAGTAAAACTTCCCTGGGTGTACGCACACGTGAATTACTGCGACAAACACAACAAATGTCGCCACGTTTAAATGCCATTTCAAATGAGCTTGCAACTTTAACCTTAAATGAACTGCGTACAGAAAGTGGCGCCAATGAATTAACTTTATTTACTAATGATGGTCGCATTATTGCATCAAGCATTAGTGAAACAACACGTCTGTTACCGCAACATTTAGAAGACAGCACATTACAACTTTTGCGTCAGGGCCAGGATGATTTTGGTCTGGTGCCTATCCCGGAAATTGGATTGCATATTCGTATTGCAATTAATCTGGCAAACCCTGATCCCATTTTAGATGGTCGGATATTACAATTACTCTACCCAATAACTCCCCGAATTAATGAATTAGCTGAAAATGTACAAGAAGCCTTTAGCGCGGTCAGGTCATTAACAATTTTACGTTTACCACTTAAATACAGCTTTATATTAACTCTGTCACTTATTTTATTGCTCAGTATATTAAGCTCCATCTGGGCAGCTTTTTTTGCTGCACGCCGTATGGTTGCCCCTATTTCAGATTTGGTAGAAGGTACCCGTGCTGTTGCCGCGGGCAACTATGAAAAACGTTTACCTTTGCCCGGTAAAGATGAGCTTGGTTTTTTAGTTCGCTCATTTAATGAGATGACGCAAAAAATATCTTTAGCACAAGATAGTGCACGAGTTAGCCAGCAACAAGCTGAAGCACAACATAGTTATCTTGAGGCTGTTTTAGGCAATTTATCTTCTGGTGTTATTACTCTTGATAACCATAATTTCTTACAAACAAGTAATCATGCTGCAAATCAAATTCTTAGTGCATCATTAACACCCTTTATTGGCCATTTTCTTGATGATGCGCTTGATGAGAACCCACATCTACAACATTTTATTGATGCTATTTACCCACATATCGAATCTAAAGAACCGCAGTGGCAGGAAGAAGTCACCATTTTTACCGGTGGCGGTCGCAAAATACTAGTTTGTCGGGGAACGTTGCTTTCATCATCTGCCGATAATCGTGAAGGTGGCAGCATTATTGTATTTGACGATGTAACTGAGCGGGTTAAAGCACAACGTAATGCCGCCTGGGGCGAAGTTGCTCGACGTCTCGCGCATGAAATTAAAAATCCATTAACCCCCATTCAGCTCTCCGCTGAGCGCATTCGACACAAATACCTCGATAAAATGGATCCAGAAGAGGCTGATATTCTCGATCGCTCTACCCATACTATCGTGCAACAAGTTGAAACTCTCAAAGAGATGGTAAAATCTTTCTCAGATTATGCCCGCATGCCAACATTAAATTTAAATAACATTAACCTCAATATAATCATTACCGAAGTACTTGATTTATACCGCTCATCTAACAACGACACACTATATTCAGTTACACTAGATCCCGACAATCCTGAAATAGAAGCCGATATTGGCCGCTTACGTCAATTACTGCATAACCTGATTAAAAATGCACTAGAGGCAAATCAGGAAAGCCATTCTGAATCGCAGCGACAAACAAAAGAAGAAAAAATTTACATTTCTACTCGCTGTGCAGAAGAACACGCCTGTCGCTATGTTGAATTAAAAATTACCGATACAGGCCCGGGTATTGCTGAAGACATGTTCGACCAATTATTTGAACCCTATGTCACCACCAAACCAAAAGGTAGCGGCCTCGGATTAGCCATTGTAAAGAAAATTGTTGAAGAACATGGCGGAATGATATTTGCTGAAAACGCTGAAAATGGTGGCGCAAGTATTATAATAAGATTGCCGGTTAAAAGATTAGAAGGACTTCATTCAGAACCGGAAAATATAACCCATAAAAATAACGATGCAACGACTTAAAACCATGGAAAACGAAACATCTCATTTTAGCGCAACCAGTATGCCACATATTTTAGTGGTTGATGATGAGCCTGATATTCGGCACTTGTTGCAAGAAATTCTTGAAGATGAAGGTTTTGACGTTGAAGTTGCCGAAAATGGTGAAACGGCAAGACAAGCTTATAGTAAACATCAACCCAACCTCATTTTACTTGATATATGGATGCCAGATGTCGATGGCATAACTTTATTAAAAGAATGGAGTGAAGACGGAAATTTACCCATACCCGTAATTATGATGTCCGGCCATGGCACTGTCGAAACCGCAGTTGAAGCTACTCGGCTCGGCGCATTTGATTTCATTGAAAAACCTCTTTCTCTTGCCAAACTTTTATTAACAGTTGAGCAGGCACTGGAATCAGATAAAACCTTACGTGAACCCATTGGCCAGCCTCAACAAGGTCTGGTTGTTAGTGAGCCCATTGGCCGCAGCCCTGTTATGCAACACTTACGTGAACAAATAAAGCGTATTGCAGAACATGATAGTTGGGTTTTACTTAATGGCGAAGCCGGTAGCGGAGTAAAGGTTGCCGCTCATTTTTTACATAAAAATAGCCCCCATCATGATAAAAGTTTTATTGAAGTTAATCTCTCTTCTTTAAGTTATAAAAAAAACCACGAAGAATTTCTTGGCAGTCAGGCTATAAAAGGCTTGCTCGATAAAGCACAAGGCGGCACATTATTTTTACGTAATATTGATGAGGCTGATGAAGCAACACAAAACTTTCTGCTTGCTCTTTTACAGACCGGTTCTTTTCAACATATTGATGATCCATCTACGATTGCCTTTAAAGCACGAATAATTTGTTCAACACATAAAAATATTGAAAAACTTGTTGAAGAAAATAAATTTAGAAAAGATTTATTTTATTTAATTAATGTTGTTCCCCTTCATATTCCGGCACTACGCGAACATCGTGAAGACATTCCTGATTTACTCAATTTTTATACTAATATCATGGTTGATCAGGATAAATTGCCTTACCGTCATTTCAGTCTTGCCGCACAAAATCGACTGCGAAACTATACCTGGTTAGGAAATATTCGTGAATTAACCAACCTGGTTCAACGCTTATTGATTACTGCAGCAGGAAATGAAATTAGCCTGGAAGAGGTTGAATCGGCTATTGAGCAAAAAGAAAAAATATCTGCTCCTAAAGAAGGAATTTCTATCGCTTATGATCTACCATTACGTGAAGCAAGAGAACGTTTTGAACGTGATTACTTAATCCACCAACTCATAAAAATGGGTGGTAGCGTTGGTAAAGTTGCAAAATTAATTGGCATGGAACGAACCCATCTTTATCGAAAATTACGTGCTTTAGAAATTGATCCAAAAACGATATTAACTGAAAATACATAAAAATAAAAAATCGTAAAATAAAATGAAAATTATTATCTTAGGCGCAGGACAAGTAGGAAGCTCTCTGGCAGAAAATCTCACCAGTGAAGCGAACGATATAACGATCATTGATAAAAATGAAAAAACATTACTCGCACTTCAGGACCGTCTTGATTTACGCACCATCACTGGCCATGCCTCACACCCTGATATATTAAGAGCAGCAGGTGCAGATGATGCAGATATGCTTATTGCTGTTACAGACAGTGACGAAACAAATATGGTTGCCTGTCAGGTTGCTTATACCGTATTTCATACTCCAACTAAAATTGCACGGGTACGTGCTTTGGGATATTTGTCTCATCCTCAGCTTTTCCAGCAAGAAGCTTTACCGGTTGATGTTTTAATCAGCCCGGAACAACTTATTACTGAATATATCGTAAGCTTAATTACCCACCCGGGCGCACTTCAAGTACTTGATTTTGCAGATAAAAAAGTACAGCTAGTTGGTGTACGCGCTTATTATGGCGGCCCTCTAGTGGGACATGAATTAAGCACTATCAGAACACACATGCCCAGCGTTGAAATCCGTGTCGCTGCAATTTACCGTCGTAATCGTGCCATTATTCCTCAAGGCAATACCGTTATTGAAGCAGACGATGAAGTCTTTTTTGTTGCTGCGCCAAAATGTATTCGCGCCATGATCAGCGAGTTACGCCGTCTTGATAAACCTTATAAACGTATTATGATTGTTGGCGGCGGCAATATTGGTAAACGATTAGCTCAAGCCCTGGAAAATGATTATCAAGTTAAATTAATTGATCATAATGTAATACGAGCACATGAATTAGCTAAAGAACTTGATAAAACAATAGTATTAAATGGTGATGCTTCTGATGGAAATTTATTAACCGAAGAAAACATTGATAACACAGATATTTTTTGTTCTGTTACCAACGATGAAGAAGCCAATATTTTATCCGCAATGCTCGCTAAACGATTAGGTGCGCGTAAAGTGATGGCGCTAATTAATCGAACAGCTTATGTTGATCTAATACAGGGCGGTGACATAGATATTGCTATTTCACCACAACAATCAACCATCAGTAGTTTATTAGCGCATGTTCGTCGCGGTGATGTTGTAAAAGTTCACTCTTTACGCCGCGGTGCTGCTGAAGCTATTGAAGCCATTGCGCATGGCGATAAAACAACATCGAAAGTTGTTGGACGTCAAATTGATGAACTTAAATTACCTTATGGCACAACAATTGGTGCCATTGTGCGAGGTGATAAAGTCATTATTGCGCATCATAATACTGTCATTGAACCTGAAGACCACGTCATTCTTTTCCTAATTGATAAAAAATATATCTCTGACGTTGAAAAACTTTTCCAGGTTGGCATCACCTTTATATAAAAGTAATTATCATGCAATTTTTTGTCATACAACGCATCCTTGGAATTCTTTTAATGGTATTTAGCTTTACCATGGTTCCGCCAATGGTTGTTTCTGTTATTTATCTTGATGGGGCGTTTGAACCCTTTTTTAACGCTTTTGCGGTTACTTTGATTACAGGCATAGTCGCCTGGCTTCCGGTAAAAAATCATAAAAATGAATTACGCCTTCGAGATGGCTTTTTAATTGTTGTTTTATTTTGGACAGTGTTAGCCTCTTTCGGTGCGATACCCTTTATCCTATCAACACAATTAGAAATTTCTATTACTGATGCTTTCTTTGAATCTTTATCCGGCCTAACAACAACTGGCGCAACAGTTATAGAAGGTTTAGATAACCTGCCAAAATCTATTCTTTATTACAGGCAACAACTTCAATGGTTAGGTGGTATGGGCATTATTGTTTTGGCCGTTGCCATTATGCCTTTATTGGGGATAGGTGGTATGCAGCTCTATAAAGCTGAAACACCAGGCCCAATGAAAGATAACAAATTAACACCGCGCATAACCGAGACAGCGAAAGCACTTTGGTATATTTATTTAACTTTAACTGTTGCTTGTGCTATAGCTTATTGGCTAGCCGGCATGAATGCTTTTGATGCCATTGGACATAGTTTTTCAACTGTTGCAATTGGCGGGTTTTCCACGCATGACACCAGCATGGGCTTTTTTAATGAAACACCTATGGTAGAAGTAGTCGCGATTATCTTTATGCTGCTTTCTGGAATTAACTTTTCTTTACACTTCTTATCCTGGCGAAGTCGCTCTGTTAAAGCTTATTTAGTCGATTCCGAATTTAAGACATACATTACTCTGCTAATGACTATTTCTTTAATATCAGCTATTTATTTATATTACACAAATTATTTTATTGCACCTGAACGAGCATTGCTTCATGGTATTTTCCAGGCTGTTTCAATAGGAACAACAACCGGTTTTACAACTTATGAATATTATAATTGGCCTGGCTTTTTACCTGTATTATTACTCTTTACCAGTTTTATAGGTGCTTGTGCGGGTTCAACTGGTGGTGGTATGAAAATGATCCGTTTTTTACTTTTACTAAAACAAGGCATGCGTGAAGTAAAACGTCTCATTCATCCTAATGCCGTATTTGTAATTAAAATTGGTGGCAAGCCTTTGTCTGATCGTATTATTCAAGCAGTATGGGGATTCTTCTCTGCTTACGTTGCTGCTTTTGTTATTATCCTGCTTGCGCTTATGCTAACAGGTCTAGATCAAATCAGTGCTTTTTCAGCCACCGCAGCAAGCATGAATAACCTTGGTCCGGGACTAAATCAGGTAGGTTCAAATTATGCAGGAATAAATGATACTGCTAAATGGATTTTATCTTTTGCGATGTTATTAGGACGCCTGGAAATATTTACTTTACTGGTTTTACTTACACCGGCATTCTGGCGACGTTAAAATATATATCAAGAAAGCTAAAAATTTTATTCAACCGTTACAGACTTAGCAAGATTTCTTGGTTGATCAATATCTGTTCCTTTCAATAAAGCCACATAATACGCCAACATTTGTAGTGGCACAGAGAAAATAATCGGTGAAATTGCAATATCTAACGGTGCAACTTCTATCACTTTAATCCCATCTTCTGATTTTAAGTTTGTGCCTTTATCTGCGAAAACATAAAGTTGACCACCGCGTGCTTTTACTTCTTGTAAATTTGATTTTAACTTATCAATTAAATTATCATTCGGTGCAACAGCAACTATAGGAATATTTTTATCCACTAAAGCTATTGGTCCATGTTTTAATTCACCGGCAGGGTAACCTTCAGCATGGATATAGGATATCTCTTTAAGCTTTAATGCACCTTCCATTGCAACGGGATAATGCATGCCTCGCCCCAGGAATAAGGCATGATCTTTATCTGCAAAATCCTTTGCCATTTCTTTAATTTGATCATCAAGCTTTAAAACATCATCAATAATACCCGGAAGATGACGTAGTTGTTCAACAACTTTGGCTTCTGTTTTTGCAGGAAAACCAAAACGTCGTGCTAAAACGACAACCAATAATAAGATAGCAACCAACTGGGTAGTAAAGGCTTTAGTTGAAGCAACACCAATTTCCGGGCCTGCCCGCGTCATCATACTGAGTTCTGATTCACGCACTAATGAGCTTTCTGGCACATTACAAATAGCTAAAGTATGTTCATAACCAATTTCTTTTGCTTTACGTAAAGCTGCTAAGGTATCTGCTGTTTCACCTGACTGTGAAATCGTGATCAATAATGCATCGGGTTGAACAACAACTTTTCGATAACGAAATTCACTCGCCACTTCAACATTAACCGGTAAGCTTGTTACTGACTCAATACCGTATTTTGCAATTAATGCTGCATGGTAGCTGGTACCACATGCAATAATTTGTATTGATTTAATTTTATCGAATATTTCAATAGCTTTTGGACCAAAACTTGAATCTAAAACAGTCTCTTTTCCTAGGCGACCTTCTAACGTATCTGCAATAGCTATAGGTTGTTCATAAATTTCTTTGAGCATGTAATGTGCGTATTCACCTTTATCTACAGCATCAGCTGAAAGCTTACTTTCATGAACACCTCTATTTACCTGATTACCCTCTTCATCAAACACATCAATATTTGATGATGTAATACTCGCTATATCACCTTCTTGCAAGATAATAAACTGATTGGTTTCGGATAATAATGCAGACATATCTGAGGCAATGAAGTTCTCTTTTTCACCGACACCAATAACAAGCGGGCTACCTTTACGAGCACAAATTAATGTATCAGGTTCAGAGGTACTCACAACACCTAATGCATAGGCACCTTCTAAATCATTTATTGAGTTTCTTACCGCTTCAAATAAAGAACTTTCTTCATTCAAATATTTTTGAATCTGGTGAACAATAACTTCTGTATCAGTATCTGAGGTAAAGGTAAAACCTGCTTTTATTTGTTCTTCGCGTAAAGCTTCATAATTTTCAATAATGCCATTATGAACAATCGCTACACAATCATTACAAACATGAGGATGAGCATTTTTTGCGGTGGGTTCACCATGAGTTGCCCAACGCGTATGGCCTATGCCAATAAAACCTTCTAC
>CAZSCK010000021.1:35808-38882 GCA_964605385.1 uncultured Thioalkalispiraceae bacterium
GCACCAATAGTTGCATTTTTGCCTATTTTTACAGGGGCAACGAGCTGTGTCGCTGAACCAACAAAAACATTATCGCCAATTGTGGTTTGATGTTTGTTAGCGCCATCATAATTACAGGTGATCGTACCTGCACCTATGTTTACATCTTTTCCAACTAATGAATCACCAATATAGGTTAAATGATTCACTTTACTACCAATGCCGATATAACTTTTCTTAATTTCAACAAAGTTACCAATGTGCGTATTATCTGCTAATACCGCACCGGGTCGTAAGCGAGCAAAAGGACCAACCTTGCTGCCTTTTCCTACTGAACAATTATCTAAAATACTCATCGGTAAGATCACTACATCATCAGCAATTTTTGAATCTTTAATGACACAATTTGCAGCAATGGAAACATTATTACCAATGGTAACATCGCCTTCAAACACAGTATTTATATCAATAAAAATATCCTGGCCATGCGCTATTTCGCCCCTGATATCTATTCTTGTTGGATCAGCTAAGGTAATGCCATCCATCATTAGTTTATTTGCTTGTTCTTGTTGATAATAGCGTTCTAATTCTGCAAGTTGTAATCGATTATTCACACCCATGACTTCGTGTTTATTTTCGGGTTGTGTAGTCTCTACAACAAACCCATCTTTCACTGCCATCGCAATAACGTCTGTTAAATAATATTCTTTTTGTGTATTACTATTATCAAGTTTACTTAACCAGTTTTTTAACAAACTTGCTTTTACCGCTAAAATACCAGTATTTACTTCGGTTATTTTTTTTACTTTATTACTCGCATCTTTTTCTTCAGTAATATTTTCAACCAAACCTTTTTCATTGCGAACAATGCGGCCATAACCTTGTGGGTTATCCAGCGTTACCGTTAACAATGAAAATCCATTTTTTGCCTTTTCTAATAATATTGTTAATGTTTCTTCTTTAATTAAAGGTACATCACCATATAAAATTAAAACCAATTGATTATCTTTTAATTGATCACTTACCTGAGCAACCGCATGACCCGTACCCAACTGTTCCGTTTGTAGCACCCAATTAATTCGTGGATCGTTTATGCTTTGTTGCACAAGCTCACCACCGTGACCATAAACAACATTAATTATTTCTGGGTTAAGTATTTTTGATGTGTTTATAACATGCTGAACTAAAGATACACCTGCAAGAGGGTGTAACACTTTTGGCAAAGAAGATTTCATTCTTGTACCTTGACCAGCAGCAAGAATCACGATATTTAATGGATAGGTTTCAGACATCAGTTATTTATACTTTCCTTGATAAAACTAAATATAATTTAGTGTATATTATTATCTTTTGGCTGCTGATATTTATTAGACAAGCCCGATCCCACTTCTTCTGCGGTCGCGTCTCGAATTCCCTTAACCGTCATTTTAACGCTAAGCGTTTTTCCTGCAAAAGGATGATTGCCATCTAAAAATACTTCACCATTTTCAATTGAAACAACGGTCATTAGTAATTCTTTACCGTCTTCATCTTTAAATGTTGCTTGAATACCTATCTCATTGTATTCAGGTGGTACATCTTCAAGTTTTGCACGGTAAGTTTTATTTTCATCGTAAGCACCAAAACCTTCTTCTGGAGGCAAAAGAATTTCTCTTGTCTCTCCAACCTTTGAGCCTTCAAGCGCTTCTGACATAGCCAATGGAAAAACACGGTCATCTGCACCATGGACATAATCCACAGGAACATTATTTTCCTCTAAAACCTCATCTTTTTCATTCAAAAAAGAAAAAATGAATGAAACTACCTTATGCTTTTCTACTATATCTGACATTTCTAATACCAATCAAAATCTACAAGTTAGATATTATTATATATCATGCTCTACACGAGAAATAGTTTTCGTTTAGTACATAAATATACGTCTCAAAAAGTAGTTTTTGTCAGAACAAGGCAGAAATTATCGAAAAACCAAACGTACGGCTAGGCCGCTCTCGCACATGCCTGTGCTACGCGGCACCTGAACATCCTTGTTCAATGTTCGCGAGGATTTTGAGATGATTTCTAACGCCGTGCTGGCAAAAAGTACGCATTGAGATATAAAAAAAGGCAGATAAATCTGCCTTTTTTATTCTTGATATTGCTACAAATTAACGATTTTTACGGAAATTCTCGATCATTCGTAGTTGTGCTATTGCTTCAAGCAGTTTTGACTGTGCTTCTGCTATATCCATCTCGCCTTCACGATTTGCAATAGCTTCTTCAGCGGCTTGTTTTGCTTCCATTGCTGCTGCTTCGTCTAAATCTTGCGCACGAACCGCAGTGTCAGACAAAATCGTCACTACACTTGGTTGAACTTCCATCATGCCACCTGAGACATAAATGTGTTCTTCCTCACCACCTTGCTTCGTGATTTTTACTTCACCCGGCTTAAGTGGCGTCAGCATTGGCGTGTGGCGAGCGTGAATGCCCACTTCACCCATAATGGCTGGTGCAATTACAACTTCTGCTCGACCTGAAAAAATTTCTTTCTCAGCACTAACAATATCTAAATGCATGGTCATTGCCATACGCTTTCTCCAAAAATTTGACGAAAATTATTACTTAATAGTTTTCGCTTTTTCAATCGCTTCTTCAATCGTACCAACCATGTAGAACGCTTGTTCTGGTAAGTGATCGTATTCACCTTCAACAATGCCTTTAAAAGACTTGATGGTTTCTTTTGCTGATACATATTTACCAGGAGCGCCGGTGAATACTTCAGCAACGAAGAAAGGTTGAGACAAGAAACGTTGGATTTTACGAGCACGAGAAACGATTAGCTTATCTTCTTCAGATAATTCATCCATACCCAAAATCGCAATGATATCTTTTAATTCTTTATACTTCTGCAAAGTACCTTGAACGCCACGTGCTACATTGTAGTGCTCATCACCAATAACTAAGGGATCAAGTAACCGTGAAGTTGAATCCAGAGGATCTACCGCTGGATAAATACCGAGTTCAGCAATTTGACGAGAAAGTACGAGTGTCGCATCTAAGTGAGCAAATGTTGTTGCAGGTGATGGATCGGTTAAATCATCCGCTGGTACATAAAC
>CAZSCK010000022.1:0-37753 GCA_964605385.1 uncultured Thioalkalispiraceae bacterium
CTTATGTATCAACCCTACTTCAGCGACTTAAACAAAGTATTGAAAAAGCAAATATTGCGAACAAAGCTAAAAGTCAGTTTCTTGCAAATATGACCCATGAGTTACGTACCCCGCTCAATGGCATATTTTGTTCAAATGATTTATTAAGAACCACAACATTGACTGCTACTCAGGAAGAATATGTTGATAGCATCGAGTATTCAGTTAATGCGCTGCTTGCTTTAATAAATGATATTCTGGACTTATCAAAAATAGAGTCGGGTAAATTTGAAAGTATTGAAGAAGACTTTGATCTCCATGCACTCTTGAACAGTACTGTCATGATGTTGAAAAATCATGCTCAGGAGAAAGGACTTGAACTACATTTGCATGTTATGCCTGATGTACCCTTTTCTTTACATGGTTCTAAAACGCATACCTTACAAATATTGGTTAATATTGTAGGCAACGCGATCAAGTATACAGATAATGGTCACGTGCAGATAAATACCTGCCTTATTACTCGTGAGGACGATACTTGCCGCATTCGTTATGAGATCGAAGATACGGGTATGGGTATAGCAAAAGAAAAACAGGATTCATTATTTGAACGTTTTACCCAGGCCGATAATACTGATACACGACAATATGAGGGTTCTGGGTTAGGGGCAACCATAGCGAAAGAACTGGTTGAAAAACTAGGAGGCACGATTGGATTTGACAGTGAGCTCGGCAAAGGATCGACCTTTTGGTTTGAGCTACCTTATAAAATAAGATTAATTGATAAAAATGTTGATGAAGGGCTTAAAAATGTCAGAGTCTTAATTTTACGAGACAGGGATAATCTACTTAATGATGTATATCAGGATTTAGAGCACTGGAAAGTAAAAACTATTGAAGTCTTTACTGCTAGTGATGCACTTAATATTGTTGAACAATACACTGAAGATGAAAATCCTTTTCATGCTATTATAATTGCAAAGTCTACATTAGAAATAAACCTGGTTGAATTTGCTGGTTTACTTAAAAGAAAAAACATTCTGGATAATATCAATCTTATTTTTCTTGATAGCGATATCAACGAAGATGTCAAAAAAGAGATGATTGCAGCCGGGGTTGATTATATATTACCTCTGACTGTTGAAAAATCAGTGCTTTATAATGCTATCCATAGCGCACCTTTGTTAAGACCTGAAGATGAAACAATAAAAGTATTTAGCCATCATAAGAATACGAAGTCATCACAACCCGTTAAAATATTGATCGCGGAAGATAATGTCGCAAATCAGTATTTATTTGAGCGCATTTTATCATATGCTGGATTTGATGTAACCATTGCTAATAATGGTCAGGAAGCCTTGGATGCTCTTGCAGAACAAACTTATGATTTATGTATTATGGATATGCAAATGCCTGTTATGAGTGGAGTGCAGGCAATTAAGTTGTATCGTTATATGGAACCAGATAGTTCATTACCCTTTATTATTCTGACAGCGAATGCAACCCAGGATGCAGCTAAAGCATGTGAGGAAACCGGTGCAGAGGCTTATATAACAAAACCCATTCGTGCTCATTTACTGGTTGATACAATACATAGCCTGATTAATATTAAGGTCAAGGACACTATTACAGTAAAAAATGGCACGCAAAATAATAATGCCATTCTTGATTATGATCAGATTAACATCATCAACGATAAAGAAGTTTTTGAAAATATGGTGAAAATATTTTCAGACAACTTACAAACAAACATTGATAAAATAACTGAAGCAATAAACAAAGAGGACTATAGCGAATATAAAATAGTATTACATTCGATCAAAGGCATCGCAGGTAATTTTGGTGCCATCCAATTATATAAAATAGTTATAGATGCAGAAAAAATTACGCACACCCAATTTCTACAAGGCGTACTCGAACAAGTATCGCATATCACATATGAAATACATCGTGCATGTCAGGCACTACAAGATTATTCTGGTACTCTGGTTAAATCCTGATACCATAATTTATTAAAAATATTATTGTCTATTTTCTGAGTTGATGCACCTGGGCATTATTTACAAACTTCCGGTTCTGAATTTTAATAAGACGTTTCATAAATTCGACATCACTACTGCTAGTCTTTAACGCGGCATCAACCCATATATCAGTAATATCACGTAACTCACTAAAAGAAATAAATGTTGAACGCATTTTAGCTTTTTGCATCGCAACTCGTGCGCGTTGTTGAGTTCGATGATTGTTAATAAATTCATTAACGGCATTCATCCCCTGCCCATCTTCTACTAATACATCAATAATACCCATTTCATACAATTCTGCAGCGCTGTATTGTTTCCCTGATAATATGAGTCGTTCTGTATCACGCATTGATATTCGGCGTGATAAATAGGAAAAAGCGCCCATACCAGGAAAGAGATTAAACAATATTTCTGGAAAACCAAACTGTGCACTTTTTTCTGCAACAATATAATGGCAGGCAAGTGCAGCTTCAAATCCGCCTCCCAATGCTGAACCCTGAACCAGTGCAATGCTGGTGACATCATGTTCAATCTGGTTAGTACAATTATGGACAAGATCGATACAGGTATAAGCATATTCTTGTAATTTCTTCTGATTGTTTTCCATGATAGAGGTGGCAAACAGATCAAGATCTCCCCCTAAGTTGTATATATTATCCACCATCGAAGCAATAACAACATATTCAACAGGTGTCTCACTAGAGCACTGTACTTTTATATTATTAAACATGCTTTGAAGATTTGAAAGTAATTGTGGCGTATAACATGGACGTGGCCCTGAATGCATAAAACTCCAAACAACTCTCTCTTTAGAATTAAATTGAACTTTTAAGTCAGGGTATTCATTTGAGATCAGATCATTATTACTTTTAAGTTGATTAATATTCATCTTCTTCTTACTCCCTTTTATAATCGTTAATTATCTAAATAAATATGTACAATATTTGTACCAAACCAGTTAAACGATGTTATTCGTTTACTTAGTAACAAATTTATCTGATTTTCAGTCTATTTAGTCGAGGTTTATATAGTATTTATGTCAATAATTTGACGGTTGCCACATTTTTTAGAAAAATGTGAGCGTTAATTGACGGTATGTAAAAAAATAAAGGTGTGGGGTTTGAACTAAGGCTTACTGAAAGCAATGATATTGGCGAACGAACTGAAAAAAATATTGTTTGAACAAGCAATGTGTTTTTTAGAAGTAACTGACTACATGCTTGCCTTGTGCATAGTAGATGCTCATATTATATTATTAACTTGAAGAGTTTGTTATAAATATTTGTACGGTCATTTAAACTTATTACTTACATTCAGAGAAAACACGTGCGGTACATTTACTACAGGCATCGCTATCTAACTTTTTATAAATTGCTTTAATGGCATCTTTTTTAGAATCAAAGAAGTGTTTATTACCAACCTTAGCAACAAAACAATTCTTACTAATATATTCATACACGCTGGCTTTTAACTCAGTAAAATAAAGTCCACCACCTAATTGTTTTAAGCGATTAGCATCTGTGACCAGTGCTTCAGCACCACTGAGATCAATAAAGTTAATTCCTGTGCCGATGATTAAAATATGTTTTACATTTTCTTGTTTAATAAGATGATGTAATCGATTTTGAATATGGTTTATAGAACCAAAATATATCGACATATCAATACGGATAATTTTTAACTGCGGACATTGGTTTAAAGGTTTTTTGGTAATATTGATAAGTTTTTTCTTACCTGTATCAATATCAACATCAGGAGCTAAAGTAACAATTTCTGGTGTCGATGTCCGCGCAAGGAAAATTACCAAAGATAATATAACGCCGAGATAGATCGCAAATTCTAATTCAAGGAACAATGTTGCAAAGAATGTTGTTAATAAAATTGATGTTTCAGACTTGCTGTATTTTAATATTTCTTTAATATGGTGTGTATCAATTAAGTTATAAGCAACGATTAAAATTACACCACCCATTGCTGCAACCGGTAAATAAGCCGTTAAAGGAGCAATTAACAATACAATAACCATTAATATTACTGCCGCAAATATAGCCGATAAAGGTGTTTTCGCACCTGAGGCATAGTTAACACCTGAACGGGTAAATGAACCTGAGCCGGCATAACTTGAGAAAAAACTACCGGTTAAATTTGATAGGCCCTGCCCTATAAATTCCTGGTTTGCATCAATACGTTGATTTGATTTAGTTGCAATAGCTCGACTTATAGAAACAGCTTCTATTAAACCTAATAATGCTACTGCGAAGGCCTCTGGTGCTAACATTTTTATTGAGGCGAAGGAAAAGTCTGGCAATGTAAGCGGTGGTAAGTGTGCTGGTATTTCTCCAACTAATTGAATGTTCGCATCACCACCTGAAAAATATAATGCAACAAAACTTCCCACGATTAGACCAATTAACAGGTTTGGTATTTTAGGATAAAATCGTTTAATAAGAAGTGCGGAAACAAGTGTGGTAACAGCAACAACCAAAATATATATATTTGTGTTCCCCACTTCTTGTCCAAGTTCTAGCCAAGTATGGAAAAATGATTCACCTTTTGTAACATGCACACCTAAAACATTTTTCATTTGACTGGTCGCAATCAAAATAGCGGCACCGGCAGTAAAACCAATAACTACGGTATGTGAAACAAAGTTAACTAAAGTTCCTAAACGCGCTAAACCAAAAGCAAGCTGATAGACACCCGCAAGAAAAGTTAAGGTTAGTGCTAATGAAATGAATTCTGCTGAACCTGGTTCGGCGTGGTTACTAATAGCTGCAAAAACGACAATTGAAATGGCAGTAGTGGGACCAGAAATAAGATGGCGAGATGAGCCAAACAAAGCCGCAATAATTGGGGTAACCATTGCGGTATACAAACCAAACTCAGGCGGTAGACCCGCGATGGTTGCAAAGGCAACACCCTGAGGTAATACAATAACAGCACCCGTGAAACCCGCGATTAAATCAGCTTTTACTGACTCTTTTGTTATTAATTTAAACCACTGCAAAAACGGGAATATAGAATGTAAATTCATTATTGTTTTTCTACTCTTATTATATTATTGAAAACGAATTCTTAGCTTGAAAAACGGGTATACCAAAATTGGGCAAATAATATGCCTCATCCACTCTTTCAGAATGGATGGTAACGAATACGAGATAACAAGCAGGTAGACCAAAAACAGAATTGCAAAGAAAACCTTGCAGAAGGTATTATATCACAATATGCTAATATGTTCTAGGATGGCGTATCATTAGTAGATAATCGGCTATATGCTGGTTATCTGTTATCATCTTGCCTCATTTTACTACCAATAGATTAATTTACGTGACTAAAACAAGCTTTTCAACGCTCCCTCTTGCCCCTGAACAACTCGCTAATATTGAGTCACTCGGCTACGAGCAAATGACCCCGATTCAGGCACAAGGTTTACCTGTCATTCTTGACGGTAAAGATTTATTAGCACAGGCTAAAACAGGCAGCGGCAAAACAGCTGCTTTTGCGATTGGCTTACTGCATCACCTTGATGTTAAAACCTATGAAACTCAGGCATTGGTACTCTGCCCTACCCGGGAATTGGCTGATCAAGTGAGCAAAGAAATTCGGCGACTAGCACGTGCAATACCGAATACCAAGATTCTTACATTATGTGGCGGTAAATCAATCGTCCCACAATTAACGTCACTTGAGCACAGTCCACATATTGTTGTTGGAACACCAGGCAGAATTCTCAAGCATTTAGTTGATAAACGTTCCTTAAATCTTGAGAACTTAAAAATACTGGTATTAGATGAAGCGGACCGTATGTTAGATATGGGGTTTCATGAAGATATTATGCAAATCATTCATAACATGGCGCAAAAAAGACAAACGCTATTATTTTCAGCAACTTATCCGGAAGAAATAAAAGATATTAGTGATGAAATACAAAACGATCCGGTTGATATTCGTTTAGAAACATCACATAACGAGAATAAAATTGAACAAATCTTTTATGAAGTAGAAAAAGGTGAGCGCACTAAAACATTAATATCTATTCTTCATCATTACAAACCGGAATCAACGGTTGTGTTTTGTAACCGCAAACAACAAGCACAAGAATTAGCCGAAGCGTTATGGCAAGAAGGTTTTCATGCCCTTGCCTTGCATGGTGATCTTGAACAACGAGATCGAGACCAGGTGCTGGTTCAATTTTCAAACAAAAGCAGTTCTATTTTAATTGCTACTGACGTTGCTTCTCGTGGTTTAGATATAAAAGATTTACAGGCCGTAGTTAATTTTGAGTTATCACCTGAACCGGAAATTCATGTGCATCGAATTGGACGTACTGGCCGTGCAGGCAAAGAAGGCCTGGCTTTCAGTTTGTTTATAGCTTCAGAAGCACACAAAGTTAATCGAATTGAAGAATATCAAAACACCACATTTAATATTGAGAATCCAGCAAGCCTTAAAAGGCGTGACAACTTTAAACTCAGTCCGTCAATGGTAACGTTATATATAAATGGTGGCCGTAAAAATAAAGTACGCGCAGGAGATATATTAGGAGCTTTAACTGCAAAAACAGATTTACCGGGAAAACAAATTGGAAAAATTGATTTATTTGATACTTTCTCTTTTGTTGCAGTCGAACGCCCTATTGCAAAACAAGCTCTTAAGATTCTATCTGAAGGTAAAATAAAAGGCCGTAAATTTAAAGTGCGGAAACTGCGTTAAGTTAAAGACCTGTTAAGGACTCTAATCCTTCAATGAGATTTATTATTTAAAATAGTTAATTTATGTATCTATTTAATTTATCTACGCTTCAAAGCGTATTTTTCCAGTTTATTACAATTAAGTATCAATGCTGTGATCGGACACGTCAGCCTTACCCTGTGTAGCAATCTAAACGTACAACAAGCCTGAAATGTTAAGGAAACATACTTTTAGCTGTGTTGGTAACAAGATTAATCAAGCCTGTTCTGAATCGTTCAAGTTTCGTTGCTGCTATTCCTGCTTGAGTCAGCACACGTATCTCAGCAAGCGCTTCTTTTGCTTCTATAAGATCTTTTAAATCATCCTTGGTAATTTCGTCATTCTTAAGCATTTTTGCCCATCTTTCCAAGTCATCCTTTATAGATTCGAGGAACGCTTTCGCGTCATCCTGAGCAGAATCAAGGAAGTCCCCGATTGTTTCTTTAGCTAATTGTTTTGCACCATCAACAATTGCGTCTTTAAAATCTTCCCACCATGGCTCACTCATTATCTCTCTCCTATTGTAAGACAATCAGTCGCTTTTTCCTTATTTACTTCAAGACAAATAATTTGATCAAAGGACTCCGCAACGATTTTTTTAAATTCACTGATAAAAGGTTTACTTAATTTTGTTTTCTGTTTCCATTTTAACCAGAATTTACCTAATAGCTTTCCATTTGGATTGATAAGAATTTTCCATTGTTTTGCTGAAATACTATTGCTTGGCACACCTTTAACATATTCATGAGCCTTATTTAACTCAATAGTTAATTTCTCTACATCGTTTTTATGATTATCGTATGAGTCTGTGGCTTTGCTCATCAAGGCCAGAGCTTCCACTTTTAAAGACGTTGCATACTTATAAGCTGTTGGACTATAAGGTCCAATCAGTGTTTCACAACCTTGCAAAATAAAAATGAGCCATAGAGAGAAAAACAATTTTAAAGTTAGTCTTACATTTTTCATAATACTTATTCCTTAAGCATGATTAATAAAAATATAGTATGGGTTGCTTTCACATATGAATATTCTATTTTATCATATAAGCAATATTTGAGTTAAGTAAATATAACATCACGATATAACTTAAATTGTGATAAAATCCTTTTTACGATATCCACGTATACGTTGACAT
The DNA here is from genome assembly GCA_964605385.1 of uncultured Thioalkalispiraceae bacterium. GTDB lineage: Bacteria > Pseudomonadota > Gammaproteobacteria > UBA6429 > Thiohalophilaceae > JAGLTQ01. Next base: position 7,870 of record CAZSCK010000022.1, read on the forward strand.
ACTTCATAGCCCTCTCGACTACCCTCGTCATTTCTATTTCCTTCAACATTCATAAAAACGTCACTACTTGCTTCAATTACAATCCCAATATGTGTCCAGAAAGTATTTTTTGTTAGATGTGTAGCTTTAAGTCCGCTTAGGTTTTGATTTTATTAGGTAAGTTTTATGAGTTTTTGAAATAACATAATGGAGATTCTCAGCTATTATAGAGACAGGTAGAGACTCAACGCGATCGAGTCTTTGATTAAATTTTTCTCAATAAAGTTTTGTGTTTGAGAAAAATATGGTACGAATCATAGTTAGCTTCCATTGCTTTATTCATTGTAATAAAATGATAATGAAGTAAATATTTTCGTAAATTTGATGCAATAACAAGTTTGTATCAGTAACACAATATTGTGTATAGGATGCTACCAATATTCTTTATGTGATTTCAATATTTAATACCCTCGTTGGAAGCCTTTGAACTTGGAAAAAAAGAAATAGGTGCCTTTGCATTCAAAATTGTTCCACTAGAAGACCTTTCTTTAAATAAATTAAATAATGCTCTTGATAGATTAATGCAACTAAAATCTTTGTTAAAACCTCGTATATTAAAAGCCTGTGCGGCAATATTATGGCTGATAGAGGATCAACAAGAAAAGGGGCTGAGTTGTTTAGAACAATATCGAGCAACCTGGACTGCCCTGTTCCACCACTCTATAAATAACCCATAAAATCAATCTGTTGTTAATATAGTGAGTAGCGATTGAGCATGCTCAGCTGCATCTACACCTAATCCTGTTAGATAGCCACCATCTTTTTGAGTGATTAATCCTTTCTCAAACAACCTTTTAGTTGCCTCTATCGAATCGTCTCCGGCAGAGGTATGTACTTTAATACCTTCTTGACTGTTTGAGATATCAAAAAGAATTAATACATTAATTTCATCAACAAGTTCTGTTGTGTACGACATAATAAAACCCCTTTACTATAATACGATACTTAAATAAAAACATATAGTTACGAAGCTTATCTTAGCAAGATTATTCACACTACGCTCTATTTAATTAAGCACTTAATTTGGATCATTATTTGCATTACAAATAACCAAATTACACGATTTATGCTCAAATCAGAAATATAAAGTTACTTTAAATATAACTTTGTTAACTGGATGTAACATTTCGATATAAAAACAATAGATTACATATTATTTTGGCATAAGTTAAAACTTAAGTGACAAATAAAAACGACAATTTTATACCGTGTATTTTTGTGAGCTTTATCACACTTTCATTTTTGTAACATCGCGAATTCATGCAAAGTGTCGATACTAGTAATGCAACAAACGTATAGCTACATTAGAAATGATTGTTTAATGAGAGTTAATTTTACAAAATGACATTAAAAAAATACAAGATTTCACTTTCTGGTCTGCCTGGACATGAAAGCATTATATTCAAGTTGATTTGTTCCGTATCTGAAAGAACAAAAAACAGAACAAAATCCTATGAATTATCTTCTTCATCTGAAAATTGTGATATCTATATAAATGATATAAAAAACAAAAATAATCCCAATGTAGTAAAACAGAATGTAATTAATGTATGGGTAACAGATAATAAAGAAAATGAAAGCAACACCATAAGCCGCCCCTTAATAGCAACCCGAGTGCTACACACACTAGATCAATTGGTTGAAAATATATCGCCTATTCAAAGTAAAACAGTAAGTAAAAGTAATTCAAACAATGAACACATAGCGGCTAACTCAATAGAATTCAACATTTCTGAAGAAGAAGCTTCAGAACTCGCCATTGTTCACGATAAAGAATTAGAAAACCCGGCCAACAAAGAAGAACCTGCAGCTACAACTACAAACAACATTGAATTAACATTGGTTAAAAATGAAAAAGAAAACGTTACAGCTAAAACAGGAATGCATCATGTTTTAGTTGTGGATGACAGCCCTTCTGTAAGAAAACAGCTTGAGATAGAACTTGATATGTTTGATGTGACAGTTGATTTCGCAGACTCTGCCGAATCAGCCTTCACCTTATTAAATACAAATGTTTATGATTTAGCGTTACTGGACGTTGTATTGCCTGATAAAAATGGTTTTCAAATTTGTAAGTTTATCAAACTTAACAATAAAGAAACGTTCGCAATTATGTTAACGGGAAAAGCAACGCAAGCAGATAAAATAAAAGGTTCTCTTGCAGGTTGTGATGACTATTTAATTAAACCTGTTGGAAGAATAACTTTTCAGAATGCAGTTAAAAACTTCATTCCACTTAAAACAACAAATAAAGCAATTGAAGCATAAGTTAAGGAGAAAATATAATGTCTATTAATAAAGTACTGGTTGTTGATGATTCTGATACGGAATTATCCAATATTAAAAATATTGTTAGTAATACCGGGTGTATCGTACTGAGTGCATCAAGTGGTCTAGAGGCTGTTGAAATAGCTAAAAAAGAGCAGCCTGACATGATATTCATGGATATTATTATGCCTGATATGGATGGTTATGAAGCAACCAGAAAGCTAAATAATGATGTAAGCACTCGCAACATACCTATTGTATTTGTGAGCAGTAAGAGTCAAAAAGCCGACAAACTTTGGGCACAAATGCAAGGTGGAAAAGGTTATGTTACAAAACCTTATACTGCGGATAAAATTTTAAACCAGTTAAAATCATTTAATTAAGACTATTTAATCCTGGCAGGTAGAATAATGCAAGCCGTTGCAAACGATACAGAAGAAAATAAAGAGTTAGAAATAATGGGGAATGATGCCCCGTTATTCTCTAGTGATGAAATTATTTTTCCAAATGAAGAGGTTGAACGACCATATACACGCTATGGCTATAAAATATCTGATATGAATTTTCTTGTTCCAGAAGAAACGGTAAGCGAAGTTCTCCAAAATCAGAATATTTTTATGCTGCCAAATTCTCCTGTCTGGATAGAGGGCTTAATTAATATTCGTGGCAACATTGTTCCTGTAATGAATATGGATAAAATTCTTAAAAATTTCGACAAAGAAAAATCAAACAATATACTTGTACTTGATAAATCTGATAACACTACAGCTATTGCAATATTGATTAGAGGTTTACCTGTTTCACTGGAACATAACGACAGCAAAACAACCATAAGCAATTATCCTGCAGTGTTGCATGATTTCATAAGTGAAGGATTTAGTCAGAATGATGCAGACTGGATAGAGTTTGATCCGCAAAAGTTATTTAAAAAGATGGCAGATAAAGTCGATATTTAATTAGTAATATTTAAAGAATATAAATGAGGTTACACAGAAATGCTTAATAAAATGAGAATTGGACCAAGGCTGGTATTACTTATAGCTGCGCAAACGATTGTTTTAGCCGTAATTGGTGCAACTGCCGTTTTAGGTTTGAACTTTGCAACAGATACCACTCAGTCTTTAAATAAAAACGTCATTGAGCAAGTAACCTTGAATCAACTCAATGGTACCGTTCGAACCGATTTGTTAGAAATGGTAACACGTGTATCTAATAACAAGATTACCTGGCAACAAGGTTCAGCTGATTTATTAGCAGCAAAAAACATCTTCATTAATAACTGGGAAGAATACAAAGAAGATAAGTCTGCACAAGAAAAGAAAGAAATTGAAGCTTCTTTAGGTAATGAATATAGAAATATTTTAACGGCTTTTAGCGAGTTAGATAGTTTATTCAATACCGAAGACCAGGAAGGATTAAATCTGTTTATTGAAACACGCATTAAAGAGATCGTACTTCCTTTCATTACAGAATTAAACGAACGTGTTAACGAATACCAGCTTATATCCGAAGCATTATTTGAAGAATCACTAGCCACAAATAAAATATTCTTTAATGCCAGTGCCGCAATCATGGTGTTTGGTCTAATCTTTGCTAGCATATTAGGTTATATTATTTTCCGTTCTATCACTAACCCTATAAAAAATATTTCATCAATAGTTAAAAAAGTTGCTGATGGCGATTATTATGCCAGAACAGATATGTCAGGTAAGGATGAACTATCTGAGCTTGGTGGTGCATTTGACAGGCTCCTGGCTGAAAAAGTATCAACACTGGTAGAAGCAGAAAAAAACAATGAAGAATTAAATGACTCCGTTATTTCTTTACTTCAAGCAGTATCAAAACTCAGCCAAAGAGATTTAACTATTAAAGTTCCTGTTACAGAAGATATAACAGGCCCTGTTGCAGACGCATTAAATTTATTTACTGCAGAAACATCAAAAGTACTAAAAGGTGTACGTGTAATTTCAGAAGAAGTTGCCAGAGCAACTAATCTCGTTAAAAACCAATCTGATTCTGTTATTTCTATGGCAACAAAAGAACAAGCTGCCGTCATAAATACTACTAAAGAACTTTCAAATGCGGTCCATGCTATGGGACATATTGCTGATCTTGCGAGGTCATGTAATAAGGAAGCAGAAAATGCGATTAAAACAACCAATACTGCAATGGAAACTGTAAATAGATCTAGTGAAGGAATGAACAATATTCGTGAAACAATTCATAAAGCAGAGAAACGTATTAAGCGCTTAGGTGAACGTTCACAAGAAATTAGTCGTGCCGTAAACCTCATTAACAGTATTTCAGAAAGAACACACATACTAGCTTTGAATGCCAGTATGCATGCAGCTTCAGCAGGTGAAGCTGGTCGAGGATTTGCCGTGGTTGCTGATGAAGTCCAACGACTAGCAGAAAATGCACGTGATGCAACATCGCAAATATCAACCTTAGTATCAAATATTCAGGTGGAAACTGTCGATACGGTAGACACTATGAATAACGTAATCACTCAAGTTGTTGAAGGTAGCCAGCTGGCTGAAAAAGCGGGTGAAGAAATGCGTCACACGCAAAATAGTACCAAAGATTTAGTTGCTTCAGTACAACAAATTGCTTCAAGTTCAGCAAATCAATTAATCATTACCAAAAAATTACAAAAAAATGCTGATGGAATTTTAGAGTCAAACAAAAAAACCAGTGAGCAGTTACAAAAACAAACTATTCAAACTAAACGCCTGGTAGATTATGCGAAAGGATTGCTGAAAGCAGTGCAAGTATTCAAATTACCTGGTGTTGCTGCACCCGTCATATCACAATCTCCAGCATCAAACAATGGCAGTATACCAAAGCAAAAACTTCCTGAAATTGTTATTTCAACTCAACAACAAAAAGCGTCATAACAACTCATGAGCGAAGATTTAGAAAATATAACGACTATTGAGGAAGAAATTTCAAAGATAGTCATTGAGCTTTATGATACAAATATACTCTTTCATGAAAATAATGATCAAGAAGCCGTTCATAATTATATAGAGACTTATATTAAACGTATTACGAGAATTGCTTTTCGTCTGGGAAAGTCAAAATTCAAGGCACTGCGTGACTCCTGTGTTATTTTTCATTCAATTCTTGAGGGATTATATAAAAACAACACTCAAATCACAGAAGAGCAATTCCAGCAGTTTGAAGTTTGGCCAACATTAACGTTATCTTACATTGCCAATCCAGATGACAAAGATAATATTGATCTTTTATTACAACTTTTACAAGATTCTATATGGCCTTATCAAGCTGATGAAAGTGATTTACAGCAGCTCAGCGATGCTTTTGTAAGTAATATAAGCAAAGAGCCCCCCTCTTCTCTACAAGTAAACGAAGCTGCACCTTCTGAAGAAATAGATGAACCAATACCAGGCGCTTTTGATGGCGCATTGTTTGAGTCTGTTCAGGAAGAAATACTAGAAGCAATGACAGGGCTTATTTCTGATCTTGCTTCAACAGACGAAGATGATGATTTTGGTTTAGGTCATGCCTTTTATCTATGTGCTGATCGCATTGAATTACTCGGAATGTCAATTGCTACAGCCGGTTTAATAGGGTTAATGGATGTCTGTATGATATTTCAAACAGGCTTGCGTCAACTGGCAAAACGTGAAAAACAACTTAGTGAAAATGAGCAAATTATTATTGAGGAATGGACTTCTCATTTGATAGCGTACCTTAGCTCCCCTACTGATAATGATATTGTCGATAAACTTGTTGAACATTTAAATAATATCCCCTGGGCTGAAAAAATGTCAGAAGATGAAGTAATGACATTAAGATTTATACTTATACCAGAGGATATAGAGGTTACTGCACCTGCTGGGAATGTGGATGATATCGAAAGCTTTGAGGAAAAAGAAAGCTCAGTTCACGAGGCCGAGTTGGTTTATGAAATGGATGATGCAGAAGGACTTGATGATATTACTGTCTCAGAAGATATGTATTTTCTTGGTCATGAACTTATTCAACTAATACATGATGAATTTCAGCTGGAACAACCTTCATTAGATGATGCCATAAAAGATATAAAACCAGATATAGATCTAACCTCAGCTGATATTGAACAATTATCTACATTTAAATTAATGATTGAACGTTTTTCTCTTGCAACAGAATCAATTGGATTAACAGGGTTAAATAAAACATTAACCCATATAGTCGAAAATTTAAATAAATTTATTGATGACAAAGACATCAATATACTGGATCAGGATGTTGTCAGTTATTTAAAATCTTTCCCTCAACTTGCACTTAATTATTTAAGTGAAATGGATAATTCTAATATCATTAGTACGTTAGTGTCCCCATTCTATACATATGCCTGGCCTGTAGAACTAAACTGTGAGCAAAACAAACTGGAGAAAGAGTTACTTTCGCCTCAATTAATGATTGAGGATGATATTGAAATACGTGCAACCCAGGCAACTACAGATGATGTTTCTTTAAAACTTCCCGAAGACGTTAACCAGGAACTGCTTAATACCTTATTACAAGAATTACCTATTCAAGCAGAAGAATTTACTCAGTCAGTCACACAGCTTGTTGAAGGAAATGCGAGCCTGCGTGATGTAGAAAAAGCACAAAGGATTGCACATACACTTAAAGGAGCAGCAAATACTGTAGGTATAGTGGGTATTGCAACTTTAACGCACCACATAGAAGATATATTTAATATATTTACGACTCAGCATCGTTTACCAGGTAAAAACCTGGCTGATATTTTAATGAACGCTGCAGATGTTCTTGAAATGATGAGTGAAGCTCTATTGGGCATAGGGGATGCACCTCAGCAAGCTCAAAATGTATTGCAACAAATTCTCGATTGGGCAAATTTACTCGATCAGGATGGTATTCCTGAAGATGATGTACAAATTGAATTAAACTCAAGCAACAATAAAAACGAAAATAATGAACAAGATGACAATAGTCATTTAAATGACATCGTTGCGCCTACAATGTTACGCGTACCTGCTACATTAATGGATGAATTACTTCGTATAGCCGGTGAATCCATAATTTTAGGTGGCCAATTGCAAGAACGACTGCGCAAAGCAAATGAACAAACACAGCTTGTACATGAACAAAATGTGCTTTATCAGAAACTTGTTTTTGAATTAGAACAAATTGTAGACGTTCAGGGCTTAAGCGCTAAAAAACCTGATACTAAATCCAACGAAATATTTGATTCGCTTGAACTTGAGCAGTACAACGAACTTCATACTGTTACTCACCGACTTGTTGAAGCCGCAACAGATTCAAAAGAATTAACACACTCTATTGAAGATGAGCTTAATACGCTTGAGACATTACTAGTCGATCAAAGTCGTTTGCATAAAGAGAACCAGAATATCGTAATGCAAACACGAATGATTCCGGTACAAAATATTGTACCACGGTTGCAAAGAAGCATACGACAAACATCACGAACAACATCAAAAAAAGTAACTTTAAATGTTACCGGATCAGAAACATTAATGGATAGCGACGTATTGGATGAACTTGTTGATCCGTTAATGCATATTCTGCGTAATGCGATTGATCACGGCATTGAAAATGAATCTATTAGAAAGAACAAAGATAAAAACTTAACGGGAAAAATTGATTTATCCTTTTTTAGAGATGGCGATCATATCGTTGTTCGCTGTATTGATGATGGTGCTGGCCTCGATTTTGAAGCTATTAGAAACACAGCTATAAAAAAGAACATGATCACGAATGAAGAAAAGTTATCAGATGAAGAGCTTACTCGCTTAATTTTGCTAGCCGGTTTTACAACGCGCGAAACCACTACCCAGGTTTCCGGGCGAGGTATTGGTATGGATGCTGTGTACAACCAAATAACAGCTATGAAAGGCACCTTAAATATAAACTCAGTAAAAGATACAAGCTGTACTGTTGAGTTAAGACTGCCTGTGACACTAATTTCTGTTCATGCAATATTGACTACACTACGCAAACAGACCATTGCTATATCAAACCGTGGCATCGAGCAAATTTTATGTGCAGGTGATGGTGAACTAAAAAAAGACAACGATAAATATACATATGATTTAAATGGAGAAATTTTTACTGCTTTTGATATAGAAACATTATTGCATCAACCCCGAGATCAACGTGATACAGACAGAGAAGAACGTACTGTATTTATCGTTCGCAATGAAGCAGGTTACCAATATGCGGTTACTGTTGAGAATGTCATCGCCAATCAAGACTTAATCGTGAAGCAATTAGGGACGTATATACCCGATATTGTTGGCATTGAAGGCGCGACAATACTGGGAGATGGTAGTGTAGCTCCGGTTATTGACCTACCTGGTCTGATAAGAACAGCGGTAGATAAAGATATAAGTCCGCTCATAGAGCAGCGACTTGCAAATGCACATGATATAGAAGATACGCTAACAGCTTTGATTATTGATGACTCATTAAGTGCCCGGCGTTCACTTTCAGAATTTATAAAAGATATTGGATATGATGTGATCGTCGCGAGAGATGGCATAGAAGCAATTGAAGTTATAGAGAACTGTAAGCCAGATATTATTCTTGTTGATTTAGAGATGCCAAGAATGAATGGGCTTGAATTCACTTCTCATATTCGAAACAAACCTGAATTGAAAAATATTCCAGTTATTATGATTACTTCGAGATCGACTGAAAAACATCGCAATATGGCCGATGCCGCGGGTGTTAGTGCTTATCTCACCAAACCATTTTCTGAAGATGAACTATTAGAAAACATTCAAAATCTATTATTAACTGTAAATTAAATAACTTATTTACAGCATAAAATATTGAAGCGGAGATACAATATGAACAAGAATAATTTTTTCAAGCTCGTATGTGGCGTTACTTTTGTAATAACACTCAACCCAGTAGTTTCTTTTGCTGCACAGCAATACTCCTTTGGTATAGTTCCACAAACTAATGGAAGCAAACTCTCAAAGCTATGGTCACCTATTCTCCAATACATTGAAAATAAGTCTGATATAAACCTTCATTTTGCAACTACACGAAATATTGATACATTTGAAAAACGTCTTGCATTAGGAAAATATGACATCGTATATATGAATCCTTATCACTATACCGTGTTTCATGAAAAACAAGGCTATGTCGCATTTGCTAAAGCAAAAAAGAAAAGGCTAAAAGGTATTATTGTAGTAAAAAAAGATAGTCCGTATCGTTCGATTAATGATTTAAATAATTCTGAACTCGCTTTCCCTTCAAATGCTTTTGCCGCAAACTTAGTACCGACAGCAGTATTATCCAAAGCGAATATATCCTTCACCTCAAAATATGTTTCTTCGCATGATTCTGTATATCGTAATATTGCACGTGGTCGTTACCCTGGTGGCGGAGGTGTTTTACGTACATTTAAAAATACTTCTCCTGAATACCGTAATAAATTAAGAATTTTATGGAAGTCAGATGGCTACACTCCTCATGCTTTTGCTGCACATCCTCGTGTACCTCAGGCAATTGTATCCAAATTACAAAAAATTCTTTTGGAAATGGAGCAAGATCCATTAGGAAAAGCGTTGCTTAAAAAGATTCGTTTAAAAGGTATAGAGCAAGGTGCTGATAGAGAGTGGGATGATGTACGAGCATTAAATATTCAATCTTAAATAAGTTTATCGGCTGTGATATACAACAATATCCATGCCTTTAACCTCAATCATTCCATCTTCCGTCATTTTCTTAAGGACACGACCTACGGTCTCTCGTGAGCAACTGACGATTCGACCAATCTCTTGTCGCGAAATATGGATTTGCGTACCTTCTGGATGTGTCATTGCATGTGGTTCATGACATAAGTCCAGCAATGTTCTGGCAATACGTCCGGCAACATCCATTGAGGTTAATAAAGTAATTTTTTTACTGGTTTTTAATAAGCGTTCGGATAATTGTAAACCAACAACACTCAATATTTCAGCATGTTTATCACGAAGTTCTTTTTTTACGAGCTTGTCGAAATGGTCATAACTAATTACAGCTAACTCACATTCGGTGCGAGCTCTTACCATTGCTGAACGATAAGATTCTGAAATAAAGAGACCTATCTCACCAATAAATTCTCCTTTATGGAGATAAGCTAATATCATTTCATGTCCATCTTCATCTGCAGATGTAACGGCAACGGAACCTTCAATAATGTAGTATAAGCTGTCAGCTATATCTGTCTCTCTAAAAATAATACCTTTTTTAGGGAATTTTCGACGTTCACAAAATGATATTAAAAGATTTAAAGTTTCATTACTTAAGGGAGGGTTTTTAGCTGAAAGTTTATCATTTTTAACAAGTGGCATTATAATTCTCAATATTAAGTCTAAATGTTGGCTTTGTTGTTCAGCGATTCCATTCGACTACTACGATAATGCATAGCACTAATTCACATAGATATTACATGTCTTAAGCTCTAAGCAAAAGAACTTTTAAACACTAATTATCTACACATTCACTTACAAAAACTGCTTAGTTGATCACAAAAACCACATGGCAATAAATATGTCACCACGTCTATTCTTAATGCAAATATAGCAAAAAAGAGACGTACATTATGACCCCTGCAACTTGTGAAAAATTAAAAATCCAATCATCTGGTGAAAGTAATATTCACCCACATCAAGGCTTCATTACACGAGAAAAACGTAATGGTGAACTTGGTCATAAAAGCGGTGTTGTTTGGCTTACCGGGCTCTCTGGTGCAGGAAAATCGACAGTTGCTAACTTAGTTGAAAGAATGTTATTTCAGCAAGGCTATACCGTTTCTATATTAGATGGAGACACTTTGCGCTCTGGTTTGAACAACGACCTTGATTTTACCAAAGAAGCCCGTGAAGAAAACTTAAGACGCACAGGTGAAGTTGCTTCATTATTTGCTGAGACAGGTCATATTGTACTTGCTTCATTTATATCACCTCATCACAAAGGGCGAGAGTCCGTAAAAAATATTATTGGCGATAATTTTTACCTTGTCCATGTACATGCTGAACTTGATGATTGTGTTTCACGCGATCCTAAAGGACTTTACAAAAAAGCCATGGACGGTGGAATAGAGAACTTCACCGGCATAGGCCAGGACTATGAAAAACCAACAACGGTCGATATGACGATAAACACATCCAGTAATAGTATTGCCGAAAGCACCATGCAACTAACAGCGTTTATTAAATCGAATTTTGAACTTTAGTTGTTTGTGAAATAGAGGCTATTGCATAATGTCTGAATCAATAATTACTCCAGAGTTTACTGACATGCAAAATATGCAAAAAAACCAAGTATCATTATTTTTCCTGTTTTTAACCTTCTTGAAAATAGGAAGCTTGGCGTTTGGTGGCTATATGGCCTTAATTTCAGTTATCGAAAATACCATCGTTAAAAAGTTAAAGTTAATAACACACAACGACATGTTAGATGGAGTCGCACTTGCCAACCTTCTTCCCGGCCCTATGGCTGTTAATGTTGTGGCCTTTGCAGGATATAAAGTGAGAGGCCGACTAGGTGCTCTGGTCGCAACATCTGGCGTTATACTCCCTTCTTTTTTATTAATACTTGCTCTTAGTTATATTTACTTTAACTACAATGAAATAATTAACTTAAAAACAATATTTCAAGGCTTTATGCCAGCTGTCGCCGCCATTGTATTTAGTGTTGCCTGGCGACTGGGTAAAAAAACAATCACTGGAAAAGCAGAGGTATTGATTGCCGTTATAGCAACGATCACGTTATTTTTTATTCCTTTAGCTTATAAAATTTATACTCCTATCGTATTAATATTTTCTGCCGGCATTCTTGGTTATTTTTTATTTGGCGACAACAATGGAGATATTACTAACAATAAAACTGACAATACTGAATTAAGAAAAAATATAATTATTTTATTATTATTTGTTTTATTCATATTTTCACTTTTTTTTCTCCCTTTACCGTTTGAAAAAAACAGTGTTTTATACCTTACTCTAACATTTGCAAGTATGAGTCTTATGTTGTTTGGGGGCGGTTATGTCTTTATTCCCGTAATTGGGAGTATTGTTGTACTGGAAAATAACTGGTTAACATCACAAGAATTCAACGATGGTATCGCCTTAGGACAAGTTACACCGGGTCCTATTTTAATTAGTGCAACATTCATTGGCTACAAGGTTGCTGGCTTCTGGGGCGCGCTATGTTCAACTATCGGTATTTTTGGTGTTCCTGCCATATTAATGGTTATTGTTTCTCGTTGGTTTGATTTTATTCGCCAGTCTTCTAATACACAGGCTGTTATGCATGGTATTCATAGTGCAGTAATAGGCATGATATGTGTTGCCGCATTTGTTATTTTAAAATCTTCACTTCCTTCATTTTCGATTTCAGAGATTATTATTAATTGGCCTGTTATTGCTATTTTTATAACTTCTTTAATCGGCTTAATCAGATTCAACCTTGATGTTATCTGGATTATTCCACCAGCAGGGTTAATCGGCTATCTGTTTTTTTAAATAATTATCAGGAGAAGCACACATGCAAGCAATTTTTATGGTTGGCGAACAACGTTCTGGTTCAAATTTATTGCGACTTATTCTTAATGAATCTTCCAGCATTGCTGCACCGCATCCACCACATATATTGCAACGGTTTATGCCTTTGCTTCCTATATATGGAGATTTAAATGAAGGAAAAAACTTTAAGAAGTTAATAGATGATGTTTGTCATCTAGTTGAGCTTAATCCCGTACCCTGGGATAAGGTTAAATTAAATCGCAGGGAAATATTTAAACGGTGCAAGGAAAAATCCTTAATTGCAGTTTATGGAGCTGTCATGGATTTATATGCTGAAGCACATGGTGCAAATGCATGGGTATGCAAAAGTATGCAGAATATACAGTGGGCAGATGAAATTAATCATTATTTTGACAACCCAAAATATATCTATTTATATCGAGATCCTCGTGATGTAACACTATCTTTTACAAAAGCCGTTATTGGTGAAAAACACCCCTACTTTATCGCTAAACAATGGAATAAATTGCAAAAATTATGTATTAAACAACTGACCAAGAATGACGATGAAACTGTAATTCCTATTAGCTATGAAAAACTCCTTAAAAATCCAGAAAAAGTAGTAAAAGAACTTTGCCAACATCTTGGCATTAAGTTTGATAAAAAAATGTTGAATTTTCATAGATCAAAAGAAGCTAAAAGTAGCGCAAATTCCAGCACTTTGTGGGAAAACCTGAATCAACCAATAAAATGCAATAATTTCAAAAAATTTATGAATGAATTAACAACAGAGGAAATTCAAATTATTGAGTCTATTACAGGAAAAGTAATGGATACGTTAGGTTATGAACGTACAGTTATTAAGAAAGGTGAAGAGCTTAAATTTTCCCATGAAGATATAGAACGATTTACACAGGAAAATTCAAAAGCAAAAGATCAAAAATCGTCACAAGTTGACCCTAACGATCTTAAACGTCGAAAATTACAAACTGGTTTTATAAATAAAATTGCAGCGGCTTAAAATGTTATTTTAAAGAATAATAGATTACTTTATGTTTGTTTTAGGTGAAATATTTTACAGTTTTTCCTGTGCCTACTTCAGAATATATTAATTATGACCGTTATGTTTGTGTATTATACAGGGTATAACACCTATAGTATTTATTGCTGATTTTTATCTAATTATTATTTTATTGCGTATAAGCATGCTGTTCTTCATTTTGTAAACGTATGATTTCAGCATCTCCCATAGGCACTATTTTTATAAATCTGTGTATTTGATTTGGTTTATATCCATGTCCTTCAGCAGCAAGTTTGCACATTCTTATTTTCAAGGTTTCACCTTCTACAAGGCTCTGTACACGATGTATTAATTCTTTATATTTCTGTAGAAACAACCGCAGACATAAATATCAGATAAAAACCCAGCAAACTAAATAATATTTTTATATTTAATTCCCTATAATTTATTATTGTGTACGACATTTTAATATTAATATTTTTACAAACAATCTTATGACCAACATTACCGAGAATAGTTTCAATTGAAAATAATAGGAATGCAGTTTGTGATGAAGAACAAACAAAGTAAAAACATCCCCCCCTGCTCCGGATCAGGATCTTGCTTTCACATATTACAAATATGATATACAAGACTTGAGCCCATAACTGTCATCTAATCTCTATTTCATTGATCCTGATCAACTCTATGTTAAATTATTTAGAGTAGTTTATGTGTGGATTTATTTGTTCATTTTTAGATACTCTCAATAACAAACCAAGGTTCAATATACCTCTCATATGTACGCTATAAAAAATAAAATCAGCCCATTTAATCTTGAAAATAATGATGCCTATAAGGTGTGGCGAGATAACAAACTCAGCAATTATCCTAAAAGTTTAGGTGAGCTGATTGTAGAGATAAATGATCCTCGCACCCTGACCGATACTGAATACAGGGCTCTGCTCAAAGTCTGTCGTAAAACCAATATGGTTATATATGCGAGTAAAACAGGCAACAATCCCTCACCTAAAATCCCTCTTCAAATGGGATATAAATTTAGAGTAAACGACCTGGATAATAACTGGTTGTCCGATGATACTGGGCTCACATCACTCACTGTTGCTAAAGAAGGTATTCGACAACGATTTATTCCTTATACAAATCAGGAAATACATTGGCACACGGATGGTTATTACAACACAAAGAATAAACAAATTAATTCGTTATTATTACACGTTGTTCAACGAGCAGCACAAGGAGGTGAAAATTCATTAATGGATCATGAAATAGCATATATTGAATTACGTGAGAAAAACCCTGAATACATCCGTGCATTAATGGGAAGAAATGTTATGACTATCCCCGCGCGAATTGATGAAGGTAAAATTGCACGTACTGAAGAATCTGGCCCAGTATTTAGTCTTAGTGAAAAGGGTGATCTACACATGCGTTATACCATTCGTGTTAATAACGTGGTGTGGTCAGAAGATCCACTAATACAAGAAGCACTCGAATATTTAAAGCTAATCCTTAATAGTAATTCGCCTTATATCTTTCAAGGATTACTGGAACCAGGCATGGGTTTAGTGAGCAATAATGTATTACATACCAGAGAAAGCTTCACGGATGATGAAACACATAAACGTCATATTTATCGTGCCCGTTATTACAGTCGCTTAAAAGATACCAGTATTTTTGATAATGTTTTAAAATAAAGTGACGGAGGGATTAAATTCCACCCTGTTTTACTGTCTTTAGATAATCACACCAATCTGCAAATAATTGATTATCCAGTGCGGCCACTGCCGAACGCGCTTTTAAAGAAAAATCAAAAATAGGTTCACCCTGCAATGTACAAGCATAACCACCTACTTCGTTAAACACCAAATGACCTGCTGCATAATCCCAGATATTCTGCTTACCATGTAAGTAAAGATGAAACCGCCCCGCTGCCAGCCAACACCAGTCCAGAGCCACACCACCAAAACTACGCTGAGAACTATAAGGTGGTTGTGAGGCAATACGCGCAGCCAATTCACTATCAAGCCGTTTAAAGTCAATCACAGCGGTAGATTTATCGATGGAAACGCCCGCTTCATGTTTCAATAATGGCTCACCATTTAATTGTGCCCCTGCTCCATGAGTTGCACTGAAACATTCATCACGTTCTGGATCATAAACCATCCCCCACTCTATCTTCCCTTGTTTTATATACGCGAGTGAAACGGCATAATATGGAATACCGGCAGAAAAATTACTGGTGCCATCAAGCGGATCAAGTATCCATACGCCTTGAGAATTTTCTAACACCGCTTGCTGTTGTTCTGCTGACATTTCTTCACCAAGAAAAGCTATCTCAGGATATTTTTCTTGCAGAAGTAATTGAATACGTGTTTGTACAGCGAGATCCGCTTCTGTCAAAAAACTACCATCTGCTTTGTGCATTCGAGCAACATTAGCAAAACGGTGAGAAAGCTCTTCATTCGCGATATTTTTTATTTCTTCAATAATTTGTAAGTTCATACTAATCTCTTATTTAAAAATCAAAACAATAGCTTAATAAATTGTTTTCGAGTTCGTGTATTTAATTTACTATTAGTTATAAAATTAGCATGTACATTTTCAGTCTTCTGTTGACTTAGTTCTATGCCCCACATTAATTTAATCTGATTAGGTAAAAAAGAATAACGCATATCTATAATCACATTGGGATCTTGTGAGTTAACGGCAAGAAAGTCATCTGAAAACCAACGAAAACGTTCTATGTCTTTTGCTTGTTGGCTATTTTCAGCTAGCCAGGGAAAATCACGTTTAATATTTAGCTTTTGGATAGATGTGCCAGAAATAATTTGTGTCTGCCATAATATTTTAACGGCATCAACATAATAACGCCCATTGTATTCATAAATAAGCTTCCACACGTGCCTGTTTCCAAAACTTGGTTTTACACGAATACGATCAGTTTGGTGACCTCGTTGTTGAGCGAGAGTATAAAGTGCATTTTCAGCACGTTGTTTTTGAATTAAACCTAAACTTAAAAAAACAACAGCATAAATAAATGCAATTCGGGCAAATAGTCGATTATTTCGATAAACAGCAAAGACAATACCTATGATAATGGGAATTGTAAAAAACGGATCAATAATCGAAACAATACTCCACGAAATTCGTTGATCAGAAAAAGGCCAAAATAATTGTGTGCCATACGATGTACAGGAATCAAGTAGACCGTGCGTAGCAAAACCTACAAATGAAAATAAATAAATCTGCGAAAAAGTTAATTTATTTTTTATAAACGGGTAAACCACCAATGCACATAATAAAGCACCAAAGGGTATAAAAAAGAGTGAATGAGTAAACTGACGATGAAACTCTAAAAATAACAAAGGATCATCTGCTGAGTAAATTAATACATCAAGATCAGGAGCCATTCCTGCAAATGCACCAATTAATAATGCGCTTAACTGTTTTGATTTATCTTTAGCAATTGATTGAGAAAGACTGGCGCCCAAAACGGCTTGAGATAAAACATCCATAAAATATTCGATACCTTTATTAATATATTAAGAATTGTATTCTAATTGGAGTCAGAGTAAAAATTTTTTTTGTAAATACTCTAGTAGTTGCAGAGCGTTTAACCCTAACGATAATATTCTCAATGTAACCGATTAATGGGGGACTGACGATAATATAAGCTTAATTGTTGATAAATTTCAGGGTAGTGTTTCTTTATAACCGCGGGACGTTCAAAAAAGACTTCACTTAAAACTGCAAAGAATTCTGCTGGTGAAGTTGCACCATAACAACTAATTCCATACCACTCTCTTTTATGACATTTTTTTTGGAAATGCTCGAAACCTTCAGTAAAGGCTTTTACCCAGTGTTTTCTTTTCATTTTAAAACTTAATGGAGGAAAACCATTTGCAACACCGTTTTGCATATCCAGTTTATGTGCAAACTCATGAATAACAAGATTATGGCCATCAATAATACCGGCTGTTTCTGTTTCATCCCAGGCAAGTATTACCGGGCCTTTGTCCCAGGCTTCGCCTAACAAGTTTGACTGTTCATAATGTACAATGCCATTTTCATCAGTAACGGTGCGTTTAGTGACAAAAGTTGCTGGATAGATAATCACGGTATAAAATTTTTTATATTTGTGCAGACCAAGATATAATATTGGTAAACATGCCTGTAAGGCAATAATCAGAGTCATGTGCTGGTTGACTTCTAAGCCACGCGCACCTTCAAATTCTTTTGCATTTATAAATAAAATACTCAGTTCTTTTAAATGTTGCAGTTCATCTTCACTTAAGCCAATTAGCAGAGGCAATGAAGCTAAGGCCAACGTCCATTCTTCAGACGTAATAGTCGAATGCTTGATAATGCGGCGATTTAGCCATTTATTAATAAATTCAAACATATTTACAGTATAATTAATTTTATCTATCTAACCGCTTTAAAGTAAACATCATCCCAAAACACCGAAAACTTTCCTGAATCGGCAATGGATTGAATTAATTCAATATGCACACTCTGCGTACCAGAAGGCGCAATTAAATTATTAGCTTGTAAATTCTGCCACCCTTGAGTGTCTTTTATGTCCGCCCAATTGCCATC
Source organism: uncultured Thioalkalispiraceae bacterium (assembly GCA_964605385.1). Classification (GTDB taxonomy): domain Bacteria; phylum Pseudomonadota; class Gammaproteobacteria; order UBA6429; family Thiohalophilaceae; genus JAGLTQ01. Next base: position 26,323 of record CAZSCK010000022.1, read on the forward strand.
CGTTTTTGAACGACCGTTACAATTTTCTTTATCGTTCCAGCTTATTCTAATTCTACCACCATCCGTTTGTGTTGATGTTTCTTCTTTTTTCACACTGGCGCCGAAATTAAACTTTGTATTTTCACCAATATTTATACATTGGTTCATCGCCCCTGTTCCAAAACCACCCTTTTTTGATTCAAAAGTAACTTTAGATGAACCCGGCACTTTATTACCAACATATGACCACTTTGCTTTCCATCCGCGCCAGGACGTAATATCAGTATTAAAATCACCATTTTTTAGATAATTTTCATTTAAAGGTAACATATATTTTGAATCTGGTTTTATATTTTGTTTATTCGATTGTTCAAATACTTCACTCACAACAAAAGCAATATTGTCCCAGTAGCCTTTATACCCCCTGGCATAACGTCCCTTTTGAACAATCGTTATTTTTGCTGCTTGTGCTTTAAATGCAGGTTTTAAATGTCCACCCGAAAGAGATTGCCAGCCATAGATATTCTTTGGTTCAATATAACCACCAAATTGTCCACCCGATGTACAGTCTAAAGACTCATACCAGATAACATTTGCCCGATTAGCAAACTTTTCTTTTTTAGCATATTTACCTGAGTGAACCTTTTCTGCTTTAAACTGAGCCGTTAATTGAAATTTTTCACCTGCACCTAAAATGACACACTGCGATACAACCGTTTCATGGATATACTTATCTTCAGGAGGTATTTTTGCCTGAATACTCAATCCACCACTGTTATTAACACCCTGGGTATTTGACCATAAAGCACCAATCGGGGTGCCGCCACTCAATCAACTTATTTTCAAACGATGCATTTCGAAGAAGGTTTTTACCAAGAGGATTACTATTATCACTCTGTGATGGTGTAATAGTAACTTTTTTACTATCACTCTTTAATTCAACTGTCTTTTCCAATACTTCAGTGTCTTCACACTCTTTATCTTTAAATACTGCTTCTCCTGACTCAGGATCAACATATTGAAAAATATTGGCTTGAGTTAATACAGGTAAAAAATAAAACTTAACAAAATAACAACATGCTTCATATTAAGAACTCTTTATAATTATTTTTAATTCTATAATGATTAACTTTGACGCATAAACTCATTATATACGATATAAATGACATTTTATTTACCAATTTTTGTTCGTTTTTAACAGGGTTTATTGGTATTATTTGAGCATTAAACAGATCTAATATAAAAGGAGCTTAACGTGATAATAATTTTTCTACGTTCATTTCTAGCTCTGCTTTTTCTATTTGTATTTCCAACACTTCAAGTTGATTCAACACCTTCGGCTGATGAACTGGAAAAATGGTTTATGAGCGATGAACTTGAACCACCCACACAAAGCAGTGATAGTCAGTTAACCTTTATACCTTCACCAACAGATAAACCCGCACTTCATTCCATAAACGAAATCACCATCAGTCCACAAAGTATAAAAACCGGTTGGGTAGAATTAATGCAATGTTATCAATATCTTGATCCTGTACCGGAGATGGAAGTAGTCTACAACTACAAAACCATACGCAAACTAAAAATTATCAAAAGCAAAAATATTGAACAGGCGTTTGTTAAAGGCCAGTCGGTACAACTTGAAAATGTACTTAAAAATGCACAGTTATGCGTGCGTACAGAAGTAAGAATATTTTATAAAAATAACGACGGTTCCTATAAACTGGTGAATGGCCCGTTTCATCGACAGTTTTTGGATAGTTACTTCCCTTTCCACCTGACATTAAAAATCAACTACCCTTCTACACAGCTTGAGTTTATGAGTAGCAAACCGAAACCCCAATTCGGATTTGTGGTTAAACAGTCAGAAAATACTTTATTGATTGATAGTTACTTTACCGGCAAGCTTTACACTGAAATCACCTTTAAAGCTCACCAATAATAACGGCTTAAATTAATCGAGCCTGTACTTGATTCTTATATTAGCGAAATATGTGTTCTCACCTCAATTCTTATGTTTAGCTACGCACTATATGTTCTATACTTGTATTAATCTTACTAAGCTTAGTACTGTTTAACCTACACCCAGGTAAGTATTTTCGACAAGTTGATGCCGTTTTAATGATACAGATCAAGCAGGAATCAAAAGAGTAAACTTCATGGAGAGTAGCTAATATGTTATCAACCAATGTAAAAAATACCAGTGACTTAATGTCCATCGCACTACAAGCAGAACGTGAAGCTATTCGTCGTTATTCTCAGCTGGCAACCTGTATGCATGAAGCTAAAAATGAATCTGCGACCACCCTCTTTAAGCGCATGGTGATCGAAGAACAGGAACATGAGCGCATGTTGCTGGAATGGATGAAGCAAGAAGGCATTGAAGAGAATCCTGATATCGATCCTGTAAGCTGGGAAGACCCACTAGTTTCAACCACTTATAATGATGAAGCATGTGACCCATACTTTAGCAGTCCCTACAGAGCACTGGCCTTTGCTGTGCATAACGAAGAAATCGCATTTCGTTTTTATACACACGTTGAAGCAAATTCAAAAAATGAAGCGGTACGCAAATATGCTGAAATCCTGGCTCGCGAAGAACTAGCACATGCAGCCTTACTAAGAGTTGAACGTCGACGTGCTTATCACAAAGAACACGATACCATCATGGGTGAACCCAGGCTTGATCCACTGGCTATCCATAACGAAGTAGATCTGTTAGCTGCAGCAATTCATATTGATCATTATTTAGCAGATCAAATTGATGTGATCAGCGCAAATACTCCAGAAATAAATCCCCTTACCAGGGAGATACAACAGAAAATTACTAATAATGAAGATAAATTGAATGAGCAGGCTCTAAACAATAAAATATTACCGAGCGAAGACATCACCAAAAACCTTGAAAAACTTAAGTTGCATAATGCTTATATGAAACAAAAACTTCATAATCCTGATATGGGGTTACAGCGACTATGGGCCTGTTGCGACCGAAGCTTTGCCTTCTACGATGCAATTGTCGAAATAGCGGATGATGAAAAAATCATGCTTGCAGCACAAAAACTGACATCGTTAGCACTTGATCGCATCGGTGTTTTAAAACAGGTACTTGAAGATTCAGAACTATAAAATTGAAACAATACTTACAGTAGCACTAACATATTCGGTTCAAGCTTGGGGAGATTGAAATATAATCAAGCTAATGGTTATGAAAATAACGAATATAATCCACATTTTCTTAATCAGTTCCATAAGGTATACAAACTGTAAATATCCCTGGAAACAAGGTTAAAATTTAATCCCTGCGACCCCTTTAATACTATTCATAACATATATAGAGCCTAATTTTCATTACATTTTTTTAATTCTATATTTACCTCTTTAGGAGCAAATTGTTTAAGGTGCCTGGGTTTTATAGGTTTACCTAAATAAGTTAACTGCACAAAGTTATATACTTGTGGTTCAACAATGGGGCCTTTATAAAAATAACTTGGTTTTCCCTTTTTCATGAAAATCATTGAATAATCTTTATTAAATTTATTCGCGTTTAAAACCACTTTACTTAATTTATCCATTGATAATTTATGAAATACATAACTTTTACCAACATCAGAAGAAAATTGATTTAGATAATGTGACCAATCCGCATATTGCTCACTTTCTGGTTTCACAACCGCATTTATTATTAAGACAACAGCTTTTCCTGATTCAAGTTCCTTTTCAATATTGTGATCAGCAAAAATCGGTAAGCTGACAGTAAAGAATAGAAAGATGAATATAAACTTTAGATTATTTATACTTAACATTTTCAATTACCAATGTTTTTAAAGGAATGTTTTTTCAGAAATCATTACTTAACTATTCCTCGAATTCCTTTTTCATTTTAATATATTCTTGAGCTTGTGATATTGCTTCCTTAACTTCTGGTCTATCTGGAAATGTTTTGAGTTTTTTTATCCAAGCAAGAATATCCTTCTCTGATGAATGCGGCGTTACAGGTGGATCAATAAGGATATATCCGATATTTTTATCATCACTCATTTTTTTATCTATTATCATTAGGATAGGACTTACATAGAATATCTAATATTTTTTACAGCTGATGATTTTTTATATGTCAAATGTAAGACATGATGCTGTCAGTTGCCAGTCAGTTTTAAACATTTAAGTTTAAAAGGATTATCGAAGTTTAATTTCTTCTATCAAAATTAATGGTGACAGAGAAAAAGGCAGAAAAAAAGGGGCGGAGTGATTATTATTAAATCACTCCGCCCCCTTTAATTAGTGAGTGACAAACTCAATAATTTCTTGTTTTTTATCAAAAGCAACTACATCAATATCATTTTTACGAAGAGTGTCTGTAATGTCCTTAAAAGCATTCATTCGATTATCGTTACCACGAGGGCCTTGAACTGTAAAAAGAACATTTCCATTTAATAAATTAAGATCTCTTAACCTAGTAACTTTATTCATCCAAGTAGCACCATGATCATATATTTTGCTTGGATCATCATGTCCCAAATAAAGGGGCTTAATTATCTTAATATTATTTTCTGTGTTTTTTTCTACAAAAGGAAAATTCGCATGATAAACATCGTTCCCAATTTTAGCTTGCTTAAAGCGTTTTGCAGCATTGGCGTCAACTAGTAATTTACGAACTCCTTTTACCAAGAGAGCTTCTTGATATTCTTTGTCCACAAAGTCTTGGTGCACATAATATCTAAATAATTCTTTTAATGTCTTTTCAGGATCATCAGTCAAAACTGTACGCATTTTACCAAACTTAATAATAGTCTCTCGTGGTCGAATTATTTCGTTAAATAAACCGCGTGCAAAATTCACATCATTCGTAGTATTGCGTTTATCAAATCCATGTTGATTAAGAATTTCAGTCGCTCTTTCTAGTTCCTTCTGTATGTTTTTAATCGTCGTCAGATAGACATTAGCTTCCAACTTATCAAAAAAATGAGTAATACGAGTATACTTTTTTGCTTCTAACTGAAAACCAAAAAATCGTTTCTTATCCGCGATAAGTACAATTCCAACATTCGCAAATTCACCAGTCTCAATGAAAGGTGCAAAACGAACTATTGCATACTGGCATGTAATCTTATTCACGATTGTTCCCAAAACTTGTCTTTATTGCATAACTGCAAAATATCTAATAACCCATTAATATCTATATCGGCAGCTACTGTCATCTCTTTATCAGCATAGTACCATTCCTTAGGAATTCTATCGCAAATACTTCTCCAACTCCCAAGTGCTTTGCTAAAGTTCTCAGCATATCTCTGTCTTCTCTCAAAATCACCAAATAGTGACTGTTGGATTGAGCTAAACACATGTAATTTATGGAAGTTTTCCTTATTAAAATCAGAATCGAAGGCCTGATTATGGTCGATTACGACTAGTTCTTTAACTGTAGCATCCCAAAAAAGGTTCGGATTCCCTCCAAATTCAGTTAAGTTTCTGTCGCCATTACGAATCCACCAATCAAAGGCTAAAACATCTCTTTGAACTTCTACAGGTACTTCAGAAATACCAGCAAAATTTAATTCAGTTATAACTTGTTTATGTGAGCCAAATGCCGGGCCACTGCCCAATTGAGTCAACTCTGGATTACCTTCAATAAATTCTTCAGACACATCAACAATTTCAAAAGGTGCAATTGGTAACCCTAATTCTAATCCAAGATTTCCAACAATCCACTCATAGATCTGACTTTGTCGAGTAGCACCTATTCCTTTTACAAAATAAATTTCACCATCATCACCTCGACAGATAAATGGTTCAGTCATTCCCTGAATAGAACGTTCTATAAACTCAACTATCTGGACTGTCACTTATCTGGGCTCCATTTTAATTATCATTCAAACCATGAACACGACTACCATGTTTTACTTTTTCAACAGCCTCAACTTTAATAACGTCTCTTTCTGACATTGATCGTGAAACAGTTCTAACAACCGACCATTGGAATTTATTTGGGTCACGTGATTTTAGTAATTTATTTCCACCATGACCATTCTTTGCATAGTTAGCCCACCTACCCCACAGTCCTTCACTGCCATATGCAGAACCTATGTATATTTCACCTGAAGACATATCAACTATTCTGTATATTCCTGCATTTGCTTCTAATGCAGCTTTCCAATCTTTATGTGCCCTTGGGTTAGAGAAAATACTCTTTAACTCATCATAAGTTAAAATAACATCTTGATAACCAGGAAATGGAATAACTTTAACTGGAGGTAGAATTTCATAGATATCTAAATCCTTTTTCTGTACCCAACCACGAGTTGATCTCCATTGAACAATTAGTCGCTCACGAAGATTACTGAATTCTTTAACTTCCTCTAACTTGTAGCAAATTAACTTTTTTAAATTTTTAATCTCTCTAGTTAATATACTTTTAGATTTCCTGTAATCGTTTAGTGTGAAATCTCTATGGCCGTTTACTTTATACACACCATATAATTCAGCTTGATTATTAGCCATACCAACAAATGAAACTATAACCTTACAATTATGTAATACCTTTTTAGCGCGATTTTGTTCTGATTGAAATTGATTAAATTTACCGAGTTTAATCATTTCCTTAATCGGAATATAAAGCTCATGGCTTACATGCTTCACCAGCTTAATGTCATCTGGTTCAACATCAAGTCCAGCAGCCAATAGATATTCTTTAACTGTAAGCATGGTTTATTCTGCCAACTTCAATAAATCAAACACTACCTTTGCAAACCCTTTAGCTTTATCGGGGTTTGATAATAACTGCATCATTTGATCTTGATGGGCTTCACTACTATCCATAACGGCATCATCTACAGCTTTTCCAAAATCACCTAACATAGCTTGCTCAGAGCTGTTGTTTTCAATCTGCTTCATAACCAATTTATTTTCACGAACCTTGTCTCTTATCGTGTGAGCGTAATTGACTAAATCCTTATCTGTTAGATTATCGGTAATAAATATTTCATTTAGCTTGCTGATAATATGTGACAAAAACTCTTCTTTAATATCTTTCCCCGTTCCAGAGCCCAGTGCTTCGCCAGGAGTTAAATAATCACCAGAATCAACTTTGAGTTGTAAGTCTTGTTGTCTAATTTTTGATACACGATATTGATGTAAAACAACATTATCTAAGTCGACTTCATCTTCGTAAATAATTGATTCCCTGAGCATTGGTCGAAGGTTTCTTGCATATAAACTTAGCCTTTCTAAATTCGTATCGTCATAATCAACTATCTGCGACATAAACTCATAAAAACGTACAAAGGTGCCTAAATCCTTTTTAAAGATTTCCAGAGTATCTTTTGCTTCTTTGCATTCTTTTAGACTGTTTTCAGCATTTGCAATTAATACTGCATCGTCTGTTTTCTTCGTACGCTCAAACATTTCTTTTGCTTGTTTAAATGCATCAACCGCGTGTTTATAACGCTTCTTCCAACGTTCTACTGCTGGTTTACATATATTGGAAATCGCCGCATTACTTTTATTTTTAACAAAGAAAGCATCACAAAACTGTTCAACCTCGCTCCATGTGAAAATACCTTCTTTCTTTAATTTATCGAATAAATCAAAAATCAAATTAGGGTCGGAAACGTCATCTAATTCTGCTGTTTGATAGTACGGTTGGAATGCAGCAAGAATTTCTTCTGGTTCATTAAAGAAGTCCAATACAAATGTGCCTGTTACCGCTTTAGATGGGTAAGTTCGATTTAATCGTGATAGCGTTTGTACACATTCAACGCCACCTAGCTTCTTGTCTACATACATTGCACATAATTTAGGCTGATCAAAACCCGTTTGAAACTTATTAGCTACAATCATTACCTGATAATCATCTGAATCAAAGGCTTTACGCATATCACGTCCTTTAAGGTTCGGATTCATATTTATCTCAGTAAATTTTTCACCTAGTAGATTCTCTACATTTGGATCATTTTCATTAAACTCAACCTCACCTGAAAAGGCCACCATGGCAAATATTTTTTGATAGCCTTTCTCTGCAATGTATTTATCAAACCCAAGTTTAAAACGTACCGCTTCTTTACGTGAGCTTGTCACGACCATCGCTTTTGCTTGGCCACCTAACAGTCCCAACACATTATTTTTAAAATGCTCAACTATGACTTGTACTTTTTGCGCAATATTGTAGTCATGCAGACGAACCCATTGATTGAGTTTAACTTTAGCCCTTTTACTCTCAACTTCTTCATCGGCTCCCTGAATTTTCATTGCCAAGTTGTAAGCGACTTTATAGTTGGTGTAATTCTTCAACACATCGAGAATAAAGCCTTCTTCAATCGCCTGCCGCATACTGTACACATGATAGGCTTCTGGCTTATTGGTTTTAGAGGGTGCTTCATCTGGGTTTGGTAATCGACCAAATAATTCCAACGTCTTTGTTTTTGGCGTTGCAGTAAAAGCGAAGTAACTTAAGTTGTTTGAAGCACGACGCGAAGCCACCGCCGCATCGAGAATATCCTCTGTACCTAATTCTAGTTCCTGCTCACCTAACCCACCATTAACGGATTCCCTATCAATCATTAAGACTTCTTTTAATTGACGTGCAGTAGAACCTGTTTGCGATGAATGCGCTTCATCGGCAATAACCGCATAATGGCGCTCTTTTAAATTTACGCTGTTCTCAATGGCTTTTAATACAAAAGGAAAGGTTTGAATGGTTACAATAATAATCGGTTGTGAGTTTTCTAAAGCTGTCGCTAATTTCTCAGACTTAGAACCATCGCCTTCATTTCTATTGATTCGTCCAACAACACCATCGGTATGTTCAAATTGGGAGATAGTATCTTGCAACTGATCATCCAATACTGTTCTATCAGTTACGATAATTACGGAATCAAATTGTTTATTGCCTTTATCATCATAGAGTGAAGATAATTGATGTGCCGTCCAGGCAATGGAGTTGGATTTACCCGAGCCTGCACTATGTTGAATTAAGTACTTATGACCTGCGCCATTAGTATGAGCATCATTAACTAACTTATTAACCACATCCCACTGATGATAACGAGGGAATATTAATGTCTCTTTTTTATACTTACGTCCTTCCCAGTCTTCTTTCTCTTCAATCTGTAAATGAACAAAACGAGCCAGAATATTTAACAGGTTATCGGGTAGTAATACTTCATTCCATAAATAGTCAGTAGCATATCGATTTATATCTTCGGGTACATCATTACCTGCACCACCTTCTTTTGTTCCTTTGTTAAACGGTAAGAAGAAAGTTTCATCACCTTCCAAATGAGTCGCCATATACACTTCAAACTGGCTTACGGCAAAATGTACAAGCGCACCACGTTTAAAGGTTAATAATGGTTCAGTTTTTTTAGTAATCGGATCGACAGGTGGGCGTGTTGTTTTATATTGCTTAATGGCATTTTGTACAGCCTGTTTAAATTCGGACTTTAACTCTAAAGTCACTATCGGAAAACCATTTACAAACAACACTAGGTCAATACGCCATGCTTTTGCTGTTTTTGCCCCCTCTCCCCCTTCGGGAGAGGGCTGGGGTGAGGGGGAAGCCCACGGTGAATAAACCAATTCAGGAACAACGCGTAATCGATTTTTCTTATATCGAGCTAAGGTATCAGGGTTTAAATCATGTTCAGGTTTAAACTGGCATAAACTAAAACGTGTACCACGATCACGTAACTCATGTCGTAACACACCTAATGTACCAAAGGTACGCATGTCTTTATTAGCCGCATTGGGATCGGCTTTATTTAACTGAGAAGCAACACGTTCTAAAAATTTTTTATCTGTGTCATTTGGATAGAGCTTGCAGAACTTTTGCCATTGTTCATCTTGTGTATCCTTAATAAAACTTAACAAGTCTTCTGAATATAAAGCCAGTTCACGGTTATAATTTTCAGGCTTTCCTAACAACCAGCCATTAGCGACTAGTTGTCGAATCATATCGTTTTGAAAAGTTAACTCAGCCGATTTACTACTCATAATGTTTTTCCATTATTATTTTTATAACGTAATATGACAGTGATTAAAATACAAGCAGCTCACCTTCTACCATCTCCGTCATTTTTGTCCACCTCTAAAAAATGACTTCTTCCGGTTACGATGAAATAAGAAAAGACAATAATATCAATCGTTTACAACAAACCACCGCGCAAATCCAATTTACAATGAAATAAAACTAAGCCCAATTTGGTATGTATCGGGCGAATTTTTTAGAATCTGGCGCACTAGGATCATTCTTAACCAGCCCCTGTTCGACCGCCGCAGAAATGATCTGAGAAATCGTATTACCACTCCGCTCCGAGAGCCCAAAACGCTCTCTCAAGGTTTGATTGGTCATCTTTTTCCTCAGTACATATTGTAAAACGCAATGTTGGTGACAAGCACGAACACGATCACTGCGATCCATCGCTTTGAAATCCCGCGGTCCATAAATAACGACGACCATCCTTTGAAACTCCACCAAAAAATCCGGTGCTGGTAATTGAAGCATCTCTGCCGTCTCAATAACCCGATCAACGCCACTGCTCTTCTCTTCACAGATACCAAATCGGCGCATAAGGTCAGCTAACCGCTCATTCCGAGACTGATAACCATCAATAAAACGCTCTACAGGAACAATGGGTTCACCCGGGTTTGATATTTCAACACGATCAGCATACACCTCAACAATCGGGCTCGTTCCAGTAAGCTCAAAGTCCTGATGTATCAGTGCATTTGCCAACAATTCACGAATAACAACTTCAGGAACAAGCTTCACGGCTTTACGAATAGCATCTTCAATCACTTCATTTTGGGGTAGTTTCCCCATCACATATTGCACCAGCCCTTTAAAACCAACCGCATAACCCTTCTCACCCGTAACATCGGATTCCGTATTCAACTTCGAATCACCTGCATAAACCACAACACGCGCTGCCTTGCGTTTCACACCTTCAAAATCCTTCATATTTTTCGCCAAAAGTACCGCTGCAATATTCAGAATTTCGTAACTACCATTAATAGATCGAATCAGCTTTTCTGATTCCAGGCGTTGTAATACGCCCACTTGATCGGTTGGATAAGGGAGATCCAACAATTCAAAAAATGACTGAGTATCAAGCAACTGAATAACATCCTGACCACTCAAATCTTGCTTCGCAATATCCTCTAGCCAATCAGGTTGGCCCTCAGCAAATATTTTTCTAAGTTGATCTTCACTCATAGGCACCAGTTCTTCACCCGAACGCATAAGATAAGAACCTTCGTAATGATAGGCTGTTCCTTTAGACCGAGAAGGAATATGAAAAACAACAACCCGACCATCCGGATGTTGAACTTCTTCAATATCTACTCGAAAACCAACCGCATTAAAAAGCTTAGCCGCCATAGCAACAGGGTCATTAAAGGCTTGAGAACCAACAACCGTTCTCGGTGGTTCATCGGCAATACCAAGCAAAAGATACCC
>CAZSCK010000023.1:0-37661 GCA_964605385.1 uncultured Thioalkalispiraceae bacterium
CTTAAGACTACCTATTATCCTATAATATGTCACTTTTAAGACTCCCTATTACGATATTTAAGGCGTAAAGTAGCCGTAAATTAGGGATCCTTAATATTGAAAGTAGTGTTTGCGTTTGTCATAAGGTATCGAAACTCATTTATAAATCTATCATATGAAAACTGAGCTGCTAACCTTAAACATGTTTATGTTTGTCATACACTTCCATAATTTGCGGAAGCGCTCGATCAAATGCTTTCACCACTTCAGGATCAAAATGCTTACCCGATTCTTCATGAATTAATTTCAAAGCTTTATCGACCGGCCATGCTTCTTTATAAGGGCGACGAGAAGTTAAAGCATCAAACACATCTGCTAACGCAACGATACGTGCAGACAATGGAATTTCCTGTCCTTTACGCTGATAAGGATAACCACTACCATCATATTTTTCATGATGGCCTTCAGCAATTTCAATTCCTATTTTAAACATTGAATATCCAGCTTGATTAACCTGACTTTCACAACGTCGTAAGACATCCGCCCCGATGACGGGATGTTGTTTCATTTCAACCCATTCTTCATCCGTCAGTTTTCCGGGTTTTAACAAGATGCTGTCTTCAATACCCACTTTGCCAATATCATGCATTGGGGCAAAATGATAAACATGCCGGGGATAACTACTTTTAAATTCGGCCTGATAAATTCCTGCATCATATAGCTCTTGAGCCAAAATATATGAATATAAACTCATACGAACCAGGTGATCACCTGTTTCAGGATCTCGACTCTCTGCTAACTTTGCCAAACCTTCCACTGCAGACACAACCAGACTTTCCATACCAATGGTGCGATCGAAGGCGCTACTCACTTGCGCAGTAATATTATTCAACAGTTCCTTGTGCGAACTGTAGTAGGCATTTTTTTTATGTGTCGCAAAAACCAGTAATGCGCGCTCTTTGCCACTTATGCGTAGTGGAATTATGAGCACAGAATGAAGCTTCATATACGAAAGGCGGGTAAAAAACTCATCTTCTCCATTGTGCTTTTTTAACTCTTCTTCCAAATCATCAAAACTAATCACATAATTTTCATCAAATACTTTTTGTATAATGGGATGTGAAACCGGAACGGAATCCCCCTCATGTAATATTTGTTCATTTTTAGAATAAATATGCGCAACAGCCATATTTTGTTGTTCGACATCCATTCTTAACATTGCTACCCAATCTATCGGTAACAAGGTATTAAATTCCTGATAAATAAACTTAATAATTTCATCCAGACTAGTGGCCTGATAAATACGATTAGTAAGGCTAAACAATGAATTTAACTTTGCGGTAAGTCGGTTAAAACTGGAAGTTAACTGCCCTAACTCTTTTGTATTGCTGACATCGACCTGATGTGACAACTCACCTAAAGCAACACGATTAAAAGCATCTACCGTCATTTCCATAGGTTTAAATACTTTCTTATAGACAACAAAAAATATCATGATTGCAATCAGAAAAGACAAAATAATCGAGATTCTGTTTAACCACCTGATTTGGTTTAACTTGGACTCCATCATATTACGAAAAGCTGCTGTCAAATCAGTGGCTGCACTCATTAAATTATTTTCATTAAATAAAATATATTTCGCCGCTGCTTCCAGACGAGGTTCTTCAGGATTACTCCCCAGCTCTTTTGTTAAACCCAGTTTAAACTCGTCCCATGACTTTGCAGCTCTAACCAGCTCATTACGCGCTGTTTTATTCCAGGTGCAGTAAATAGGATCATAATTATTTGATATTTTTGCAATAGTTTTTTTATTTTCACGAAGAGAAAGAAATTCATTCTCAAACAATTCGGGAGCCAGTTTTCGAGCCTTAAACGAATTAATTATTTTGTCGTATCGGGCTATCAATATCTGGATTTGTTTATTGTACAGCGCAACATCACGGTAATAGCTGCTGTAATTTCTTGGAGCATTGTCAACATAAGCAGCACTATGATTAACAATTAACTGACTAATAATTCTTAACTGACCAGAAAGATTTAGAATCAAATAATCATGCTTTCGTAAATTCAATAAATAAAGCGTACTGGAAACAATAACAACCAGAACAATAAATTGTATGCCTAACGCTGTTCCAATTTGAACTTTTAATGATCGAAACAAAGTACTCTCCGGATATTATTCAAAGATAAAATATAGACCTGATCTTTACAGCATTATTCCTTATTCATAACACAGATCATTAGCAATCTAATTAATCCGTGTTTAGTAAGGTATTTATCACTTAAAAGAAGCTCACTCTTATATTTCTATATCGGGTAACTCGAGATGAAACTTTATTAATTTCAAAGATATAATGAAAATATTCCACATATTTATAGTAAAGATAACCTTAAAAAAAACCTTTTATTCCAGCAAAAAACCAAATTCTGACTTAAAATTAGAGTATGAACATCGAATATAATGAGAAGGAACATGACGAGCTTTAAAATAATTAATGATGATGTGGGTTTACGTAAATTACTGGAAAGCAACAAAACACCTGTGATCTCAGGCCCCGTTATGCCAGTTAAGGCAAGTAATCCTGTTCAAAAATCACCAGAAAACTTACCGCTAAAATCGGCTCAAATTGATCGTAGAGGCAGCGAGTCTCATCAAGCACAACGTAGACAACTCGATCGGCGTAAAACAGATAGTTCAGTTTTACTCGACACCCGCAGCCAACATGACCGACGAACTAAAACCGGAAGAACTGATGATGCCGAAAACAATGATGCAATAACAACATCACGCGGTATTGATGAAATAGTTTAAATCTAAATATTTATTGAGTCCTTGCACGGACAAGAGGAAGTCATAGAGTAAGGCAAGAATTAACGAAAAATGCGAGTTTACATAAAGGCCGCTCTCGCACTTCCCTGTGCTCCGCGGCACCTGAACATCCCTGTTCAATGTAAATGAGCCTTTTGAGGAGATTCTTAACGCAGCTATTTGGCTTCCTCTTGTCCGTGCATTGACTCAATCTACAAATGGTCCATGTTGATGAATTGGTTCACCATGCGGCTTTCCCATACAAAGCATAAAATGGCTTTCTGCTAATGCTTCAATATATAAGAATTCAATCTTTTCAAAGAAAAAGGCTTCTCTCTCATTTACTGTTTCAGCATTTATTTTCAGGCTGCCATTAAGAATATAAATAAAGCCTCGAAAATCATCGGGTACTTTTTCGTTTAGCTTTGCACCAGCGTTAAGATTAACTCTTAAGTATCTGACAGGCGTTTGTAATTTTACCGGTGACACATCACCAACAATGACTCTTATAGTGCCACCTTCAATGTTAACAAGTGGAATATTTTCTTCATCAACTTGTTGATAGTCAGGTTCAATTGACTTTTTATTTTTAGCAAGATTAATCCACAACTGAATGCCATTACTATTAACTTGTGAGTCTGGCATTTCTGAATGTTCCATTCCTCGTCCAGCAGTGAAGCGTTGTGCACCACCTGCTGTTACGGTTGAGTGGTTTCCCAGGTTATCTTTGTGTTCAATGCTGCCAGTAAACATATAGGTAATTGCTTCGAAGCCACGGTGAGGATGTGTTGGAAAGCCACGATCAGGGCCAAGATTAAAGTTATCCCATAAAACAAAAGGATCAAAATTCATCATTTTACTGCTCACCGGAAAAAGTCGATTAACATCAACACCATCGCCTTCACTCATTTCAACCGCTGGATGTATAAAAGTATTTTCCATTAGAATTTTTCTCGATTATGTTTTTGATTCAAATTTTGTTCCGGACCTAAGGGAACAATTTGTGTTGGATTGACCATGTCATGACTATAATAGTAGTGGTATTTAATATGATCAAAATTTGTTGTCTCTGCCACGCCTTGCCATTGGTAAAGCTCCAGCATAAAGTTATATAAATTAGGATAGTCATAAATACGTTTTTTGTTACATTTAAAATGGCCAACATAGACAACATCAAAACGGATCAAGGTAACAAACAAACGCCAATCTGCTTCTGTAATCTGCGAACCGGTTAAATAACGTTGTTTACTTAATATATCTTCCATCTGTTCTAGAGCATTAAACAATCTGTTATAAGATTTTTCATAGGATTTTTGTGTTGTTGCAAAACCTGTTCGGTATACACCGTTGTTTATACTTTCATAAATCTTATGAATTTATAGCATCTATTTTAGTTCGTTTTTCTTCAGGATAAAAATCGAGAGCACGTGTTTTTTCATCATCAATTAAATGATTAAATGAAGTATTTAAAATTCGTATAATTTCTGATGATTCATTATTAACAATAGTTTCTTGTTTTTTATCCCACAACACAGGCACTGTCACGATGCCGCTATAATCTGGCTGCGCTTTGGTATAAATTTCATGCATACGCATAAAGTTATATAAAGTATCTCCCGTTGCAGAAGGATAATCATCTTTAAAATCCCAGCCTTGATTATCCATAAATGGGTGAACAACCGAGATACTAATCATGTCTTCGAGTTTTTTAAGCTTTCGAAAAATCAAAGTGCGATGAGCCCAGGGGCAAGCATAAGATACATAAAGATGATAACGACCTTTCTCAGCATCAACAGGTTTTATCACATTACGAAACTGAGAATCCTTTCGAACATATTCACCATCTTCACTGACTTTATCAAACCAGTCTTCTTTTAACTCACCCTTGATTAATAAGCTCATTGTTATATTCCTTTTTTATAATTTTACCCGTCATTGCGAGGCGCGCAGCAACGAAGCAATCTCTAGTTCAAAGTTACCCCATTGAGATTGCCGCGCTATCGCTCGCAATGACGGCATTTTTTATTTATTACGGTTATCTAAACTAAAGGCACCCGCTCCATGCTCCGCAAGTAGTAATAGACCACCTGCGATGGCTAAATTTTTCATAAACATAATCATTTGTACCTGGTCGGCCAAATTATTATGAAAAATCAAAGCTGAAATAACACTAAAGCCCGCCAAAGCATACGCTACCCAACGCGCCTGCCAACCTACAACTAAAGCCAGCCCGCCGCCAAGCTCTAATATAATGACCAGGGGCAATAATATTCCTGGTACTCCCATCATTTCCATATATCCCTGAGCACCTGCATAACCCATGATTTTATTCATACCCGCTAATACAAAAATATGTGCAAGTAATATTCGTGCAACTACG
Source organism: uncultured Thioalkalispiraceae bacterium (assembly GCA_964605385.1). Taxonomy (GTDB): domain Bacteria; phylum Pseudomonadota; class Gammaproteobacteria; order UBA6429; family Thiohalophilaceae; genus JAGLTQ01. The sequence goes on from CAZSCK010000023.1 coordinate 5,169, forward strand.
CTACTATATTTATTCATTTTCTTTCTCCCTTTGTATTTACAATGTCTAAATACATAATACCCCTAATAATTAGATATAAAAGTACAATAAATTGCTGAAACCCATCTAATTTATTGATATATTTACCTCGTGAAAACTTATCCTCGTGTGACATTAGAACAATGGCGTGTATTTCAGGCCATTATTGAACAAGGCGGCTATGCTCAGGCAGCGGCTTATCTTCACCGTAGCCAGTCTGCTGTCAGTTATTCAATGGCTCGCCTGCAAGAACAATTGGGCATTGCACTATTAAAAATAGAAGGTCGTAAAGCCCTTTTAACTGAGCAGGGACAAATCTTATTACAACGTTCAGCTAAATTAATTGACGAGGCTGGAGAAATTGAAAACTTTGCCCAACATTTATCTCAGGGACGGGAAGCAGAAATCAAATTTGTGGTAGATGCCGCCTTCCCCAATGACTTACTTATGACTGCACTAGCCCAATTTTCCAAACAAAGTCAGGGAACACGAGTACAGTTACGTGAAGTTATTCTTTCCGGTGCGACTGATGCACTACTCAGTGATGAAGCTGAGCTTGTAATTGGTATCGAAACACCTGCAGGATACCTCTCAGACCCGCTTATCGAAGTGGAATTAATAGCAGTCGCGCGCCCCGATCATCCTTTGCTGCAACTTGAACGTGAAATTACTTCAGCTGATCTCGCACAACATACTCATGTAGTAATACGAGATTCAGGCCAACACGAAAAAATAGATGCAGGTTGGTTAAGCTCTCAAGACCGCTGGACAGTAGGTAGTATTGAAAGCGCACTAAGTGCAATAGAACATGGTTTAGGTTATGGCTGGATACCGAGTAACCGGTTAGTTGAAGCTCTCGGTGATGGTCATCTTAAACCTTTGTTACTTGAACAGGGGTCAAAATATAAAGCATTTTTATTTATGAGTTTCGGACACCCACAAAATATCGGGCCGGCAACACGAGAGCTTGCAAATATTATAAAAAATACGGTAGAGAAAATAGTTTAGACAATGGCGGCAAACAGCTGTGGACATTAGATAATTACTAATACATTTTTTAAAATTACTGAAAGTAGAAAACCAACTTATGCGTTTCCAGTGTCCACACCTGTTATGTTGATTTAAAGAGAATAATTTTTATTGATGAATGTATGACAATTATGGCAATAATTAATCCCATGATAATATCTAGCCATACAGTATGAGTACTGGCAACTAAGGCAGCAGTAATAAGCGCACCAATATTTTCCAGCATATCATTATGTGAACAAATCCACATAACACAATTTAATATCACCATTTCGAAAACGTGTGAGTAGGATAAAACGGTTTTTATTTTGGCGATAGCGGCTCTAATCTAACTAATTTATTTTTTTAATTCATTTTTTGCATCTTTCAGAATGATGCGAGCACCACGAAGAATAACAAAAGCAATAACAATACCGATGATAATATCAGGCCAGCGTTGATCTAACCACCATACCAGTACACCACTAATAATAACGCCAAGGTTGGCAATGACATCGTTGGCAGAAAATATCCAGCTTGCACGCATATGAACTTCGCCATCTTTGTGTTTATGTATAAGTGCGAGGCAAATAACGTTTGCAGCAAGTGCAACGAGTCCTATCACCATCATAAATTCAGAAAGCGGTTCACTGCCCTGGATAATACGGCGAACAATATCAACAAGAATAAGTAGGCCGAGCAACACCTGAAAATAACCGCCAACCAGAGCTGCTTTTGCTTTGCTTCGTGCAGCGCGACCTACAACATAAAGACCAATACCATATACAACTGCATCGGCAAACATATCAAGTGAGTCGGCAATAAGGGCTGTAGACTCTGCCATCCAGCCCAGCGTTATTTCTACAACAAACATGGTGGCATTAATAGCTAATAACCAGTACAAAACACTTTTTTGTGACTGATCTTTTATCTCGATTTCACATCCGCAATCACTCATAACAACCATTTTCCTATATTAAAACTTAGTGCCTGACAAAAACTTTAACGTTTCCGTTTTTATCAAAACTCATTACATTATATTTTTCCCTGACGTCACCTTTTTCCATTCCAGGTGTACCTGTTGGCATACCGGGAACTGTAATTCCTTTTGATGCAGGACCATCACCATAGCCTTTTACACCATGGCATGATGCACATTGTTCCAAAAAAAGTTGTTTAGCCTTGTAAGATCGGGTTGTTTGCGGGGCACAACCATTATTTTGTAAGCGTTAATAATGTTGCGATGCATTTGTGTAGTAAGTCGACTAACATTATCCGCGGATTTTTTTTGTTGAATCCACTGGCTTAAAATTTGAGATTGCCCAACTAACTCAAGTTTAATTTTATGCTTTGGCAAATCTTCCAACTGTAAAGATATACCAGCTGCAAAATCCATCATTTCTTCATATTCAGTATTATTAACAATCTGACCATCTTGTACAGCACTACTATAATCTACACCCACATAATCAATCAGTTGCAATAACTGTTGTGTTTCTGCGAGCACTGGTTTGCTGATAAATACTAATAAAGCAAATAAATATAATATCGTTCTCATAAGGCTTTTCGAAAAAGGAATTAATTGCTGAGGGGCTTTTCTTTTGTCTGGGTTGTTTCATCTGTTTGACAACGACCATCTTCTCTTAAACATAACCGAGCTTGAAAATTCAAAAGATCGGTAGCATAAATATTATCGGTATCAGGTAAACCTTTGATGATTTTATATAAATGAAGAAAGTGATCTTGATTCGTTACTAGTCGGTGATATATCCAACGACCTTCTTTTTTCGCCGACAATAAACCTGCCTGGCGTAATACTTTAAGGTGGCGAGAAAGTTTAGTTTGTGACTCTTTCAGACTATCGGTGATTTCGCATAAACAAACTTCCTTACCTGACATGACCATTAAGCGAATAATACGTATCCGAGTTGCGTCTGAAAGTGCTTGAAATATCGTTTCTGGCTTTATAGTTAATACATGCATAGTTGCACTATAGCGCAACTATGCATATTTATCAATGGTATAGAATTACTGCTTTATATTCAGTGAGTCCTGTTTTACAAATATACTTATCGAACGTTGTCTTTAAGTGTCAGTGTCAGATAATGGCTAATCCAGATATTTTCTTTTAGAAAACATTTCATACAAAACAGGGATGACGAATAAAGTTAATAGGGTTGATGAAAATAAGCCATCAATGACAGTGTGTGACAATCGGATATTTTCTCTGGTACACCCAAACGTTTTTTCTCCGCAAAACATCGCGAGTATTTTTTTCTGTAAGATTATATTTATTAAATATTTAATCCACTTCTTACAACAACCACATACCGGATTTTTGTAAACCACAATATCTTTAAATAGTCTGTCTTTAGCAAAAGCAGTGGGAGCTATTAAAATAACAACGGTCAAAATTGTTAATAAAATCTTAATTTGTGTGTCCGTATTCTTGTAATGAATGAGTAATATCAACCATGTTTGTCTGTAGCTATATTGATCATTTATTACAATCTTTAATTTCAAATTCTAACGTTGAGTGGCCAATAGAAAACTTTTGTTGTAATGATGTTTTAAGATCGGCTTTAATATTTTCTATTTTATTGTAATCTGTAATGACAACATGTGCTTCTAAAGCATTTTTATGTTCATCAAGTTGCCAGATATGAACGTGATGAATATTAATCACATCAGAAATACATTCCATTTCGGCAACAACATCATTTATAACGATATTCTCTGGTGTACCCTGCATTAAAATATGAATCGTTTTAGGTAACATGGTTCCAGCCTGATAAAGCACATAGGCTGCAATGAGTAAGGTGATTAAAGTATCACTCCAGTACCATTGATAAAGCAGTATTAATGAACCGGCAATAATAACGCCAACAGATGCGAGTGCATCTGAGACATTATGCAAAAAAGCCGCTTTAATATTCATACTGTTTTTTGACATTGTATAGGTGAGTATCGCTGTTGCAATATCAACAACAAGTGCAACCGAGGCAACAATAACGACGATCCAGCCTTCTATAACCGCGGGTTCATAAATTCGCCACAATGCTTCATAGATTAAATAAATCCCAATCAGCACCAGCGTCACAAGGTTGATTAAGGTAGCAACAATTTCTGCACGTTTATAACCAAAGGTTTTAAAATGATCAGCAGGTTGCCGGCCTATTTTTCGAGCAACCCAGGCAATGAGTAACGAAGCGGCATCACTAAAGTTATGCAGCGCATCTGCAATCAATGACAAGCTACCGGAGACAATGCCACCGATAACCTGTGCCAGGGTTAGAAGCATATTAATGGTGATCGCAAACGCTAATTTGCGATCACCAAGTTCTTCTGCATGATGGTGATGCTGCGAACCCATTATATAACTGTTATTCCTTATTATATTTTTGTCGTGAAAATTTTTCATATAACACAGGGATGACAAATAAGGTTAGCAGAGTTGATGAAAATAAACCGCCAACCACAACTGTTGCGAGTGGTCGTTGCACCTCTGAACCAACCCCCGTTGCTAGTAACATTGGGATTAAGCCCAACGCTGCAATGAAAGCCGTCATTAAAACAGGCCGTAAACGTGATAATGCACCTTCAAAAATAGCATCATCAATAGATGAACCACCATCGAGTCGCTGATTGATTGCATTTACCATCACCACACCATTTAACACCGCCACACCAAACAAAGCGATGAAACCAATGGAACCCGGTACAGATAAATATTGACCTGAGAAAAATAATGCAGCAATACCGCCAATTAAAGCTAAAGGTACATTAAGCATAATGAGTAATGCCTGTCCGACTGAGTTAAAGGCAAAGTATAGTAATAAAAAGATTAAGCCTAATGATAATGGCACAACAATCATTAACCTGGCCTGAGCACGTTGCTGGTTTTCAAATTGTCCACCAAAAATAACGCTATAACCCGTCGGTAAATTAATTTCCTTGCGGATGCGCTGGTCAATTTCGCTTACCAGCCCTCCCATATCTCTATCTTCTACATTTACCTGAATAACGACTCGACGCTGTACATCATCACGACGAATTTGTGGCGGGCCAGATTCAATACCGACACTGGCAATATCACCAACACGCACCCATGCACCATCCGCCGCTTGCAATATTAAGTTACGAATAGATTCAATACTGTTGCGATGCTCTTTTGCAAGCCGAACATAAATATCATATCGCTCATTTCCCTGAATAACCTGACCGGCTGTCTGACCACCAATGGCATCACTTACCAGGCTCATGACTTGATCCATAGGTATACCGTAACGTGCCAGTTTGTCCCGATCAGGGCGCACCACTAACTGTGCTTCACCTGCAATTTGTTCCATGGCAACACCCACAGTACCGTTGATAGATTTAACCAGCTTTTCTATTTCACTGCCTTTCTGTGCTAGCGTATCTAAGTCAGGACCAAAAAGTTTAATCGCCAGTTGCGCTTTGATACCTGATAGCAGTTCGTCAACCCGGGTGGCAATCGGTTGTGAGAAAGAAAATAACAAGCCAGGCATAACCGACATTTTTTCTTCCATTAACACCTGTATTTCTTTTCGGCTGTTAGCACTAGTCCATTCATCAACTGCTTTCATTCCAACATAGATTTCAACATTGGATACTGGCTCAGGATCACCACCAATTTCTGCACGTCCAACGCGGCTGGTTGCATAGAGCACTTCAGGAAACTGCATTAAAACCTGTTCCATTTCTTTAGCTACCTTGAGTGCGGTATTCATACTTGAAGATGGCGCGAGTGTCACTCGGATATTTAATGTACCTTCTTCAAGTTCCGGGACGAATTCTGTGCCCATAAAAGGAACCAGCAATAACGAACTAATAAAAAGCCCGACCGCAACTTTAACGACCGTCGATTTTATTTTCAGTGCTTGTTGTAAACGTATGCGATAGTTTTTTTCTATTGGTCGTAAAATAGGACTTTCTTTTTCAACCACCCCTGTTTTAAAGGCGTAAGTTGCTAAAGCAGGAATCACCATCAAAGCAACAAATAAAGAAGCAAACATAGCTAATACAATTGAGATCGCCATAGGTTGAAATAATTTACCTTCAACACCTTCTAAACTAAATAAAGGCGCAAACACAATAATAATAATTAGTACGGCAAAAAATACCGGGCGTCCAACTTCTTTGGCTGCTTCCTGAATACGCAGTGCCATGCCATGATTTTCAGGTATGCCATCTGCATCATTCTTATTTTTGTGATCCGCATCAGGATGACTTAAGTGACTAAAGATATGTTCCATCATAACAACGGAGCCATCAACCATCATGCCAATCGCAATTGCCAAACCACCTAATGACATTAGGTTCGCTGAGATCCCCCAGTAAGCCATTGCCATTAATGCCAGACCAATAGAAATTGGAATGGAAAGTAATACTAGCAAGGTCGCACGAAGGTTCATTAAGAACATCATCAAAATAATAAAAATGAGTATAAAGGCTTCCAGTAATGCTTTACTAACCGTACTCACCGCTTTATCAACAAGATCAGACTGATCATAAACCGTATCGAGAGTGACACCTTCGGGTAATGCTTGCTGCACCATCGGTAAACGATCTTTAATACTGTCGATCGTTTCTTTAGTATTTGCACCCATGCGTTTTAATATGATACCCGTCATAACTTCGCCAAGTGACTGAGGATTACCATCCTTGTCTCGGCGCGATAAGGTAACAGCACCCTGACGAATTTCTGAACCAAACTCTACCTTGGCAACATCACTAACTCGTACAACAATACCATCTTGCTGTTTCAAAGGAATATTACCAATGTCACGTAATCCATCCTGATCTGAACGCAACCAACCTACCCCTCGAATCACGAGTTGTTCCTCGCCACGATCCATATACCAACCACCCGCATTACGGTTGCTGGTTTCGATAGCATTTGAGATGTCAGCAATACTGATACCATAAGACAGGAGTTTTTTCGGGTTAACCTGTACCTGGTACTGACGTACTTTGCCGCCAAAGGAAAGAATTTCAGTTACGCCATCAACCGGCATGAGTAATAATTTCACCACCCAATCATTTAAACCGCGCAATGCCATAATATCGTATTTCTCAGCATCATCAGATCGCAAAATGTATTGAAACACCATGCTCAGACCAGAGGTATTGGGCCCCATTTCAGGTGTACCAATGCCATCAGGCACTTGTTCCTTTGCTGCTTGCAATCGTTCAAAGACCATTTGCCGAGCAAAATAAATATCAGTGCCTTCCTTAAACACTACGGTCACCATCGATAAACCGGTTTTAGAAATAGAACGTACCTCCTTGACATCAGGCAAGCTATACATGACCGCTTCAACCGGATAGGTGATAAGTTGTTCGACTTCTTCAGAAGCTAATCCTTCAGCGACCGTATTTATTGTTACTTGTATATTGGAGACATCCGGAAAGGCATCCAGATTCAGTTTCGGTATAATCATACCGGCGCCCAAAAGTGTTGCGATTAAAACTAAAACAACAAGTAGGCGACTTGCTACAGCAATATCAATCAATTTATTTAACATGATGAGCCACCTTTAATGGTTATGAATTTCAAAGCCGCCTTTTGCCAACTCAGACTGCACAAAAAATGCGCCCTGAGTAACAACACGCGTACCGGGTTGAAGGCCTTCAATGATCGCCATGCCATCACTAAATTGTTTTACTTCAACTTCAACCCCTTTAAATTCACCGGCTTCTTCCTGTTCAACAAAAACTTGCCAGTCACCATCACTGCTGCGCAATACAGCGGCTTCAGGTATCTGTAATGCTTGAAATTTATTACGTGAAGCAATCAAAGTTGAAACAAACATACCCGCATGTAAACGATCATCTTTATTATTAACTTCAAGACGAACCGCAGACGTTCGGGTTATTTCATCAAGCGTGTGATGTAACTGAATCACTTTTGCTTTTATTTTCAACTTATCTGTGCTGATTTCAGCATCACTGCCAATTTCAATTTGACCTGCTATTTCAGGAGTTACACGTGCTTCTACCCACATGATTGATTCATCAGCAATCACCATCAATTCGTAACCCGCTTCAACATATTCACCAACGATAAATTTGTCATGCAAAATACGTCCCGCCTGTTTGGCGACTAAATTGAATGAACCATCTGCACTGCGTTTTTGTGCGAGTAAGGCATTGATTTCTTTTTGATTCATGCCATAGGCTTTTGCACTAGCATACGATTTTTCATATTCAATTTTTGCGGTAAGAAAACGGCGCGCCGAGACAACCTTGCGCCCCAGTTTTTTAACTCGTTTCCATTCTTTGTCGGCTAATAAAAGTTGTCCCTGAGCTTCAGCCATTTCAACACTCGACAGCGTGACTAATTTTTGTCCTTCAATTACTTCTTCACCCAACTTGGCATGACGTTTAATAACCTGTGCATTAATACGTGGTGAAACTTTTATGGTGCGATAAGCATTCAGTTTGATTTCACCCGGTGCACGAATTGTTATTGAGGCATCACTGAGCTGTAATGTTTTAACAATAATATTGGCCATTTTCATTTGTTCCGGTTTTAGATGAATCGCGCCTGCTTCTTCTTCATGACCAACTTCTTTTTCATCTGAGTGTTTTTTATCACGGTGTTCTTCATCATGGTGTTCTTCATCTTTATGTTCATCGTGGTCATCATGCGCTTGTTCTTTCTTTGCGTCATGATGCTCACCATCATTATGTTTTTTGTTTTCTGTATGACTTTCCGTACTGTGTGATGTTGTTTCATTTTCATCACTACAAGCCGTTAAGGAAAATAAAGAAACTGAAATAAGAGAAATTAATATTAAACGGATCATTTTATTGATTCCTTGTCGTGTTAAGTTGCAGCCATGATTCAATTTGAGCGGTTGAGTTCAACCACGCTAGCCAGCTCGACCAAAGCGTTGTTTGCAGTTCGATACCTGCAGATTGTGTATCCAGATTTTGTTTAATCTGTATCAGGTAATCGGTGGTACGAAGATCACCTGCGCGCCATAATTGTTTAAGTAATTTTAACTGGCGATGGATGCTGAGTTGGCCACCTTGTTGCCATTGCTGCCAAGCATTTTGCGTTAACTGGTAATGACGGGTTTTAGCAATAATATCTTTACGAATATTACGCCATGCCAGTTGCGCTAGTTGTTCAGCTTGTAAATATTCATTTTTCGCTACTTCAATTTCCGCACGATAACTATTTCGTATATTAAAAGGAATAGTCAGTGTTATACCGACAAGTTTTTCTTTATCTTCTTTGCCTCCACGAATGGCAATAGTAGGATCTGCACTTGCTTCACCCTGACGTAACTTAATGGTGTTTTTACTTGCGGCAACATTAGCACGAACAATTTGCATTTGCGGCAAGCTCATTACAAATTGATCAAGCTCATGAGGTAAAGTGACTTTTTCAAAATCAATAGCCATGCTTGGCAATGAACTCTTCGCTGAAGCTTTCACGTTATATAAAGCATAAAAAGCTTGTTCGGCTTCAACTTGTTCGGCTAATATTTTTGCATTATCAAATATAGACTCGCTGTAAGCCAGTTGAGCAAGATCGAGTTCAACCTGGTTTAAATCACCAGCAGCATGTTTTTGTCTTGCGACATCAGCAAAGTTTTTCATTAATGCCAGACGTTGTTGAGACAAATCTGCAAGCCGAGATTTATTTTGAAAGTCAGTTAAGGTAATCAGTAAATCACTGAGCAACTGTTGTCGTTCTTGTTTTAATGTTGCCAATGCAGCATTAAGTTTATAACGTGCAATTACTGTTTTAGCACCTTGCTGATCACCCCAGTCAATGGTTTGGCTGATCCCAAGGGTTGAAGTCTTAATATTAGTTTCTTCTCCATCAAGCTCTAACTCTGGATTATAAATTGCCATATCTGCTGCCGTATATCCTGCTTTGGCAGCATCTCGTTCAGCTTCTGCCGCAACAAGTCGTGGATGCGTTATAAAAGCCTGTTTTATAAATTGTTGTAGTTCAATAGGAGCAGCTTCAAATTTGTTTAATGTTGCTGTTTGCGCAGATACTTCTTGAAAATACACGCTCACGGCGAATAACGCTACCAACAAGCGGTAGCTATGTTTCTTTGTAATAAATAACATTGTTGTAAAACCTTATTAATAAATTATGAATATCAATACATGATCAACGGAGATCTGTATTGAAAAAGTTAAAGCTTTATTAAGGTATTACGAGGCAGGTGGTGGTACCGGAGGTTGCTGATGAATAGACGAGACTATGTTTGTTAATGTAATTAATTTACTTTTAGAACTAGAGCGAATACTAATGGCTGAATTTGAAATAATTCCAATTAAATGTGCACAGGCATGGTCACAATGATCACTTGTTTTGTGATCATAATTATTTGATCCATCATAGCTATCAGAAATTTGTGTATAAGTTTGTTCCTGGAAATCATATCGATCAGGATCAGAAAATGCCCACGCAGACTGCGATAATAATATACCAAGAATTAGGAATGTAAAAAGACGATTCATGTATCGAATGGTAGCCTAACTACTGAAAATAATCAAAATATACTCAGACATTAGCACATTTGTCATTTTAACATGCTTAGTAAATTTAGATTTATTCTTACAAGCTCGCTTATTCTTAAAATCAATACTCATTATTTTGTATATAAGTGACTGCTAATAAAGGTAGACGGAAATCTGGTTATAACTTTTCCTGTAAAAATTCAGCTAAATCAATAATTGTCTGATATTCAAATAAATCAACCACATCAACTTTACCCGGGTAACGATCATCTATTTTCTGGTGAATTTCAGCTAAAACTAATGAACTAATACCCGACTCAAAAAAGTTATCATTAACACTCAGGCTATGATCTTCGATAACACTATTACAGAGCTCTTTTAATTCCAGTTGTAAAGGTGATAACGATTCATCCAATGTTGTTTCTTGTGGCTGCGTTAAACTTTCAATCTCTTTGAGTACGGTATCGTATTCACCTTTTTCAAAAGCATCGCTAAGAATACGTCGTTGAAATTTACCACTGGTCGTTTTAGGAATACGGTTAACCGGAATAACATAATCAACTTCAAGCCCCGCTTGTTCATTCAAAGTATGTGAAACTTTCTTTGCCAAGGGTACAAAATCTTTTAAATCACCACGGAATATAATGAACACCAATAATTCATCGCGCTGTAATTTTTCTTCCCATAAGCCATAAACAGCAACTTTACCCAACTCAATACTTTCACTATGAATTAAAATTGATTCAAGATCATGCGGATAATAGTTTTGTCCATGAGCAAAAATAATTTCCTTACTACGGCCAGTGATAACGAGTTCATCATTATGCATAAAACCAAGGTCACCGGTATCCAGCCAACCATTTGGTGTCATTACTGCTTTAGTTGCTTCTTCATCGTAATAGTAACCCTGAGTAACAGTAGGTCCTGAAATTAAAATGCTACCAATGGTATCTTCAGCAAAAGCATTACCTTCAAGATCACCAATACGAATATTCATATCAGGTACAGCAAATCCTACGATAGGGAAACTAAGTGTATCTGCAGTATCTTCTTCAAGATAAGTTACCTTGTCGCCCACTTTGAGTTTATGACGATCAACGTGTACTGCACGATAATCCTGCCCCCATTTCGGAAAAGCAACGGCCAGGGTCGCTTCTGCCAAACCATATACTGGAAACATGCTGCTATGCTTTAAGCCATAGGGTGCCAGGCGTTCAAGAAATTCATCACACAGGCGAGTTGAAATAGGTTCCGCACCATTAAGAATTACACGCACACAAGAAAGTTCCATACCCGGCATCTCTTTATCGCCAAGTGCTTTTAAGAAATGTTTAAAACCAAAGTTAGGTGAACAAATCACAGTAGCGCGTTTTTCGCTGACCTTTTGTAACCATAAGCCTGGACGCCGACTGAACAAGTCTGTTGCCATAATACTATGATGCATATAACAAGCGATCATATTAATGTGAAAACCAATTAAACCCATATCATGAGTCAAGGGCATCCAGCTTAAAGAAATATCATCTTTGGTGTAACCACCCGCAGCACCTTTAGCCAGAACATTCAGTACTAAATTTTTATGTGTTAGTACCACACCTTTTGGATCGCTGGTAGAACCAGAAGAGAATTGAATAAAACAAACATCATCTGCTTTGGCATTATGCTTCTCACCTTGTTGACTGAGGTCGGTCATATTCCCGGCGAGTACTGTTGTTTCTTTTAATTTTTCAAAATCACTTGCAAGATTATTTTCATCTGCATATTTTTTCAAACGTTCAAGATTATCGCCATCAGTAAAAATATACGGGCGTTGTAATTTATTATAAATTTTATAAAGTTTAGAACGATGCTCATCGCTGATACCCACCGCAATTGGCACAGGAATAATACCGCCAAAAATTGCAGCCCAGAAAGCATAAAGAAAAGTTTCATTATCACGTAAAAAAACAATCAACTCATCACCAGGTTTTAAACCTTGTTTCTGAAAATGGTGCAACATACCCAATGCACGCTGATGTAGTTGCTTAAATGTGATGGTGGATTCGGTTTCCTTACCTTCGATAAAAGTAAGACTGCGTTCATCGGTACTGTGCTGTTCAAGCGCTTCAATTAGCGTGGTAAAACTCGACATATATAGAAACCTTTATCGTTTAATTAACTTCATCATAATACTATTTTTACTGCGCAAGTTCACTTGAGGATCCAACTCAACGCCTTTTTCACTCAGAACATATTCAAGTTTGAATTTTTTCGCCATTGTACCTAAATGAATTTGCATCTCCACAATACTGAAGTAATCTCCAATACAACGACGTGGCCCGGCTGAAAATGGGATAAAAGCAAACTTATGACGTTTTTTAATTTCACCTGCTGCAAAGCGGTCTGGTTTAAATGCCTCGGGCTCATCCCAGAAACCTGGATTACGATGTAAATAATACGGAGAGAAAAATATGTTTGTGCCTGCAGGGATATCATAGCCACACACCTTATCATCAGCAATAGCTGTTCGCGAATACAGCCAGACAGGCGGATATAAACGTAATGTTTCTTCAATCACTTGACGACTAAAGGGTATTTGTCCCACTTCTTCAAAAGTAGGTATATCGCCGGCAACGCCATTATCAACTTCATCTTGAAGCTTTTTTTCTTCCGCTGGATTTTGTGCGAGTGAATACCAGACCCAGTTAAGTGTTGTTGCACCGGTTTCATGACCGGCAATAATCATAGTCATAACTTCATCAATAATTTCATTATCTGTCATGCCCTCGCCACTTTCTTTATCTTTGGCTTCCATAAAGGCTTCTAAAAAATCATCATAACGCACTGATGATTCACGCCGCTCATCCATAAGTTGCTGTACTAATGATTTTAAAGCACGAAATTTCATTACAAACTTAATATCACGAGCCAGATCATAAGTTAAAATATCAAAGGGATTTTTTCCTTCTTGCTCGATCAATTTATCCATATCGTCACTAAACAAACAACGAAGAATAATCTCAAGTGAGAGGTCACTTGTTTCACTGGATACGTCTATTACTTCATTTTTATCCGCTTTTTCCAGCCAACGAATTAACAAGTGCTGATTAGCCTTTTTCATTTTTGTTGCCAAACCACTAATACATTGACGACTAAAAGCAGGTTGAATCATACGACGCTGTCTGCGCCAAAACTTTCCATCACTAACGATAATGCCATTACCTAACAACATTTTTACCCGTTCAAACCCTGGCCCTTTTTTGTAATTTTCATGCTTTTTAACCAAAATTTCCTTCACCGCATCCGGGGCGTTAATCAAAATGGTATTATTACGTCGTGAAACCGGTTTAATCAGACAATAATCACCAAATTTTGCAATATACTCAGCAATCTTTGGAAATGATTCCTCGGTCATATTAAGATCAAACGGCTCATCAGGCCCGGCGGGTAAATTCATTGATTTAGGTTTTTTTGAGGTCATGTTTTTAGAGGGTTCAGGACATAATGCCAATAACGATACTATATTATAAAGTCAGTCCAGAAAGTATAAGTTCAGCCCAACAATCTGCACAAATTGCCGACTGGATTGAAGAATTGCCTATTATAAAACAAAAACTGGTTAAAAAATTACGCCAGCAAAATGATCAGGTATTATCCCTGGCCGGTCTGCAATTACTTAAAATAGCCATGTCTGAATACCTGGATACCCCCTTTTCACTGGATCAACTCCAGTTTCCAAAGCATGGTAAACCCTTCTTCAAGGGTGATATTGATTTCAATATTTCTCATTCTGGAGATATTGTCTGCTGTGTCATATCCGATACTGCGAAAGTCGGTATTGATATTGAATTACAACGTGATGTTAATCCGGCAATATTAAATAAATTTGGAACTGATTGCTCTGCGAAAGAAACTAATACGGATAATCACAAACAGCATTTTTTTAATCTCTGGACAAAAAATGAAGCTATTATTAAAGCCGCCAATCTTGGTTCTATCTACAATATGAAAGATATAAAACATAAAAAAAATGGGGCACACTACCAAAATCACTTTTGGTCAACTTATCCTGTTGAAATTATTTCTGTTGAAGACAATAAAGAATATACTTGCCATATAGCTTGCTCTGAATATATGACATCACAAAAAATTAAAACCAAACAAATTTATAATTTATAACAAGGTACTTATACATGCGTACTATGACATGGAAACGAAAATTGGGTTATACCCTTCTCCATCCTATCGTAAAACTTTTTATCACCAGCTTTTGGTGGACTTGTCGTGTTGAGAAAATCATTGGTGATGAACATACCCAAAAACTCATAGAGAAAGGTGAACCGATAATTCCTTGTTACTGGCATCAAATGCTTATATTTGGTGCATGGTATATGCGTAAATTACAAAAACGCGGCCTTAAAATTGGTTTTCTTATCAGCCCTTCGGTTGATGGTGAAGTACCCGCAAGAATCGTTCAGTCCTGGGGAGCCGTTGCGATTCGAGGTTCAAGTAACCGTACTGGTGCGCGCGCATTAAAAGATATGTATAACACAATTATGAAGGACAAAGTTTCACCTGTTACAACATCTGATGGACCAACAGGTCCGGTTCATGAATTTAAACAAGGTGCCGTCATGCTGGCACAATTAACGCAAACACCAATGTTACCTATTGCGTATGCAGCAAGTCGATATTGGGAATTAAAATCATGGGATAAATTTATTATTCCAAAACCTTTTTCACGCATTGTTATTGCTGTTGGTGAACCACATAACATTGCGAAAAAATTGAATGCAGAGCAAATGGAAGAAGAGCGGGTTAAAATGGAAAATGATATTAATAATCTAATTAAAATAGCAAAGGCAGAGTTTTAAGCATCAAAATAAAGATAAGAAACTAGCTTAAGCTATTAACTTTATAAAACTTCGGCCTTAACAAGATGCTCACGTAACAGATGAAAAAGTTCAGAACGGTTAACCGGTTTTGCTATAAAACCATTGGCTCCAACGCGTAAGCCCCAAAACTTCTCAGTCGCCTGCTCATTTCCACTAATAATAATAATTGGTATTTTTTTTGTAGTTTCTTCTTTACGTAAAATTCGAGTCGCCTGAAAACCATTTAAACCCGGCATAATAACGTCCATAAGGATTAGGTCCGGTTGATGGACTTTGGCCATATCAATACCTTCTTCACCCGTTGCGGCACTAATAATACTATAACCTGTTGGCTCTAACGTCTTCTTTAAAACTGCAATTGCCGTACGAGAATCATCAACAATGAGTATTGTTGCTTCATCGGGTAATTTTACCCGTTCAGCGCCACGTCTATCCGCATCACTTTTTTGATGGCTACCAAAAATTGATTTTAAATTAAAAGCCATATTTTTTTCCATGAAATGTATTTATAGAGGCTATTCTATCGAATATCTCAAAAACAGCAAGAGTACACTTTTTTACTATATAGAAAAACCAGACACTGCTAGACTTTGTCTCAAATCACAACATAAGTAGAGCGACACTATGAAAAAAACATCAACACTACTCTATTTATCCTTACTTGCTATCCTCTGTTCAAGCATATTTATTTCAAAAATTACTTTTGCTGAAGATGAATTCACCGTCACAGTTTCTCCTGACATTGATATAACAGTAGAACAATTTCCGGCCAAAGGAAAATACCTGATATTATGGCTAGCACCTGAATATGGCTTACGTGGCGGCCATCGTTCCCTGGCACGTTTATTAACCCAACAAGATATTGAAGTCTGGCAAGCTAATATTGTTGAATCACTTTTTTTACCTCAAGGCACTGGCTCAGTAAAGAAGCTAGACGGAAAATATGTTGCCGATTTAATTCAATATGCACATAAAAAAACAGGAAAGAAAATTATCGTTTTAGGTGATTCCTATGCATCTTTAAGTGCTTTACGTGGTGCACACCAGTGGCAACAAAGAAAGCAAACAAAACCTTATTTTATTGGTGCTATTCTTTTTTCACCTTACACTTTTTATTCTATTCCACCTCTTGGTCAGTTACCCGAATATATGCCCATTGTTTCTTCAACCAATATACCCATTATGATCTACCAGTCAAAAAAAGGAGGAACATTCAGCCAATTTAACTCTTTACTTGAAAAACTGGAACAACATGGTAGCCCCATATATACACGTCTTCTTCCTGATATGATGAGTCTATTTTACGAAGATAAACCAACCAATAAAATGGTGACGCAAACTAAACCTATAGTAATAAATATTAAAAAAATGATTCCTGTTCTTGAGAAGCATAACGTTCCAGTTAAACCAATTAAGCTAAAACATATTAAACAATATAAAAGTGGTATTGATATTTATTTAAAAGAATACCAGGGTACTGTTAAGCCCCTGGCAATAAACCTTAAAAATGCATATGGCAATAGGGTAGAAAAAAACAATTTCAAAGGACAAGTTACTGTTATAAACTTCTGGGCGACCTGGTGCCCACCTTGTGTTCAGGAAATACCTTCATTAAATCGCCTTAATAAAAAGATGAAGGGATTACCTTTTGAACTTATTTCAATTAATTATGCTGAAGACACCAAAACCATTCTTGAATTTATGAAAAAAGTAAAAGTCGAGTTCCCTGTTCTTCTTGATCAAGATGGTTCATTTGCAAAAAAATGGAATATCATTACTTATCCCTCTACCTTTGTTATTGATAAAGAAGGCAAAATAAAATATGGCGTCAACGCAGCTATAGAATGGGATTCACCTGAATTCATTAGAAAAATAAAATCATTATTATAAATATGTAGTTTATGGGAATTGCAAACACAACCATTCCATACATAAAAAATGATGACAAAATAATTATGTTTGATGGTGAATGTAAGTTATGTAATATATGGTGCAAACTGGTGATTAGGCATGATGAAAACCATATGTTTAAATTAGTTCCCATGCAATCAGAAAAAGGGCAAGCTATTCTAATTCATCTAAAACAACCCACTGAATACTTTGAAACAATGTTATTTACCGAAAATAATAACATTTATCATAAAAGCACTGCTTTTCTAAAATTGTGAGGCTTCTGTCTTTCCCCATTAATTTTTTATCTATTTTTAAAATTCTCCCTGATTTTTTACGTGATTTTATCTATGATCACATCACGTGAAATCGATACAAGCTTTTTGGGAAATATGAGCAAGGCATATTGCCCGACACAGATCATAAAAACAGATATCTATAAAAATTCTACAATCGTTAAAATTACTTCTACCGGCTCTGATTCCTTCATGGAATTTCTTTGACATTGTTGCCCCTTCACCACGCATTGAATTTTCTCTATTAAATTCAGAAAATGAACATGCACTCGAGTGGACAGAATTCCGACCTCGACCAGCACATCTTTCATTTATGCAGATGTTAAAGCGAATGTTTTGGAACCCAGAAGGGAATGAGTCACTCTTTTTAGTAAGTTGTGCTGAACGAATTATGGAAAATTACACACCACACAGTGAAAATGAAATATTAAAGCGTATTGCAAGAGACATCTTTCACCGGCAGAAAAAATAACAGCAACACATTTGCAATTTCGTTTGTTATTCATACAGAGGGAAAAATCAAAATTAACAAAAGCTTTATCTATTGAAGATGTAATATGAATCTCGAAACTGATATTCGTCTAACTGAAATATTAATGGGCTTTGCTTTTATACAACAAAGTATTGAACACCTAACCGTATTCACTAATGAACGACGCCTGTTCTTAGTCTGGTTAGTCCTGGCGTTATTACTTATTATTGGAATTCAAACAGCATGGATTAGTCTTTTGCTATTACTCGTGGGATTGGCTATTTTGCAACGTTTTCAGGGCCCTTATAATGGTGGTGCTGATCGTATGGGCTTGCTGGTTTTATCTTAATTTATGTCTGGTGCATTTAGCACCAACATTACGTTGGCAGGAACTTGCTTTTGGTTATCTTGCATTACAATTAATTTTTTCTTACTTCATATCGGGATGGGTAAAAATAGTAAATCCAGACTGGCGAAGTGGCCGTGCTTTACAAGACGTTTTTCAATTTTCAGCCTACCCGGTTAGTGAACATTTAAGATCATGGTCAAAGTCACCACGTTTACTTTTTTCTATGTCATGGAGTGTAATGATATTTGAATTACTATTTCCATTTTCACTTGTTTCACATATCAGTCTATTAGTTGCTCTCACTATTGCTGCAATTTTCCATTTCTCCAACGCATGTTTATTTGGTCTTAATCGGTTTTTCTGGATATGGATCGCGGCTTACCCATCAACCCTATGGTTTCAAAGTCGTCTATTTGAGGTTATTTATTAATAACCTTAACCTTCCCGGCCATCTACACGAGGCTTCATCCACATAGGTGTATATATGATAAAGAAAATAATAAATGCTGATATCCATAACCAGCCTGAAAACTGGATAAAGAAAAGGTATAATTCTGGCATAAGCATTGGAATAATCACTCTGGTTATAGCTGCAACATTAATTAAAATAAATGCTAATACCATCCAGCTATTTAAAATCATATCTCTGCCTGTATGACCTATACTCACACGAGCCATCATCCCCAGAGTCATAATACCGATACCACCAACTGTAAAGGCATGATATGCAAATAAACTTTCGTTTATATTAAAGATCATCCAGCCTTTAATTACAAAACCAATCACAATCCAGAGATAAGCAATCTGTAATATCCAGACAAGAGGTACTTGCCAGATTTTATTTGAATACCAGCCTGCAACCCGAATCAGATTAGTGATAGCAGCAAACATGGCGATGTATCCTGTTATTACATTATCTGCAAAAAACATTTCTGCTATAATAATTAAGCCAACACTAAAAGATGACAACCATTCTATCCAAATCCATTTTTTAGTTGTTACACCATGTACACCGCGTTCAGTAAAAAATGGAATAACGCGACCACCCATTATGACAATTAATAGAATTACCAGGTAAATCATTAATCGACTTCCAGTAACGATTGAAATATCAATAATATTCAGCGCACTTAAATGAACCATCAGGTTTGCTGCTGCCATCGCAAGTAAAAGGGGGATAAAAACAAAATTAGACCATTGCTTTATTTTAATAACAGGTATCGCGATAAGAAGCGCAACTAATGGAAGAAAAGAAAGATCAAATACGGCTATAACCCAATGAGGAAGGTTAGGTATAAAAGGAGCAAAGCGACCTAACAGAAAGACAATTGACAATAAAGTTAACCGCCATCCATTTATCATCTTCATACCTGTCCAGTTACCAGCTGCCGTTAATAAAAACCCTGCTATCACCGCAACCGTATAACCGAATAACATTTCATGTGCATGCCAGCCAGCAGGTGTGTAATAACCCGAAATAGTCAGTTTTCCCGACAACTCATAAAGCCATAAAATAATAAGAGAAAAAGCCGAAAAAGCGGCAAAGAGGAAAAATGGACGAAAACCTAAAGCAAAAAGTGCAAAGCTTTTTTTATTAAGTTTATTTTCTGGATCTTCTATTTGTATAGCCATGAGTCATTCCTGTTAACTTTTAATTTATTTATATTATGCATTAGCACTTTCAAGCTCTTCGCTAACTTCTAGCCAGTCCATTTCAACCTGTTGTAAGTTATTATCAACCTGACCTTGTTCTTCTAATAATTTCTTTAAAATATCTTTATTGCCTTCACTATAAATATTATTATCGCCTAATTTTTCTTCTAATGATCCTTTAGTTGAACTCAATTCTTCCATTTGATTTTCAAGTTTTTTTAATCTGTTTTGTAATGGTTTTAATAACTTTCTTTTTTCTGCTGAGTTTTTACGGAGTTGTTTTTTATTTTGAGAGTCATCACTATTATTTATTTCTTCTTCCTTCATGTCCTTCGAAGCTGATGAATGTTTAGCTTGTTGACTCAACCAGAGTCGATAATCATCTAAACTACCATCAAACTCAACAACACGACCATTAGCAACTAAAAGTAAGTTATCAGTTACTGTCCTCAGTAAATGTCGGTCATGCGAAACAATAATCATTGCCCCTTCAAACTCTTGCATGGCTACGGTTAAAGCATGACGCATTTCCAGATCAAGATGATTAGTAGGCTCATCAAGTAATAATAAATTTGGTTTTTGATAAACAACAAGAGCCAGTACCAAGCGGGCTTTTTCACCACCTGATAAAGGTGCAACAGGATCGACTGCCATATCATTATTAAAAGCAAAGCCCCCTAAATACTTACGTAAATCACTCTCGGTTGCTTCAGGATCAATTCGTTGTAAGTGTAATAATGGGCTGGCTTCCAAATCAAGTTGTTCAAGTTGATGCTGGGCAAAATAACCAATATTCAATTCTTTTGCCGATATAAAATCACCTGATAATATTTTTAATTCACCTGATAATAATTTAATGAGTGTCGATTTACCTGCACCATTATGCCCAAGCAAACCAAGTCGGTCACCTGGATGAATAGTTAATTTAATTTTTGATAAAAGTGGTTTCTCAGTATAACCAATCGCCGCATCAACTAATGTAACCAATGGATTAGGCATTTTTTCCGCTTCACGAAATTTGAAATTAAATGGTGAATCAACATGAGCAGGTGCAATCAATTCCATTCGTTCCAGTGCTTTAATTCGACTTTGTGCTTGTTTGGCTTTTGTGGCTTTTGCACGAAAACGTTCAACAAACTTGTGCATGTGTTGCACTTCACGTTGTTGTTTCTCATAAGCCGATTGTTGAGTTGATAAATATTCAGCACGACGAATTTCAAATGCTGAATAATTACCACTGTACAAAATCACACCCTGATTTTCGATATGTGCAATATTATCTGCAACGTTATCCAGAAAATCCCTATCATGTGAAATCAGTAACAGCGTGCCTTTATAATTTTTTAACCATGATTCAAGCCAAATAACAGCATCAAGATCAAGGTGATTCGTTGGTTCATCAAGCAAAAGAATATCTGACCGACACATTAAAGCTTGCGCAAGATTTAAACGCATACGCCAGCCACCGGAAAATTGCTTAACTTCTGAGTTTTCCTGTGCGGTAGTAAAACCTAAACCACTAAGTAAGGTAGCGGCTCGACTTTTTGCGGTATAACCATCAATCGCTTCCATTTCGCTATAAAGATGAGCCAGCATTTCACCCTTGTCATTTTCTTCCGCATTTTTTATCTCTTTTTCAAGCTGGCGTAGCTGAACATCACCATCCAAAACATATTCTATTGCTGTACTATCAAGTGCAGGCGTTTCTTGTGCAACATGGGCAATAATTAAATTTTTGGGTAAAAAAATGTCGCCTGCATCAGCATGCAAAGAACCCAGTATTAAAGCAAATAAACTCGATTTCCCCACGCCATTACTACCGGTAATACCCACTTTTTGGGCATGGTGAATGGTAAAATTAACATCGTGAAGAAGTTCGCGAGGACCACGGCGTAGAGATAAATTTAAAAACTTGAGCATGGTACAAGTTTACCAGATTTAAGGTTAAGTTAAGCAAAATTAAAAACCAAATTCACCAATCCATTCATTTTTCCTAAAATCTACTTTTAACCAATGAGGCACAAAAGATTGAGGATTTTTAATCGGAAAATCTTCCAATGGAGGCTCATCACCTTCGTAATCAATGCCGCAGCTTTTTGTCATAACAGGACGAAAACGCACAGCCAACTGATCAGTTACACTAACCAAGTCACCTTCCAGATTTTCTTTAAAACGAACTTGTTTGCGGATTAAACAACTAAAATATAATTCCATTTCAGCAACCAATATTTTTTCACGAGAAGCCAGTGCTTTCTCCGCAGATTTACTCAAAGTAATAACGACATTTTTACCTTGTATAGTTATATATTTTTCCATATTTCAACCTCTAATATGACTAAATCAGTAGTATCCACACTAGTACTTATCTATTATAGTCTTGATTCAATAAATAATAGGCAACAAAAATGAGTAAAAGTTTAGTTATTTCAGCACTCGGGAATGATAAATCAGGCATTGTTAATGAATTATCTAAAGCCATTCTCAATCAAGGCGGTAATATTTCAGAAAGTCGAATGACTGTACTAGGTGATGAGTTTGCCATGATGTTATTAGTAACGGGCTCTCAAGAATGTATTGATAACATTATTGCTCACCTGCAGGAAACAGGTGAAAACTTAAACTTAACCTTAATTGCAAAAGAAACTCAGCCTCAAAAATCAAATCAAAAACGCTTACCCTATCAGATAACCGTAGTATCAATGGATCACCCGGGTATTGTTCATGACATCTCCGACTTTCTTTCCAGTCGTAATTTAAATATTGAAGAAATAGAAACAAAAACCTACCCTGCTGCGCATACAGGAACCCCCATGTTTTCACTGGATATGGTAATTAGTGTTCCAGCAGATAGTTCGGTACGAGCTTTACGTGATGAGTTTATTACTTTTTGTGATAATTTAAATTTAGATGCAAGTTTAGAGAGCAAACGTTAAATAAAATTAAGGATAGCGATTTAATACCTGCTATTAATCAGAAAAAGAAAAGTAGCTGGAGAAAAACAATGAATGAAGGTGTTCGCTTATCTGAGATAAAAGAGAAATTCTCGAAGTTACAACTTATTACAGCACAATACGGAGCTGATCCTGTGATTACAGGTATTAATGCTGTTGAAAGTTGTAAACCGGGTGATCTGACTTTTGTCAGCAGCTACGAATACCTGGAACTGGCACGCCAGCGACAACCCACGGCGTTAGTCGTATCTGAGAAACTGGCAGAAGATGCCGCGCAAGATGAAGGCTTGGGTATTCTGATCACAAGCAATGTTAAATTAGCCCATGCGTTGATCAAACAAGCATATGGAGATAGAGATTTTTTAGATGGTCAATGGGAAAAAGTTCATCCATCTGCAATTATTCATCATACTGTAAAGATTCCTGATTCCTGTTTTATTGGTCCAAACGTCGTGATTGGGCAAAACACTAAACTTGGCGAATGCAGTCGCTTGCTTGCTGGTGTGGTGATCGAAAATGATGTCGAGATCGGAAGTGACTGTATTCTTCATCCTAACTGCACGATTGGCTATAACTGCGTACTGGGCAATGAAGTTGAAATTGGTGCCAGCACCGTTGTTGGTTCAGAAGGTTATGGTTTTGCACAAGACAAAAATGGCAAGAGTTATAAAATTCCACAGACCGGTAACGTTGTGATCGAAAACCGTGTCCAGCTTGGTGCTTGTAACACCATTGATAGAGCTACCTATGGCCAAACTAGGATTGGTGCCGGTACCAAAACGGATAACATCGTGCACATTGCGCACAATGTAGAGATTGGTCAGGATTGTTTATTTACCCCGATGTTAGCCGTTGCGGGATCAACAAAAATCGGAGACCGTTGTATCACCAGCGGACAAACTGAAATATCGGATCATATGACTATTTGTAACGATGTCATTCTTTTCCACCGAGCCGGCGTGACCCAGAACATCACTGAACCTGGAATGTATGCAGGTTTACCAACACAGCCATTGAAACAACATATGAAAAATACCGCACACTTTCGCAAGTTAAGTGAACTCAGTAAAAAAGTCATGGCGTTAGAGAAAATAATTAAAAATTTAACTGAAAAATAATTTCATCCAGTATGAGAGACCGCTATTAGACCCGAGGCAGTTCTTCAGTATTATTTAGCGTGGATCTCTTAAAGAACAACTACTTAATGCACTTTTTTCTTCATCTGATTTAATGCATCGAATGTACAAATGAAGTATCTCATCTTCATTATATGCATATAATTGAACTGAAATAGTGTTACCTGACCAATTCATTCCACTAACATAATACTGAGATTCTTCTCCATAAAATTCTATGGCTTTATTTTTAACTCATTCACCAGATTCTCCATAACTAGTTAAATAAAGAAGTATTCCAAATGTAACAGAAAGTAACTCACCTAACATATAAGCGATCATTGGTTTTTTTGTACTTAAACCTGCTGTTTCACGAGCATCAAGAACTGGTGATTTCTCAAGTTCACGATGAACCTAAAATACTAATATGATAATTACTATCGAAATTAAAGTACTAACAATCATCCCAACTAGATTGAGATTAAAAGTAGTAATTTTTAAGCCGAAAGGCTCAATAAATAGCATAAATAAAAATATAGCCGGAAATCCTACCAACATAAAATTTGTAAACCATGAAACAACTCTTGCAGTTTTAACACTACCTTTAACTAAAAGAATGCCAGCGATTAAAGAAAATATGTTCAAACTTGAGGAATAACTAATTTTATTGATAATACAATATATCATCACACCTATATCTAACAGACCAACCATAATTAGTAATTTACCGACTTTTGCTAATATCTTTTATAATTGAATATCAGCTTTAGAGGCTCAAGCAACCAAACATATACACTATTTATTTACCGGCTTAACTTTACTCGCCGCTTCTTTCGCATGTTTCCTTACATCTTCAATATTCTTACCATAAGCTAAAGCAACTCCCATGCGGCGTTTTTTAAATGCTTCGGGCTTACCAAATAATCTAATGTCCGTTTGCGGCACGGCTAAAGCTTTTTCTATTCCATCAAAAGCAATGCCTTTTTCATCCATGTTTCCATAAATTACCGCACTTGCGCCTGGCTCACGTAAAGTAGTTGAAACAGGTAAACCTAAAATAGCCCGCGCATGAAGTTCAAATTCATTTTGATATTGCGTAGCCATGGTGACCATTCCAGTATCATGTGGGCGTGGGCTGACTTCACTAAACCAAACATCATCACCTTTAATAAAAAGTTCTACTCCAAATAAACCACGACCACCTAAATTACTGGTTACCGTTTTAGCGATATCCTGTGATTTTTGTTTTGCTACTTCACTCATGGCTTGTGGTTGCCAGCTTTCAACATAATCACCATCTACCTGGATATGTCCTATAGGCTCACAAAAATGTGTTTCAATTTTTCCTTTTTCATTTAATGCGCGAACCGTTAACAAGGTGATCTCATAATCAAACTTAATCATTTCTTCAACAATTACACGTCCACGATCAACCCGGCCACCGCTTTTGGCATAATCCCAGGCAGTTTTAATATCAGCTTCTATTTTTATTGTTGACTGACCTTTACCTGAAGATGACATCACCGGTTTTATAATACAGGGATAACCTACCCCATTTTCAATAGCTTGTTTTATTTCATCCATACTTTCTGCAAAAGCATATTTTGATGTGGATAAACCTAATTCTTCTGCAGCCAAACAACGAATACCTTCACGATTCATGGTCAGTTGAGTCGCCCTTGCTTTTGGGATTACTTCCGCTAAACCTTGCTTCTCAATTTCAGCAAGCATATCAGTATCAAGCGCTTCAATTTCAGGCACAATCAAATCCGGCTTTTCTTTTTTCACTAGTTCAAGCAAAGTATCTCCATCAGCCATGTTAATCGTATAAGCACGATGAGCAACCTGATGTCCTGGTGCATTGTCATATCGATCTACCGCGATCACTTCTACCCCTAAGCGTTGCAGTGCAATAATCACTTCTTTGCCCAGCTCGCCTGAGCCTAATAACATGACACGTTTTGCATTTACCGTAAGTGGTGTACCTATTTTCATTCTTTTCGCCTATCTAAAATTTGCTTATATAATATGTCCGCATCTAATTTGAGTCCAGAAAATATAGCCACGAAGAACACACACAAATTAAACACTGAGCACATGTTTTTTTGTAGCATGGATGCAATGAAGCGAAATCCAGGGCAGCAGTGTCATGTTATCCCAGATTTCGCTTCGCTACATCCAGGCTACATTTTTTAGCTTGTAAAATTATCTTTGTGTTCTTCGTGGCCATTACTTCTTCTTAATATAGCGGACAAACAGTTAAAACTGCCTTACAATAGCCTAAAAATAAGCATTGTTGGGGACAAATGTAGTGAAGCTCAGTGTAGAAGAATTCAAAAATTGGCAACATAAAAGCATCACCCTGCTGGGAATGTCAGGAGTGGGTAAAACTCGCCTCTCAAATATGCTTCCAACAGATGAGTGGTTTCATTTTTCAGGTGACTATCGCATTGGTACATATTACCTTGATGAACCTATTCTGGACAATATAAAAAAACAAGCCATGCAAGTGCCTTTCTTGAGAGACTTGCTGCGCTCGGATTCTATCTATATTCAAAATAATATTAGCGTAAATAACCTGCAACCTGTATCCAGTTTTTTAGGCAAGTTAGGCGATCCAGAAAAGGGCGGTTTACCCCTTGATGAGTTTAAGTATCGTCAGGAACTTCATCGTCAGGCAGAAATTGCCACTATGCGAGATGTGCCCGCATTTATTAAAAAAGCACAGGAACTTTACGATTATAAACATTTCATAAATGATGCCGGTGGTAGTGTTTGCGAACTTGATGATGAAGAAACGCTTAAAATTCTTGCAGAGCATACTTTGATTTTATATATCAAAGCGACTGAAAAAAATGAAGCTTCACTTATTCGGCGGGCGGTATCAGATCCTAAGCCGTTATATTATCGCGAAGCCTTTCTTGATGAACAGCTTGCAGTTTATATGAAAGAGAATAATCTGGAGTATGTTGCGATGATTGACCCAGATGAATTTGTTCGTTGGGTATTTCCAAAATTATTCTATTCTCGCATCCCACGTTATGATGCGATTGCAGAAAAACATGGCTACACCATAACTACAGATGAACTGTCTCAGGTTACAAACAAAGAAGAACTTATGACTTTAATTGAAACAGCGATTAAAAGACAAACAAAATAGAGAATTTAAAACATGCCACTGGTTGCCAACTCATCATTACCAACATTTGAACGCCTTCAGCAAGAAGGGGAAACTGTGTTGAATAAAGATAATGCGGTGAAACAAGATATTCGTGAACTTCATATCGGTTTACTGAATATGATGCCAGATGCTGCCCTGGCGGCAACCGAGCGGCAGTTTTTTCGTTTAGTCGGCGAAAGTAATTCAATCGCACAATTTTATATGCACCCCTTTACGCTAAGTGAATTACCGCGTAGCGATAAAGGCCGTGCGCATGTTGAAGAATTTTATGAAACCTTTGAGCAAATCAAGGAACAAGGTCTTGATGCGCTAATAATTACCGGAACCACACCAGGACCAGAACTTTCAGAGGAACCTTTTTGGCAACCACTGATTGAAGTGATCGATTGGGCTTATGAAAACGTGACTTCAACACTTTGCTCATGCCTGACGACCCATGCTGTCTTGCAGTTTCGCTATAATCAAAAAAGACGACCTCTAGGTTTTAAACGCTGGGGGGTTTACTCACATCATGTTACCAATCGTCAGCATCCACTTGTTAATGGTGTGAATACTCGATTTGATGTACCCCATTCACGCTATAATCAAATTGACCAATCACAATTTGAAGAAGCAGGCTTACACGTATTAGCCAAGAGTGATGAGGCAGACGTTCATCTTGCGGTAAGTGAAGATCAATTTCGTCTGGTGTTTCTTCAGGGACACCCGGAATACGACATTATTAGTTTATTAAAAGAATATAAACGTGAAGTAATACGTTTTGTTAATAATGAATGTGATGATTACCCACCCTTCCCTGAAAATTATTTTACATTACAGATACAAGCTTCATTGAATGAATACAAAAGCCAGATCATCAATGCAAAACAGAATAACCAGGACATTCCTGCTTTCCCTGAAAGCTTAATAAGTGAAAAGCTGGATAACACCTGGCACGACACTGCTGAAGCGATACTCAATAACTGGATTGGCAAGGTCTATCAACTAACGAATATGGATCGCAAGAAAGCCTTTCAGGATGGTGTGGATCCAAAAAATCCGTTGAATCTATAAAAGCTCTTACGGTGCTTATTACACAGACATAAATATCTTAAGTCTGCCTCCATTTGTCCGCTATACTAAATATAGTTAATCGAATAAGGATGATCGAACCTCATGTTACACTTTATTGGACGAAATGCGTGGTTGCTCTGGTGCTGGATTGAACTCAGCATTTTCACACTTTTTCTTTATGCCTTAGCCTGGTTACCTCATACAATCACTAAGTCATTCTATTCAAAATTATTTTATATATGGTGCCGATTTTTTACTCGTGCACTTGGAGTGGACTTACGTCTTCACCAAAAGAATAAAAAAAAACTTCCAAAGCAATATATTTTAGTGGCAAACCATCCCTCTGCTTTTGAAGATATTGGTGTTCCCGCATTATTTGATGTTCATCCCCTTGCAAAGATGGGAGTTAAAAAATGGTTTCTACTGGGTAAAATTAGTGAAGCGGCTGGAACAATGTTTGTTAAACGCGATAGTAAAGAATCACGAAATGCAGTTGTTGATCAAATAATCGAAAAACTAAACCAGGGTGAAAATGTTGTCATCTTTCCTGAAGGAGGATGTAAGGGCCGTCGCATATTTGAAACGTTTCAATATGGTGCTTTTGATATTTCCATCCGAACAGGTATTCCAATCCTGCCTGTATTTTTACACTATGAAGCACAAGATCGATTCGAATGGCGAGACCCACAGATTTTAATTGATAAGTTCTGGCATTTCATGACTAGCCAAAATAATAAAGCAAACTATTATGTTTATGATGCAATTAATCCTGAAGACTTTAAAGACAAAAAAGAATACTCAGACTTTGTACTTAATAAATTTCTTGAATGGCAAAAACGTTATTTAGATTGAAAGTGCTTTTTTAATCTTATCCAACATTACTTTACTATCATTATAGTTAATCGAAATTAACTGGGTTTTGTTTCCGACTTTCAAAACAAGGTTGGGATAGCTTTCTACATAAAGCTCTCTGGCCATAGTTATTTCTTCTATTAATTGTTTTTGTGTTTCTTCTGAAACTAAATCTATTTTAAAAGTATCTATAGACAATCCTAAATTATTTGCTAATTCAATTAAAGTAGAGTTATCTGACGGGTTACGTGCTTCCTGGTAATACGCTTTTTGTATTTCCCGAGTCATAGAAACATCATATTGCTCACCTTGCTGACGAGCAGCGATCACCGCACGACAGGCAGGATAGGTAGAACGCCGTGGAGTGTTTTTTTCCCAAAAATCAAAGTTGAACTTCACACCAGAAATCGTGTCTTCTATACGAGACCAGTTGCCTTTTATTTTCTCCTTCATATTAGATGACATAGCAACATCACTATCTGCTGCAAGGCCACCTAAAAGACGCTTGGTTTCAACCTCAATGGGCAGATTTTCAAGTAACGCCGTTAAGGTTTTAGAAAAGCCCCAACACCAGCTACACATAGGATCGTGAACGTAATATAGAATTGCTTTCAACATTTTTTATGCTAGATTTATACTTATTGATATCATCGTAAATAATACAATATAACTAATACAGGTTAATTGAAATGAATTTACAACTTCAAGCCGGTTATTTCTCAATAAAAAACCCATTACAAATAATTGATCGATGGTTAAACCCTTTCCATTACAAGAATAGCATTGATATTCGGGGCAAGAAAATGTCAATTATGTACTCGAAAAGAGCAGAAAAAGCCTTGCAACAGCGAAGCCAGCCACTAATTGCTGAATTACAACTGTATTTTACTTGCGTGGTACAAAAACGAGTTAACTTTCATGACACGACAGAACTTGAAACTATACCAGCAAACCCAAATTTAAAAATTGTGTATCATACCATTCAATCCAATGCCTGTGACCCTGTGGAATTCGCTGAAAAGCATCCGGTCAAAAAAGAACTCAGTTCAAAAGGTGCTCGATCTATGCGTCCTTCTTTATTCAAAATCGACTATAAAAAGGGCAAATGGATTGGTGATTTTTCATTCTAAAATATGCAAATAATGTATAATTCACTCCCTTGTGCGCTGGCACGTCTAACCATTAAACAAAACAATGAATCGAGTAAAAATTTATAGCACAGGCACTTGCCCAATTTGTGAACAAACTAAAAAATTATTAACAAAATGGAATATTAGCTACGATGAAGCTCGTATCGATCAGGATCGTAACTTATTAAAAGAAATGCTTGAAGTTACAAACCATGCCCGCATGGTGCCGCAAATTACTATCGATGGAAAATGGATTGGTGGCTTTACCGAGCTTACTGAAATGCATATGGAAGATGAGCTTGATGAGCTGATGGCAAGCTAACTAAAATGCTCGTCAGAGCCTGCCTTGGGTGTTCCCGCGTGCCTTTAGCAGGAATCTGATAGTTTAAATGTGATAGATTCCGGCTCGCACGTTGTTTGACCTGAATGACGGTAGTTTAAAAGTTAAGAAGGTATTACTAATAATTTTTTTATAGAAAACTAATTATTAAATTTAATAATAGGAATACAAATGTTAGATACGAATGAATATTTTGATGGAAAGGTAAAATCAATCGGTTTTAAAACAACAACCTTACCCGCAACAGTTGGTGTTATGGAAATTGGTGAATATGAATTTGGTACTTCACAAAAAGAAACAATAACTGTTGTATCAGGTGCTTTAACCGTAATGTTACCTAATGCATCTGACTGGAAAATATTCAACCAGGGCGATAACTTTATTGTTAATGCGAATGAAAAATTCCAACTCAAGGTTGAAGTTGCTACGGCTTATCTTTGTACCTATGAATAAATGAAATAAAATATGAAACTTTATTTAATGCGCCATGGTGAAGCTTTATCTCCTCAGGTAGATCCTGAACGAGGACTAACAGACAATGGTAAATTAAAAATTAAACATGTTGCCGATCACCTAAAAGAAACTGATGTTACTTTTAAGCATATTTTTCATAGCAAGAAAAAACGTGCGCGTGAAACAGCTGAAATTATGGCGCAGACTATCTCACCTGAGGTTAAACCCGAGTTACATCAAGACATCACTCCAAATGATGATCCAGGCTTAATTATTAACGAAATTAACAACTGGAATGAAGATACTTTAATTACAAGCCACCTTCCCTTTGTTCCGAACTTAATAACCTCACTTACCGGGCAAGATGCATATTTATCTGCTATCAGTTTTGAAACTGGTACCATCATTTGTTTAGAAAAAAATGATAATGGTATTTGGGCCGTTACCTGGGCAACATCGCCTTCTGAAATTCTGGTTTAGTTATTATTAAGGTCGCGGGCCAAAATTATGGTTTATAGTTTGGCAATAACCCACCAACAACCTGTAATGGCCGCGGATTATTAATTTCACTTACCCAAACCACCAGAGCATATTTTTTAGCTTTAGAGTAATGCAACTCAGGTAGCTTTATGTCCCATTTTAAATTATCACTTACTGATGCATTAAATCCCACCACTACAAATTCATGATTCGCTGTTCGCCCTTCATTTTCACCGCCTTCAATCTTGCTCGTTAAGTTCATCCCTAATACTGCAATATTAAGTTTTAAGGATGATTTATGTTTTGTTTTGTATACAGCATTAATTGATTTACCATTAACAGAGACAATAAGGTTTCCTGCTGATAAATTTTCGTTTGGTAAAGAGTTTGAAAATATTCCTCGTCGCCAGCTTGCACCATTGACCATAAAGGAAGGTGTATACACCGTAGAAGCACGTTTTAAACTCGCATAGCGAGATTGTCGTTGGCCATTTTCACGGGTGGCATATTCATCTTTCCAGCCGATGTAATCCCAGTACTGAACATGAAAGGCAACAGGCACCCATTTTTTCCAGAGATTTTTGTCATTTTTTAATTTGTTCAGATACTCTTCAGCTGGTGGACAACTACTACAACCTTCTGAAGTATATAATTCAATAAGCGTATTTCGTTTAACTCCGCTTTCAAAATGTAATATTTTCATCTCATCAGCCATAAGCGAATTCAACAATAATACATATACGATAATAATACTTTTGAACATGCTGTAGCCTTCTATTTTGTTAATAATCAGTAACAAAAATAAAAAACCACCAGATGAATATTTATAATCCAACCTGGTGGCTTTACAACTTATATAAACAAT